>CATISA010000019.1 GCA_949529445.1 Alphaproteobacteria bacterium UBA4588
ATGCGTTCACTCTGGCGATAAAATCCAACAGTATGATTGGTGCTAGCAAAAATTATCCGCGGATGGCCTAATAAGCGCGCCGCTTCATAGAGATTTACAATGCCATCAATATTTCCGTCCTTGATAGGCGTCCAGCTATCTTCGATAGAAATTCCGCCAAGATGCAAAATACCATCGCAACCCTTCACGAGCTTAAAGACGGCATCCTTATCTGCAAGATTACATTCCATCACCTCTTCATTGGCACCCGCGTCACCCAGAGCTGCTTTGTCTGACACTCGAATGATCTCGGCCATATGGCTCAGCCGGTTGCGCATTTCCTGCCCGATGCCACCAGCCGCTCCTGTTATCAACAGTCGTTTTAGCATTTTTATTTTTCCTTATGTCACAAACGCTAGCCAGCAAACCTGACATGATCAAGCCCACTCACTCCTAGTCCTGTGATAGCAAAGACGCCGCCAGCTAATGGCTGTTTAGCGCGGTCAACCTCGCTCAACCCTTGGACAAGAGAGGTGACATACATAACATCTAAATTTGGCCCACCAAAAATCGGTTTTGTCGGTTTTTCAACCGGCATTTCAATAACTCTATCCACCATACCCTGCGGTGTAATACGAACGATCTGCCAACCGCCAACTCCCGCCATCCAGTAACAACCTTCAGCATCAACACAGGCACCATCCGGTCGGCCGGCAATTGCGTGCGTGTCAAAAAAGACTGTCGGCTCTGAGACAGGGTTACCAGTGTCGGTATCATAGTCACACATCCAGATCGTGCGACGGTCCGGAAATGAGTCAGCAAAATACATCCGCTTGCCATCTGGCGAGAAGGTCATGCCATTGGGTGTGTAAATATTATCTTTCCACGGCATACAGGTACCACCTGGATCAAAGCGATAAAATCGGCCTGTTGGTTCCGGCGCTGTGCCGCGGACATCCTTATTATCATTCATGGTACCGACCCAAAAACGCCCCTGATTATCGGTAACACCATCATTAAACCGGTTCATGGTCATTTCAGGTTCTGGATGATGTAAAATAGTGCGGGCGCCTGTTTCAGGGTCAAACGTCTGCAGCCCACTATCGCCAGCAATGAATAATCCGCCACTTTCGCGAAGGGCAAAACTGCCAATTTTTTCACCAAACTCTATCTGCTCATGACGACTATTAGCAGGGGAGAAGCGATGGACGAGACCTACTGGAATATCAACCCATAATAGTGTCTGAGTGCGACTGTCCCAGACAGGGCTCTCCCCTATTCTAGAGGTTACATTCACAACACATTCGATTTTCACCATGGTGATATTCCTTTATTATACTTTTATTGTTATCGGTTATTGTAGGACTAGACCTCGCCAGGATGAGATAAAAAAATTACTGGGGCTACAATTAACCATTCAGGCAACCAATTTTACAGTTACTATTGCAGTTTTTTTTAAAACAGCGTAGCGACGGACATTAACTATCCTGATGTGAGGCGATTCGGTCTTGTAACAAATCTCTAAAAAATGAATTAACAAAAAATTGTCCTGATTATTAAAATATACCTAAAATTTTCAACCATTGAATTTCCGTCCCCTGAAATCTGTATAATTGCATGAGGCAGCGCGGAATTGACTTAATTTTAAATCTATCTATCACGCTAAAAACAGTAACTTTACTGCAGAATTTAGCCACTTCTAGCAATGTTATTTACCGTGTTTTTTATTCAGAGCAATGGAATAATTTAGCATCACATCAAATTTATTACTGCTAACCAACGCTTTATTAGTAGATACATATCTTTGCGAAATCAGCTGGTTTACCAAGTTTTACTAGACAGACTTTGCATCTTACATGTCTAATCGTTGTCACTGAGGGGGAGGTTGCTCTTGTTTTCATACGGGCACTCCTTATTAAACACATGGAGAAAACAAATGAAATTCTTAAATTTAGCAGTTTCAGCTGTAGCACTGTCTGCTATAGCCTTGCCTGCATCTGCAGCAACGACACTGCGGATTCAAACACACTATGCAGCTGACCACCCAACAGGTCAGATTTATCAGGAATTTGAAAAAGACATTGAAGTGATGTCAGAAGGTTCAATCGATATTGAAATGTTCTGGGCGTCTTCAGTTGTCAGTTCAGTTGAGACCTTCGATGCAGCAGCGAACGGCATTCTTGACTGTGATATGACAGGTGGTTCTTATCAGACTGGTAAAAACCCTGCATTCCAGTTTGTTGGTGATATTATGGGTGGTTATGACACTCCATGGCAGCAGTATAGCTGGCTTTATTATGGTGGTGGTTATGATGCTGCTCAGGATCTTTACAATAAGTTCGGTATGCAGCTTATTGGTTGGTCAATCTACGGGCAGGAAAGCCTGTCATCATCAAAGCCAATCAGAGGTTTTGAAGATCTTAAAGGTTGGAAGTTCCGTTCGCCTCCAGGTTTGGAAACAGAAATCTTTACAGGCCTAGGCGCATCTCCAATTGTTATGGATTTCACAGAAATTTTTACAGCGCTTGAAACTGGCATCATCGATGGTGCAGATGCATCGGGCCTAAACAACAACGTTGGTCTTGGTATCTATGACCTTGTTGAACATGCAACATACCCCGGTTTCCACTCAATGCCATCAGATCACCTAGCTTGTAATAAAGCTGTTTGGGATGGACTAAAAGAGTCACAGCGTCGGATTATCGAGACAGCAATGCAGAAAGTATCATTGCATGCAGCGCTCTCGAATGAAAAGAAGAATGCCGAAGCTGCAGCAATGCTTCAAGCTAAAGGCGTAAAGCTTTACGACTGGTCAACTGAGGATCGTGCAAAGTTTAGAGCAATTGCACAAGAAGCATGGAACGGCTGGGCTGCAAAAACACCAGAAGCAGCTGCAATGGTTGCTAGCCACCGTGATTACCTTGGCAAGCTTGGTCTAATCTCCCAGTAAAGCTTAGGAAAAATTGAACGAAGCGGTTTTTGTAAAAAGAAATCGCTTCGTTTACTCATCTTTTATTTTTTATAAATTATTTTAATATTTTATTATTCGTTAAACTGGTGGTGAGCATGCAAGAACAGAGCGTATGGCTGGGGCGTTACAGAGGTTTAATGAGAACTACAATGTTGTGGTCCTGTGGGCTAACACTTCTGTTATTTGCAGTTATGGTAGTAAATAAATTATTTTTTGGCAGTCAGGTTGGGGTCCATGAAATGCTTCGCCCAGAGGGCGGGTTTCTCGCAAAATCTCTGCTCATAATGCTTGCATCGACCCTCTTTTTCGGGGGCATTTATTTCTCAGACGTCAAAGGAGCTATCGAACCAGACCGGTCTGGTTTTTTCGACATTGTTTCTTTAATAAGCTCTCGAATAGCTTTTATGTCGATTGTCTTCATCGAAATTGTAATGCTTTATGAAGTTATCTCTAGATATGTATTTAACAAGCCTACACTGTGGGCAAATGAGCTGTCTTTGTGGATTGCCTCGTTCCTTTTTCTTCTTTCTGGCCTATACGCAATGCAGCAGCGCAGTCACATTCGAATTTTTATTATTTACGAAATGTTCCCACGTTGGGCTAAGAAACTTGCTGATTCTGTCTCTGTGATCTTGATTATGATATTCACATTTTGTCTAGTTTGGGGAAGCTTTGATGAGGCTTTAGATAAGTTTGAAAGGTTCGAACGCTTTGGTACAGCATGGGATCCTCCGATTCCTGCAACTGTCAAACCTGCTATCCTAATTGCTGTCTTGCTGGTAACAATTCAGGCGATTTCGAACTTAATTGCAGACTGGAACAAAGAAGATAAAAAATATTCACCTGCAGATGAAATCGACGAAACAGAAATTGAAAATATTCGTAGAACCCTTGAGGAGCGTTCCTAATGGTTGATGTAGGCACCCTTAGCCTGATTTTGTTTGCTAGCATGTTTGTTTTGTTGGCGATCGGAATGCCTCTCGGCTTTGCGTCAGCAATTTTAGCTGTTGTCGCGTTGGTATTGAAGTTTGGCCCTGACATTATGTTTATGGATTTTGGTCGCGGCCCCTTTTCCGTCCTAAGTCAGGCAATATATCGACAGATGACCAACTATGTTTTGATATCAGTGCCTTTGTTTATTTTTATGGCGGCATTGCTGGAACGTTCGGGCATCGCACGCGATATGTATTCTTCATTAAATGTATGGCTGAACCGTACGCGTGGGGGCATAGCTATCGTAACATCAATCATGGCTGTTATCATGGCCGCCATGTCAGGCATTATCGGCGGCGAGGTTGTTCTGTTAGGCCTGATTGCTCTGCCCCAGATGCTACGACTTGGTTACAGCCAGAACCTTGCTATAGGAACTATTTGCGCCTCCGGGTCTCTTGGTACGATGATCCCACCGTCTATTGTTCTGATTTTCTACGGTCTTATTACAGAAACATCCATCAAGGCTCTATTCACAGCCTCCTTTCTACCGGGCTTTATGCTGGCTTCGTTCTTTATTATTTACATTATGATAATCACTCGGATGAAGCCTGAAACAGCACCACTTCCAGAACCTGATCCTAATGCGCCGGCACCCGGTGAGAAGGGGCTCATGTTTATTGGCTTCCTGTCACGCTTTTCTTTGTGGATTACCGGCGTGCTATTTTTCCGCGCGTTATTCTTTACCCTAACAGGTGAGAATATCGTTGAAGAAGGAGTCGACCCTATCTTCTTAGGTATGGTATCTGACATGCCCTATATTGCTGGTGCTTTCTTCTTGAGCCTTGCCCTTATTTATTTTGTAGTTGGGAAGGATAGGACAAATACTGGTTGGAATATGGGTAAAGGTTTAATTGCGCCAACCGTTGTTATTGGGGTTGTGCTTGGGTCTATTTATGGCGGGATTACTGGCATTACTGAAGCAGCAGGCATGGGTGTTATCGCAGTATTTGTTATCGGACTGATTAGACGTGAAATGACGTTTGAGATTGTCTGGGATTCAGTGATGCGCACCCTGAAATCAACTGGAACTATCATATGGGTAACAATCGGTGCGGCGGCGCTTGCAGCAGCTTATACTCTGGTAGGTGGCCCAACTTTTGTGGCAAATCTGATTGTTGGCTACGAGCTGCCAGCAATGGGCGTAATCCTGTTTATGATGTTGATTTTTCTCATCATGGGTATGTTTATGGACTGGGTTGGCATTGTTCTGCTCATCATGCCGGTCTTTCTGCCTATCGTTCGGAAGCTTCCTATCGAAGATATCGGTATATTTGGCGCACTTGAGCCACGACATATCGCCGTTTGGTTTGGTGTGGTGTTCTGTATGAATATGCAAGTGTCATTCTTATCACCACCATTTGGGCCTGCAGCATTCTATCTGAAATCTGTTGCTCCTGCGCATATCTCACTTACAGATATCTTCCGAGGGTTCCTACCGTTCATTGGCATTCAGCTTCTAGCACTTTCTGTGCTACTAATGTGGCCAGGAATTGTAACTATATTCCTTTGATCATCCTGTGATCAAAGCTGACGCAAGGCATAGCAATGGCAAAAATCCTAAAAGTCAAAGTTGGATTTTTTGCATTGCCTCCTGCTACCAGACTAGTCGATGCTCGCCATGGCGAGCATGACGTCATAGAACTTATTACCATCACCCTTACGGATGAAACAGGTGTTACGGGAATAGGCTATACTTTCACGGGTGGTCATAACGGGGCAGCCATTCATAAAAGTATTGAAGCTGATATTGTTCCACTTCTTGCTGGTGAAGACGCCGATCAAATTGCTGCTATATGGGACAAGATCTGGTGGGCCTGCCATTATGGAGGTCGCGGCGGACCTATGGTTCTGGCCCTGTCTGCCATTGATATTGCTTTATGGGATCTTAAGGCACAACGCGCCAATCTTCCACTCTGGCGATTGCTTGGCGGCTATTCATCATCTGTCAAATGCTATGCGGGTGGCATTGATTTGCATCTAGAGGGCGACGAACTTCTTGCGACTGTGGACGCAGCTATTTCAACCGGCCAGACAGCATATAAGATGAAAGTGGGGCGTGATATTCTATCTGAAGATGTTGCAAGACTGGCAACAATACGTCGCCATGTCGGTGATGACTTCACCTTGATGATTGATGCGAATATGAAATACCGAGCAAATGAGGCAATTACAGCAGCACGTGCGTTCCAGCCCTCTATGCCCCTCTGGTTTGAAGAGCCTGTTGTACCTGAAGATATTGATGGTCTGACGAGGGTTGCACAAGAAGGCGGGCTTGCTGTTGCAACAGGTGAGAATTTCAGGAGCCTATGGGAGTTTGCTGAAACAATTAAACGCACGCCAATAAGTTATCCTCAGCCAGATGTGACAAATTGTGGTGGTGTGTCTGCTTTTATGAAGATTGCAGCATTGGCGGAAGCCTTTCATTTACCAATTGCCTCACATGGGGCGCACGATATCACTGTTCATCTGATGGCTGCCTGCCCGAATGCATCATTTCTTGAAGCCCACGGATTTGGCCTTGACAGATATATCTCTCACCCCCTTATCATAAGGGATGGGTTTGCTCAGGCGCCTGAAATACCTGGTATTGGATTTACCTTCGATGAAGAGGGCTTGTCTGCTTTTTGTGTGAGTGCCCAGCAGCATGATCTTATATCGTGATGTTTTGTGAGAGGGGTTACTAAGGCTATGCTAACCGAAAACCAACTCGCATCTTTTCATGAAAATGGCTATCTGGTTGTAGAGAATGTGTTTGATGACGATACAATTCTCACGCCTATCCGGGCTGAATATGCCACTCTACTTGATAAGGTCATTGATGGATGGG
>CATISA010000020.1 GCA_949529445.1 Alphaproteobacteria bacterium UBA4588
ACGAGGATAGCTTTGATAGCCTCGGTGCGCTCTGGGCATGGTACGCCAATGATGGCTGCCATCAAGATTTGTGGGTGAGACATCAGACAATTTTCAATCTCTGTTGGCCCAATACGATAACCTGATGAGGTAATGATATCATCATCGCGTGCTATAAATTGGAAATAGCCATTTGTATCACAGACCCCTAAATCGCCAGTTTTCAGATATCCATTGATAAATTTTGCGGCTGTCTGCTTGGCGCGCCCCCAGTAACGCAAAAACATCACAGGGTGTGGGCTCTTTACACCAATTTCTCCTACGATGCCGGCAGGAAGTGGGTGGCCATCTTGGTCAATGATATCAATAATATGCCCTGGGATAGCTCGCCCCATCATCAGAGGCGGGGTTGCTTCAACAGACCGGCAACTTCCGATAACAAGATTGCATTCGGTCTGCCCATAAATTTCATTTATTGTGATACCAAATGTCTGGCGGCCCCAGTCTAGCAATTCTTCACCAAGGGCTTCGCCACCAGAGATAATAGACCGGATTGAAACCTGTTCTGGAACCGCTGCGGCCCGCATGAGTTTTAGGGCTGTTGGCGGTAGAAACATCACGCGGATATCTTGCGACCTCACAAGCTCCCATGCGGCTTCGGGATCAAATTTTCGCAAGGCACAGCTAACCAGCGGCACACCAAAATATAGACAAGGTAGGGCAAGATCCATCATCCCGCCAATCCAGGCCCAATCAGCAGGCGTCCAGCCTTTATCATCGGGGTAGGGAAAACTGTCATACCCGCATTCAAGTGAGGGCAAATGGCCAAGTAAAATCCGGTGGGCATGTAATGCCCCTTTGGGCGCGCCAGTGGTACCCGAGGTATAAATCATTATAGCAGGTTCATCAGCCAGACTATCATTGCGCATCATCTGCTCTGGCGCCTGTTGTCTAATATCATCCCAGAATGGGCGCACATGAGCCAGAGATGGGGATATCTCCTCAACACACCAGAGGGCGGTGAGTTCAGGTAAATCACCTGCAATTTCATCAAGTTTTGTTATATTTTCTGCATCTGTTACAATCAGACGCGCGCCTGAATCTGATAGTCGGTAGGCAAGTGCATCAGGCCCGAACAGAACAAAAAGAGGAATTAATATCGCGCCGAGCCGCGCAGCAGCTAGGTGCATAAGAATGACAGCCGGACTTTGTGGTAGCAGAACTGCTATCCTGTCACCTTTCTTAATCCCATATTCGCTAAATAGATGGGCAAGCCTGTTGGAATAGTCTGCCAACATCCCGTATGACCAGCTTTCAGCTGTCTCGAAGCCTGCTTGGCTGACCGGCACATGAATGAGGGCGAGCTTATCTGGTTGGGTATCTGCCCATTTATCACAGATAGCCTCAGCAATGTTAAAACGGTCTGGCACTTGCCAGTCAAACGGGGCTAGCGATACTTGTCCGTCTTTTGAGCGCGGTAAAATCGGAGGCGCAAATGGCGGACCAGTTACGTTGGCGCGCGTCACCGAAATATTATCCTTTGTGTGGCTGGTCATGGAGCGGATAGGCTACAAAGCGAGATGATTGCGCTGTCTGTTCGGCAAACCGTGCATGATATTCACGCGCAAGAGTATCAACCAGACTGGCAACAGGCTCAACAGCGCTGATCGTGCCAACACCGTGGCCAGCAGACCAAATATCGCGCCACGGCGTTATGTCATTCGTCTTGCCGTCACGGGCGTCACTTAATTCTTTATTGATATCAAGCGCACCATGATTTTCTAAAGATGTGATATCAATACCAACAGCATTCAGGCTCTGCGTCATGAAGCTAGCATTTACGCCAGTAATTGTATCTGTCAGGACAATATCGCTTGCTTTGGCATCGACGATCATTTTTTTGTAATCATCTTGAGACATGCTTTCCTCTGTTGCGATAAAGCGCGTCCCCATATAGGCGAAATCAGCGCCCATCATTTGGGCTGCTGCAATATCACCGCCCGAGCTAAGAGAGCCAGATAGAAGGACAGTGACATCAAATTCGTGTTTAATTTCGTTTACCAGCCCAAATGGGTTTGCTTGCCCTGTATGACCACCTGCCCCTGCTGCAACTGCAATCAGGCCATCAACACCAGCACCAACTGCTTTGCGAGCATGGCGCATATTGATAACGTCGTGGAATACAATACCGCCATAACAATGAACTTCTGCGATAAGATCACTGACTGCACCAAGTGATGTGATCACGAGGGGCACTTTATATTTTGCGACTATCGCAAGCTCATCTTGGAGTGTCTCATTTGATTTATGCACAATCAGATTAACCCCAAATGGGGCGGCTTTGCATCCTGTCTCGGCCTCGAAAGCTGCGAGCTCAGTTGTGATGGTATCAAGCCATGCCTCCAGCCCCTCAAGGGTTCGCTGGTTCTTGGCAGGAAAGGTGCCAACAATACCAGCTTTGCAACAGGCAATCACAAGCTCAGGTCCTGATGACAGAAACATTGGTGCTGCGATGAGAGGCAGGCGCAACCGGTTATCAAACAAAGAAGGAATTGTCATTGTTACGCTGTCCTAAAATGATATACAAAGCTTATCTGTAAAAACGAAATCATAGTGAAGAAATTACAAGCCCTCGACAATCAATACTGTACCGTCAGAATTATCCCGCCGCTTTTTTTTAACCGGCGCATATTCATCAGAATGGATAAAATCTAGTGCAGATTTTTTATCAGGGAAGCGGACCATTACCATGCGTGTGGGGGACCATAGGTCATTTTCTAATACTTCATGCGCGCCGCCACGAACCAGATATTCCCCGCCAAATTTTTTGATAATCGGAGCAACCTGTGATTTGTAAATTTCATAGGCATCCACATCATGAATATTAACATCAACAATCATATAAGTAGCCAAAACTAATCTCCTTCAAGGTTGTGCGCGGCAGCATCTAACAATGACCTCACTATCATTGTTCTCAGCAAATCACAGACAGATGATGGTCTGCAAGTATGTAACCACTAAATAAGGTATATGGCGGTATTTTTTGCCATTTGATGTCACCATTTACTCTGACCATAATGTAACGTTGCTTTACGTCATCGTAATACGTTAAAACGATAAAGACGCAGTGGATATAAATTTATTGTTTTGGAGATAATCAGGCGTATGCCACAGACATCCGTATTAAGCGGCCCGTATGACACCGACAAACCATTATTTGACAGAGAGCTAAGTTGGCTTTCATTTAATGAACGTGTTCTTGCAACGGCCCATGATGAGACAATTCCGTTGGG
>CATISA010000021.1 GCA_949529445.1 Alphaproteobacteria bacterium UBA4588
CCATCCAAATTAACCTGTTGTGCTTGAAGGGCCTGAACAGCTGGTGCGATAACGTCAATTTCCTCTGTGCCGAAATTGCCATTATCACCTGCATGGGGATTGAGGGCAGCAACAGAAAGACGGGGGCGTGCCAAACCAGAACGCTTTAAGGTTCTATCAATAAGATAAACAGCCTCATTGATACGCTCTTTGGTTATGTAGTCTGGTACTTCTTTTAATGAGATATGACTAGAAACACGGCTTGTCCAGACACCATCAAGCGTATTTAATTCTGAGACATAATTTTCAACACCGAGAAATTCGGCTATATAATGGAGCTCATCTTCATGACCAAGACCGGCTTCAATAAGCGCGGCCTTATTAAAGGGAGCAAATGTAATCGCATCAATAATACCATCACGCGCTAATTCAAGCGCGGTATTCAGATTAGCGAGTGCTGATTTACCGCTCTCAATTGTGACAGTGGCATTTATTACATCATCAGGCTCAATTGTATTCTGTACATGATGGGCAAAACTGGGTAGGTCTACCCAGTCGCTTGTACGGGCATCACATGGCGTCAGTGAAAAAGCAGCATCAGCTTGGCTTTGACCCATCTCAAGTAGATGCGTATCGCCAATAAGCAAAATATCAGCCTGCTCTTTTACGCCTTCATCACTCAGTAACTTTGCAATGAGTTCGGGGCCTATACCAGAGGGGTCACCCGGAATTATTCCAATACGTGGTTTCATTGACCTTCTATCTCCTTTTCCTGCTCGATGAGAGCCTTCGCAACATTTTTGAATGATGTTTCCAGATGATGTTCTAGGGCAGATGCGGTTGCGGCTGCGTCTCGTTTCACTAGCATATCAACAATATACTGGTGTTGCTCTAATGTGTTTTGCTGGCCCAATTTCAGCGATGACGATATAAAGCGTGCCCGCCAAAGTCGTGCAATATAGTGCCGGTGTGTTTCAATAAGGGGGTGATTGCCGCTTGCTGCAACGATAGCAATATGAAAATTCATATCCATTTTGAAAAATTCAAGCGGGGCAGCATCATCATTTTTCTGAGAGATGCGCTGATTTAATTCAACGATATTGTCGATTTCTTTTTGGGTTGCGTGTTGACAGGCAAGTCCGCCACCAAGTGCCTCTAGCGCGCCAATAACCGATTGATTGTGGGCAAGCGTTTCGAGAGATGGGTTGGCAACACTTGGCCGCCTTGTTGCTGAATATTCAATTAAACCCTCAGTTTCAAGGACCCGCATTGCTTCTCGCATAGGCGTTCGGCTAATCCCCAGTGCATCAGCAAGATCGCGCTCTGGAATAGATGTGCCAGCAGGCAACTTGCCTGATAGGATAAGTTCACGCAAAGTTTCAGCAGTCTCTTCCCCTAACAATTTGCGCTGTTTGATAGGAAGTTGTCCTTCTTCAATAAGTGACCTTAGGGCAGAAGGTTTTGCCATTACTGTCCCCACCTAAGTATCAGTGGGTCCTCCATTTTCAGCAGTTCAAGTAAGGCTGCACGCGTCTCATCATGAAGCGGTGGAATTGGGTGGCGGCAGAAATCAGATTTAATAACACCTCCTGCAACCAAGGCAGCCTTCGTACCGCGGAAGCCACATTGTCTATTTTCATGATTGATAATAGGAAGAATACGATTATATATTTGCAAGGCTGCCTGTCTGTCGCCAGCAAGATAGCTGCGGATGACAGGTCCAATAAGGTCAGGTATCAAGCCAGAGGTCATTGACCCTGATGCTCCTGCATCGAGATCTGCCATTAATGTAATAGCTTCTTCTCCATCAAATGGGCCTTCGATTGCATCGCCGCCTGCCGCAATAAGCTCGCGCAGTTTAGCGGCTGCACCAGCACATTCAATTTTAAATAATTTAACCATCTCGATATTCTGTGCCATTTGCACCAGAAGCGGCACCGGAAGCTCAACCCCTGATAGGGGAGCATCTTGTATCATGATAGGAATGCCAACCGCGCCAACCGCGTCTACTTGCTGGTAAGTCTGCTGCGCTGTCCCTTTGAGCAAAGCCCCATGATAAGGTGCCATCATCATAACCATAGCGGCACCAAGTTGTTTAGCAAACTGGGCCCGTCCGACAACAATGTCGGTGGCAAAATGGCTAATCGTAACAATCACCGGTATACGACCCGCTACATGCTCAAGACTGACCCGGGTGAGCTGCTCACGCTCAGCATCAGAAATCAAAAATTGTTCGGAGAAGTTTGCCAGAATACAGATACCGTCAACACCTTGGTCAATCATCAGGTCAAGAACCCTTTTCATGCCATTATAATCAACTGCGCCTGTTGGGAGAAACGGGGTCGGAGCTACAGGCCAAATGCCGTTATAAGGTTTTTGTGTCATCTGTTTTTTCCTCTTTTTTATCTTACCTGAAATTGAGTCTCAGTTGAGTACGCCGTAATATTATGAAATGAGGGGTAGGGAGGTGTTGTGGCACACAAGCTAGATAACAAATGGGCCAGAGTGTATTTCTTCAGCCTTATTTGAGCTGTTTTAGAGGTATTTTCACACTGATAGCCCTATCTATTAAACATCTTTACACACAATATGGTATACCAAATCCCAACAAGATTAAAGGTGCATTTCCACTTTTAAAAACAGCGTGTAAGGTGGCTTATGTTATTCGCCGCGCCACTCTGGTTGACGCTTTTCAAAGAAGGCTGTCATACCTTCTTTGAAATCAGCACTTTCATAGCATAATTTGATAAGGTCGGAATCGTCTGGGAGGGGGGTAGCGTTACGCAGACGCTTGATACCCTCACGAGAGGCGCGAATACTTAACGGGGCAAAAGTTGTAATGTCGCTTGCCAACGCCCGTGCACGCGCTACAACGGCATCTCTGTCTGGCAGTAGTTCAGAGATAAAGCCGCTTGATTTGGCTTCAGCAGCATCCATTAGTTGCGCCGTGACAAGCATATAGGAAACACGTGGCTCACCGAGCAAGGCAATAAAACGTCGTAGATTTGAAAGTGCTAAACAATTGCCGAGAGTTCTCGCAATTGGTACGCCTACTTTAATATCCTCTGCGCCAATGCGTATGGTGCAAGAACCAGCAATCGCTGCACCACCACCAGTGACAAATCCGTTTAAAGCAGCAATTGTTGGTACGGCGCAGCTTTCGATTTCTTCCATCACAGCTTCACCGCGGGTTTCATAATCAATAGCATCTTGTGGACTGGCAAAATCCTTGAAGCGCGAAATATCAGTGCCAGCAGCGAAGGCTTTATCACCACCGCCGATAAAGATGAGGGCTTTGACATCTTTTAAATCGCCTTCTTTGCCAGCGCGGCTACAAATCTGGCGTATTTCTTCGTACATTTCGAACGTCAGTGCATTGCGGCGATGGGGCCGGTTAAGCGTTATCATTAACACCGCACCGTCCCGTTCCAGGATAAGATCTTCTTCTACCGTTTGTGACATGATAAAAGTCCTTTTCGTCCTATTTATGAATGTGTCTGGCTCGTTTCTGAGAGATAACTCATCGCAGCCGCAGCCCCGCCTGTCTGATGTGGCACCCCTGCTAGCTTAAGGCCCATTTCAACACCACTCAATGTGCCGGCAAGCATAAGGTCGTTAAAGTCACCAAGATGTCCTATCCGAAAAACCTTGCCAGAGAGTTTTGCCAGACCATTGCCTAGTGACATATCGAAATTATCTAGCACTATCGCTCGGAATGCATCGGCATTATGGCCGTCAGGCAACATTACAGCTGTGAGAACAGATGAAAAATTCCGAGGCTCCTGACACAGTACTTCAAGACCCCATGCCTGAACAGCACGCCGTGTTGCTTCTGCATGCCGGTCATGCCGTGCGAAAACATTATCAAGGCCTTCTTCATGAAGCATATCGATAGCTTCAGCAAGACCATAGAGAAGATTGGTTGCAGGGGTGAATGGGAAAGCACCAGATTTATTTGGCGCAATCTGATCCTGCCAATCCCAATAAGACCTCGGCATGCCGCCCGTCTTCGACTCCTCAAGGGCTCGTTCTGATAGCGCATTAAACGATAGACCAGGTGGCAGCATCAGGCCCTTTTGTGAGCCAGAAACCGTGACATCAACACCCCATTCATCATGCCGGTAATCCATAGACGCTAGTGATGAAATTGTATCAACCATGAGCAACGCATTATGGCCTGCAGCATTCATCGCAGCACGGACATCATCAATCCGAGACGTAGACCCTGTTGATGTTTCATTATGTACAACACAGACAGCTTTAATTTTGCTCTTGGTATCAGCACGTAGCCGTTCTTCAATAGCGCCTGCATCTACGCCGCGGCGCCAGTCTGTTGACAGAAATTCTGTTTTAATGCCCAATTTTGTTGCCATTGTATGCCAGAGCGTTGCGAAATGGCCTGTTTCGACCATCAGCACGAGGTCACCCGGTGATAATAGATTTACGAGCGCTGCTTCCCACGCACCAGTTCCAGAGGCAGGGTAAATAATCACATGACTATCAGTTTTGAAAATCGTCTTCATGCCTTCAAGGCACTTTTTTCCGATTTCGGCAAAATGAGGCCCACGATGGTCAATGGTCGGATAATCCATTGCACGCAGAATGCGGTCAGGAACATTTGATGGTCCAGGAATCTGAAGAAAATGCTTCCCGGCTTTATAGGATGTATTTGCCATACTCGGATATAACCCTTTAATTTCAACTCTAATAACTTATGTTATTGAATAATGGAAAAGATAGTCCAAACTTCTTCCGTTATGGCATAGTGTTTTGCATATTCCAAGGGACGCGGTCACACCTTTTCTATCTGGTGGTTATGCCTCTATCAAAGGGTTTACATAATTAAATAAATGCCAGTCATTTTTCAAGCCAGTCATTTTTTCAAGGGTGTTTGATTTTACATGCCAGATGATTTTCGTTCTTATTCTTTTTCGTCCTTAAGTAAACAACTTCGTGGCCAGCTGTTAGATGACCGTTTTTCACGTGGTCGTTATGCAACCGATGCCTCTATCTATCAGATGATCCCACATGGGGTTGTTGTTCCAGAATGTCTTGATGATGTTGTTGCGGCACTCGATTTTGCGCGTGAGAAGGGGCTTGCTGTGCTGCCGCGTGGCGGCGGCACCTCGCAATGTGGTCAGACAGTGAATGAAGCGATTGTCATTGATAATACAAAATTTCTGAACCGGCTTATTTCGCTTGATGTAGAAGCGCAGCGCTGCTGGGTTGAGCCAGGTATTGTGCTTGACGAATTAAACCGCCAGCTTAAGCCGCATGGCCTTTGGTTTCCGGTAGATGTATCAACGTCCAGCCGCGCAACAATTGGCGGTATGGCAGGCAATAATAGCTGTGGTGGGCGGTCTATCCGCTATGGCATCATGCGTGATAATGTGACCGCCATTGATGCTATTATGGCAGATGGAAGTACGGCTCGCTTTGGTAATTTAGCTGATGATGCGCAGGCCTATGATGGCCAGCTTGGGGCAATTCTTCCCGATTTGTTAGAGATGGGGCGCAGTCAAGCAGATGAAATTCTGGCCCGTTTCCCAAAAGTCCTTCGGCGGGTTGGCGGCTATAATATCGATGCTCTTATTCCCGATGCTATGGCGATGCGTCCAGGCGGTTCTGCAGGTGATGGCATAAACCTGTCTCATCTTCTGGTTGGCTCAGAAGGTACACTTGCCTATTCAACTGCGATTGAATTGAAACTGTGGCCGTTGCCGTCACAAAAACTAATGGGCATCTGCCATTTTCCCACCTTTTATAAAGCGATGGATGCGGCGCAGCACCTTGTAAGGCTGGACCCGGTGGCGGTTGAGCTTGTTGATGACACGATGATTTCGCTTGCGAGGTCTATTCCGATTTATCAACCGATTATCGAGGAAGCTGTGCGCGGTACACCAGCGGCACTTCTTCTGGTCGAGTTTGCTGAGCCGGATATGGATGAAAATTATCGGCGTCTGAAACAGCTTCATGAAGTGATGGCTGATCTTGGTTTTGGCTGGGATAAAAATGCTGAATGGACAGGCGGTGTGGTTGAAGCCGTTGATGCTGGCATGCAGGGTCGTGTCGCTGAAATGCGTAAATCCGGTCTGAATATCATGATGAGCATGAAAGCATCGGCAAAGCCCGTCTCATTTGTTGAGGATTGTGCTGTTGAGCTAAAAGATTTAGCAGAATACACAGCCGGTCTGACCGATATTTTCACTAAATATGGCACTAAGGGCACATGGTATGCGCATGCATCAGTTGGTTGTCTGCATGTTCGGCCTGTTCTGGATATGAAAGTTGCCAATGATGTTGAGGTGATGCGTAACATTGCTGAGGAGGCATTTGCGCTGCTGCAAAAATATGGTGGCTCGCATTCTGGTGAGCATGGCGATGGCATTGTGCGCTCTGAATTTAATGAGACAATGTTCGGGCCGGTAATGCCGCAATTATTCCGGCAGGTAAAAGCAGCGTTTGATCCGCACGGTCTGTTTAATCCGGGTAAAATTATTGATGCACCAAAAATGGATAGCCGGGAGTTATTTCGGTTCTCACCAGGCTATAAGGTGAATGATTTTCCAACCCAACTAGATTGGTCAGCCTGGCCAGGCGGTGCAGGTGGGCTTCAGGGCGCGGTTGAGATGTGTAACAATAATGGAGCTTGTCGTAACTTAGAAGGCGGCGTGATGTGCCCCTCATACCGTACAACCCGTAATGAAGGTGATTCTGTGCGGGGGCGGGCTAATAGCCTGCGTCTTGCGCTCTCTGGGCAGTTGGGTCCAGATGCGCTGGTCAGTGATGAGATGGCAGATACATTAAAGCTCTGTGTGTCATGCAAAGCCTGTAAGCGGGAATGTCCAACAGGTGTCGATATGGCCCGTATGAAGGTTGAGGTAACAGCGCTGAGGACAGCTGATAGGGGGCTTTCTATTCATGATAGGCTGATTGCCCACCTCCCTGATTATGCGCCATATGCTGCAAAAATAGCGCCGCTTGTTAATCTGATGCAATCGGCGCGTCGCTTTGTGCCGGGGTTATCTCATCTGGTTGAAAAAATAACAGGGTTTACTGCTAAGCGTGACCTGCCACAATGGCAATCGCAGCCTTTTGGACGGAATGACATTGCGGCCAAGCCAAGCGGAACAGGTATGCCGCTTATATTATTTGTTGATACCTTCAATAAGTATTTTGAGCCGGAAAATCTGCGTGCTGCTTTGCGTGTTTTAAGTGCCGCAGGATATGATGTGTTTTCGCCGGCGATCACGGAAAAACGCCCTTTATGCTGCGGGCGAACCTACCTTAGTACAGGGCTTGTTGAAAAAGCGCGTGCTGAAGCAAGTCGTCTTTGTGATGCTTTTGCGCCATTTGTTGAGCAGGGGATATCGATTGTTGGGCTTGAGCCATCATGTCTACTGGCTTTGCGTGATGAAGTCCCGGCGCTTCTAGCAGATGATTCTGCCCGTAAGATAGCAGAGGCTAGCCTGACTTTTGAAGAGCTTCTGATCCGCGACAAGCCTGAGCTTCCCCTTGCGCAAGTAGATGGTAAAGTGTTGTTACATGGGCATTGCCATCAAAAAGCTTTTGACGTGGTCAAGCCGGTTCAGGCATTGCTTGGTGATGTTGCTGGTTTTGAGGTTGAACTTATACAAACAAGCTGCTGTGGTATGGCAGGCGCCTTTGGTTATGGCGCTGATACCTATGATACATCTATTGCGATGGCTGAAGCCAATCTGTTGCCAGCCATTCGTCAAGAAGATGCGAGCACATCTATCATTGCAGATGGTACATCATGTCGATGTCAGATTAAGGATGGTACAGGGCGAATAGCAGAACATGTTGCTGTGCTGCTGGACAGGCTACTTGTCTCTGATAGCTAGGTGTTAGTGCGTCGGTCTTCGAGAATAAAGTCGGCGGCTTTCTCAGCAATCATGACCGTCGGGCTATTTGTATTGCCTGATGTGATAGTCGGCATGATAGACGCATCAGCGATGCGTATTCCTTTGAGGCCATGAACAGCAAGCCGGCTATCGACAACAGCGAGCGGGTCATGCCCCATTTTTGCAGTGCCGACGGGATGGAAAATCGTCGTGCTTATATTCCCAGCCTGTTCGGCTAGCTCATCATCTGACTGAAATTGTGCACCGGGCAGGAATTCTTCGATAATGTGAGAGCGTATGGGCTCCTGTGCGATAATGTGGCGGGTAAGCCGAATAGAGTTAGCCGCAACAAGCTTGTCTCTTTCTGCAGAGAGGTAGTGCGGCGCTATGCGCGGCTTTGCCAGTGGATCTGGTGAGCTAAGTTCAACAACGCCACGGCTTTCCGGCCGCAAATTACAGACAGAAGCTGTAAAAGCAGGAAATGGATGAAGCGGTTCGCCAAATTTACCCAGTGATAGCGGCTGTACATGATATTGCAGGTCAGGTGTTTCCATCGCTTTGTCAGATTTAACAAACGCCCCAAGCTGGCTTGGGGCCATCGACATTGGCCCACTTCTGAACAAAGCATATTCCAGCGCAATTCTTGCTTTACCAATTAGAGTATTCGCAAAGCTGTTAAGAGAGGTTACCCCTTGGGTTTTGAAAATAGTCCTGATTTGCAAATGGTCCTGCAGGTTGCCACCAACACCAGCGAGCTGATGACGCACTTCAACACCATTTTCTGACAGCAGGTTACCCGGTCCAATGCCTGACAATTGCAGAATATGAGGCGTGCCAATCGCACCGGCACTCAATACAACCTCATGTGCTGCCTGTGCCGTCATAATAGTCTTGCCGGCCTCAAAGGTAACGCCGGTGACATGTTTGCCATCCATTGCCAGAGCATGGACATGCGCGTTCGTCATGACAGTCAGGTTTTTACGAGATTTGATGGGTGTTAGAAACCCTGTTGCCGCAGACCAGCGCCACCCCTTTTTCTGATTGACCTTGAAATAGCCAACGCCTTCGTTTGACCCACGGTTAAAATCATCAGTAGAAGGGATGCCAGCTGACATGCATGCGGCCCGGAATTTTTCTAAAACATCCCAGGAGAGGCGTTGTTCTTCCACCCGCCATTCACCACCAGCGCCATGCATCGAATCAGCACCGCTAAAATAATCTTCGGATTTCTTAAAATAAGGCAAAACGTCATCCCAGCCCCAGCCAATATTGCCAAATTGTCTCCATTGGTCATAGTCACGGGCCTGCCCGCGCATGTAAATCATGCCGTTGATAGCTGAACAGCCGCCGAGGATACGGCCTCGCGGGTAATTTAAAGACCGTCCATTCAGGCCTTGCTCAGCCTCGGTTGAAAAGCCCCAATCTGTGCGCGGATTGCCCATACAATAAAGGTAGCCGACAGGAATTTTTACCCAAATGTAATTATCTTTGCCGCCCGCTTCTAATAACAGCACACGGATATCAGGGTCTGTGCTTAATCGGTTCGCCAGAACACATCCAGCGGTGCCGCCGCCAATGATGATATAATCGAAAGTCCCAAGAGACGTCATAACACTATCCTCTCCGTATCCCGCCAGCCTCTGCTGCCGATCTTGTGCGCTTTTTTATCGGAAAAGCAGGAGATGGAGTAGCAGGTTAATGTAAGAGATATGCCCTATTTAACACATGCTGATCAAGGCATGATGTATTGGCTTTCTCCTCACTGGAAACCGAAAGAGAAAATCGGGTACAAAAAAACATCATAAAAATACGGTTAATTTCAGGCTTTTGGCTTGCGTCTAAGGGCTGATAATGCTATTTCCCCACAACTTGAATGAATTCTGGCTTTATCGGGGTCAGGCATGTGCAAAACTCGCGGTGCCTTGAGACCCCGTTTGTCGCGTAATTAGAACTTGAAAAGGTTTGGCTTTTATGGCTAATGTGTCGCCCGCACAGTTTGTAAGGCAGGTCCGGCAGGAAATCTCACGCATCTCGTGGGCTAACCGTCGTGATACAGGTTTGGCGACGCTTACTGTGTTTATTATGGCAACGATTGCGGCAATCTTCTTTCTGCTTGTCGATTTCGTTCTGTCGAATGTGGTCCAATTTATTCTTGGCCTTGGGGCATAAGATCGATATGGGCCCTTTGATTTTTTTTAGGATTGGTCAGTGATGGCAAAGCGCTGGTATGTAGTGCATGTTTTTTCAGGGTCTGAAAAGAAGATGGCCCAATCGATTCTGGAGCAGGCAGCTTCTCACGGTTTGGAAGAGCAGATTGAGGACGTGCTTGTGCCAACAGAAGAGGTCATGGAAGTGCGCCGCGGTGCTAAGGTGCAAGCAGAGCGGAAATTCTTCCCCGGCTATATTCTTGTAAATATGGAATTGACCGATGCAGCATGGTCTCTGGTTCAGAGCCAACCCCGCGTTACAGGATTTTTAGGCGGCAAAGGAAAGCCGGTGCCAATTACCAAGGCCGAGGCAGACCGCTTAATTAAGCAGATGGACGAAGGTGTCGAGCGTCCTCGTTCAACCATTAGCTTCGACATTGGCGAAGAAGTTCGGGTGGTTGAAGGCCCATTTGAAAGCTTTAATGGCATTGTCGAAGAAGCTGACGATGAAAAAGAACGTCTTAAGGTGGCAGTGTCTATCTTTGGGCGGTCAACACCGGTTGAGCTTGAATATAGTCAGGTCGAAAAGTCAGCCTGAGCTGGGTAGAGATTAACACGAGGCGGGCCCGTTGCAGTATCGCAGGGTCCATAAGGGATAGAAAAGATGGCAAAGAAGATTGAGGGATATCTCAAGCTGAATATTCCAGCAGGCGGCGCAAACCCGTCTCCACCTGTGGGTCCAGCGCTCGGTCAGCGCGGCGTGAATATCATGGAATTCTGTAAAGCGTTTAACGCGGCAACAGAAAGCCTTGAAAAGAACATGCCTGTTCCTGTGGTTATTACAGTATATCAGGATAAGTCTTTTACCTTCACAACCAAAACAGCACCCGTTAGCTTTTTCCTGAAGAAAGCAGCAGGTTTGCAAAAAGGTGGTTCAACACCGGGTCGTGATATTGCTGGTAAGGTTACACTCTCGCAGGTGAAAGAAATCGCCGAGCAAAAGATGGGTGACTTAAATGCGGTAGATATGGATGGCGCCGTTGCTATGATCAGCGGTTCTGCACGGGCCATGGGCCTCGAAGTAGTGGAGGGTTAAATGGCACAATTATCAAAACGTCAAAAAGCAACAGCTGAAGCAATCGACCGGACGCGCATCTATTCTGTAGATGAAGCATCCAAGCTGATTAAAGAGCATGCTACATCAAAGTTTGATGAGACAATCGAAATTTCGCTCAATCTTGGTGTTGACCCGCGTCATGCTGACCAGATGGTTCGTGGCGCTGTTGCTATGCCAAATGGAACCGGTAAAGATGTGCGTGTTGCTGTCTTTGCACGTGATGCAAAAGCTGATGAAGCAAAAGCAGCAGGCGCAGAATTGGTAGGCGCAGAAGAATTAGCCGAAGCTATCCAGAATGGTGAAGACGCTTTCGACCGTGTCATTGCAAGCCCCGATATGATGGGTGTTGTGGGCCGCCTAGGTAAGGTGCTTGGTCCAAGAGGTCTGATGCCAAATCCAAAACTCGGTACTGTAACCGCTGATGTGGCAGCTGCTGTTAAAGCAGCCAAAGCCGGTGAAGTTCAGTTCCGTGTGGAAAAAGCTGGCGTTATTCATGCTGGCATTGGTAAGGCAAGCTTTGATGCTGGCAAGATTGCTGAAAACGCATCTGCTTTTATCGAAGCCATCCGTAAAGCACGGCCTTCTGGTGCTAAAGGAACATACATCAAGAAAATTACCCTAAGCTCTACGATGGGTGCTGGTATTTTTGTTGAAGATAGCGCTGCTAGCTAAGCTGGCGCTGTTAAAAGGAATTCAGCTGTCATTCTTCGGGGTGCAGTCTGAGTACTGAGTGTCTGTCATAGACTCTCATCCTGTCCAAGACTGCAGGTGGCCTCCAATGTGGGGGGTCTTAATCGCCTGCACAGACGGTATAGTGCAAAGCATTCATGCTTTCGCTTTCTCGTGGGCAGGCCATTGGCATGTAGGAATGATCTTGCATGCTTTGGTGTAACCGAACAGGCCCATGGGACTGTTCATAGTAAAGTGGAGATGATCAGGTGAACCGGACAGAAAAAGCCGAACTGATCGAAACACTGCAAGCGACCCTGTCCAGTTCAACTTCGGTTGTAGTGGCACACCAGAGTGGTTTAACCGTTGCAGAAAGTAGTGAGCTACGCGCAAAAATGCGTGAAGCTGGCGCTGGTTTCAAGGTGACAAAAAATAGGTTAACCAAGCTGGCTTTGCAAGGGACTAAGTATGAAAATCTTTCGGACCTGTTTGCAGGCCCAACAGCTATTGGGACATCGAGTGACCCAGTTTCTGCTGCGAAGACGCTCGTATCTTTTGCAAAGACAAATGACAAGCTGACAATCATCGGCGGTAGTCTTGACGGGAAAGTTCTCGACAAGGCTGGTGTTGAAGCATTGGCAACGTTGCCGTCTCTGGACGAATTGCGGGCCAAGATTATCGGCATGCTCACCGCACCTGCTACAAAAGTTGCACGTGTCACGCAGGCTCCTGCGAGCCAGCTAGCACGCGTTATTCAGGCGCGGGCGGATCAATTGCAGTAGGCATCTTGCCAACTGATCAGAAAGTGAAAGCCTAAAGGAGATTACCATGGCTGATTTAGAAAAAATTGCTGAAGACCTATCAGCTCTTACCGTTCTTGAAGCGGCAGAGCTATCAAAGCTACTCGAAGAGAAGTGGGGCGTATCTGCTGCTGCTGCGCCTGTTGCTGTTGCTGTTGCTGGCGGAGACGCTGGTGGTGTAGCTGCTGCAGAGAAGTCTGAATTTGACGCAGTTCTTACAGCTGCTGGCGCGTCTAAGATCAACGTGATCAAGGAAGTTCGTGCTATCACAGGTCTTGGCCTGAAAGAAGCAAAGGACCTTGTAGAGGCAGCACCAAAGGCTGTTAAAGAAGGCGTGTCTAAAGACGAAGCCGAAGAAATTAAGAAAAAGCTTGAAGAAGCTGGTGCGACTGTCGAAATCAAGTAACTTTGATTTTCGAAAGTTTGCCCGATAATTAGAATAACCTGCACCGGATGCGATTTCGCATTCGGTGTTGGGTGCTTTTTATAAACTAGTTTTTTATTACCGCCGTACAAGGCAGTAATGGATTACTGGACGCTCTGTAGGTTTAACATCAGGGCATTTTTAGGATTTGTTTCTTGATAAGTGAGTGTTCTCACTATGTTTAGAGACCATAGCCGTAGTGAGGATTTTAAGATGGCAAAACGTGTCAGCAGCTTGGATAGTCGCAAACGTGTTCGTCGATTTTTCGGTCACCTTTCAGAAGTTGCAGAGATGCCAAACCTTATCGAGGTACAGCGCTCTAGTTATGACCAGTTCCTTCAGCTTGGCATCAGCCGCGAAGATCGGCAAAGTACAGGCCTTCAAGAAGCGTTTGCATCGGTCTTTCCGATTAATGATTTCGCTGGTCGTGCCGTGCTTCAATTTGTCTCTTACGATCTTGAACAGCCAAAATACGATGTTGAGGAATGTCAGCAGCGCGGAATAACTTATGCCTCACCTCTTAAGGTGACATTACGTCTTGTCGTCTGGGAAATAGACGAAGACACAGAAGCGCGCTCTATCCGTGATATCAAAGAACAGGATGTCTATATGGGTGATATGCCGCTCATGACGACTAATGGCACGTTTGTTATCAATGGCACCGAGCGTGTTATTGTCTCTCAGATGCACAGGTCGCCGGGTGTGTTCTTTGATCATGATAAGGGTAAGACACATTCGTCAGGTAAATATCTCTTTGCCGCCCGCATTATTCCCTACCGTGGTTCATGGCTCGATTTTGAATATGACGCCAAAGATATTCTGAACGTTAGAATTGACCGTAAGCGTAAATTACCGGCAACAACATTCCTGATGGCGCTTCCTGATGAAGCCTCTCGTGAAATGATGGAAGCCGCCGCTGCCGAAAGCCGTATTGTCGATCCAGTAGAAATCGTCGGGATGAGCCGCGAGGAAATTCTCAGCAATTTCTATGACTCAGTTGAATTTGCCCGCGATGGTGACGCCTGGAAATGTAACTTTGTTGCTGATAGCTATCGTGGACAAAAAATTGTTACTGACCTGATCAACGCCGAAACAGGCGAAGTAGCGGCGTCTGCCGGAACCAAACTAACACCGCGGGCATTGCGGAAAATTGAAGAAGATGGTCTGGCCTTTGTACGTGTCGAAGAAAACGACCTGATTGGCCGGTTCATTGCGCAGGATATTGTAAATATGTCCTCAGGCGCCGTTATTGCAGAAGCTGGCGATGAAATTACCGAAGAGCTTTTGGGTGTCTTTGCAGAAAGAGACATCACAGGCTTTACTGTTCTCGGCATTGATAACATCAATATTGGTCCGCATTTGCGCAATACGCTCGCCGCAGATCGGAATAATAGCCGTGCTGAAGCACTTGTTGATATTTACCGTGTGATGCGTCCAGGTGAGCCACCAACACTTGAGAGTGCACATGAGCTGTTTACTAGCCTGTTCTTCAACTCTGAAAAATACGATTTATCTGCTGTCGGCCGCGTCAAATTGAATGCGCGTCTTGAGCAGGAAACCGAAGACACTATGCGGATTCTGCGTAAGCAAGACATCCTATCTGTGGTCAAGGTTCTCGTCGATTTGAAAGACGGTCGTGGCGATATTGATGATATTGATCATCTAGGTAACCGCCGGGTTCGATCTGTTGGTGAATTGATGGAAAACCAGTACCGCGTCGGTCTGCTCCGGATGGAGCGTGCTATTCGTGAACGTATGGGGTCTGTTGAAATTGACACTGTTATGCCAGCTGACTTAATTAATGCTAAGCCTGCGGCGGCAGCAGTTCGTGAGTTCTTCGGATCATCACAATTGTCACAGTTTATGGACCAGACGAATCCGCTATCTGAGATTACCCATAAGCGCCGTGTTTCAGCCCTTGGGCCGGGTGGCCTAACGCGTGAGCGTGCTGGGTTTGAAGTACGCGATGTGCACCCAACGCATTATGGCCGTATTTGTCCAATTGAAACACCTGAAGGCCCGAATATTGGCCTGATTAACTCACTTGCAACCTTTGCTCAGATTAATCGTTATGGCTTTATTGAAACACCTTACCGGAAGGTCGAAGATGGCAAGGTGACGTCTGAATATCGCTATGTGTCTGCGATGGAAGAGGGTCGCTATACCATCGCGCAGGCAAATGCTGAGCTGAATGACAAAGGCGAATTCATCGGCGAACTTATTCCTATTCGTCGCGCAGGTGAAATCGGTTTGGCACGTCCAAGCGATATTGAATATATGGATGTCTCGCCAAAGCAGCTGGTATCTGTTGCTGCGGCTCTTATTCCGTTCTTGGAAAATGATGATGCGAACCGTGCTCTTATGGGCTCGAACATGCAACGTCAGGCTGTTCCCTTATTGAAATCAGAAGCACCGATTGTGGGTACAGGAATGGAGTCCCGTGTGGCACGCGATTCAGGTGTGACGATCGTGTCACGCCGCGCTGGTATCGTTGACCAAGTCGATGCGACACGTATTGTTGTGCGTGCTGAAGATGAGGGAGATGCTGCAGCTTCACCAGTTGATATTTATTCACTGCTAAAATTCCAGCGGTCAAATCAGAATACGACCGTTAATCAGCGCCCGCTGGTTAAAGTTGGTGACCATGTTGCCAAAGGTGATATCATTGCTGATGGACCATCAACTGAGGATGGTGAACTGGCGCTCGGCCGAAATGTGCTGGTCGCATTTATGCCATGGAATGGGTATAATTTTGAGGATTCCATTCTCATTAATGAGCGCATCGTTCGCGATGATGTGTTTACCTCTATTCATATTGAAGAATATGAAATCATGGCGCGTGATACAAAGCTCGGCCAGGAAGAAATTAGCCGTGATATCCCGAATGTTGGCGAAGAAGCGCTGAAAAACCTTGATGAGGCTGGCATTGTCTATGTTGGTGCTGAGGTGAATGCAGGTGATGTTCTGGTCGGCAAGGTAACACCAAAGGGTGAATCTCCTATGACTCCAGAAGAAAAACTTCTGCGGGCAATCTTTGGTGAAAAAGCATCTGATGTGCGTGATACGTCATTGCGTGTCCCACCAGGTGGTGCCGGTACAATCGTTGAGGTACGTGTGTTCTCTCGTCGTGGTCTTGAAAAAGATGAACGTGCGAGAGCAATTGAACGTGCTGAAATCGAACGTCTTGCCAAAGACCGTGATGATGAGCAGGCAATCCTTGAAGGCGGTTACCTGAGCCGGATGTCATCCATTCTGGTGGGTCAGGAAGTTGCAACCGGTCCAAAAGATGTGCCTACCGACACTGTTGTAACTGCTGAGCTCCTCGATGGTATGCGTCCGCATCTCGTGAGCCAAATTGCTGTAAAAGACGATAATGTTCAAAAATCTATCGAAGCACAGAATGCTAACTTCGAACAGGCAATCAAGAGCCTTGATGGACGTTTTTCTGATAAGGTAGATAAGCTTCAGCGCGGCGATGAGCTGATGCCGGGCGTGATGAAGATGGTCAAAGTCTTTGTTGCTGTGAAGCGTAAGCTTCAGCCAGGTGACAAGATGGCTGGCCGGCATGGTAACAAAGGTGTTATCTCGCGGATTATGCCATCAGAAGATATGCCATATCTGGAAGATGGAACACCTGTTGATATCGTATTGAACCCGCTTGGTGTGCCATCGCGCATGAATGTGGGGCAGATTCTAGAAACGCATCTTGGCTGGGCAGCGCGCGGTCTTGGTGTCCAGATTGGCAATGCCGCAGAAGCTGCACGTGCTACGGGCGATGTGAAGGATTTGCATAAGGTTCTCAAAGACATCTACCCTGATGACCAATATTCAGATAAAATTGGGTCTATGGATAACAGCCAAATTATTGAGCAATCAGAATTGCTGAGCCGCGGTGTGCCAATGGCAACACCTGTTTTTGACGGTGCACGTGAAGCTGATGTGATTGATTTACTGGGGCACGCAGGCTTGTCTAACACAGGTCAGGAATTGCTGATTGATGGGCGTACTGGCGAGGTCTTCGACCGTCCGGTCACTGTTGGTTACATCTATATGCTGAAACTGCATCACCTTGTGGATGAAAAAATCCACGCGCGTTCAATTGGACCATACAGCCTTGTTACCCAGCAGCCGCTGGGCGGTAAGGCTCAGTTTGGTGGTCAGCGCTTTGGTGAGATGGAAGTGTGGGCACTTGAAGCTTATGGTGCTGCTTACACCCTGCAAGAAATGCTTACCGTCAAATCTGATGATGTGTCAGGCCGGACAAAGGTTTATGAAGCCATTGTGCGCGGTGATGATGATTTCGAAGCAGGAATTCCAGAATCGTTTAATGTTCTGATAAAAGAATTGCGGTCACTGGGGCTCAATGTTGAGCTGCATGACGTAGAAAACTAAATTGGTGAAGTGATGCTGGCACATTAGGGCTTAGTCGTCTTGATGTTGTCAAACCCCCTACATATGTAGCTGAGGAGACTATAGTATGAATGATCTGATGAATCCGTTTGGCCAGCCAAAAGCGGCTCAAAGTTTTGATAAAATCCAGATCTCAATTGCTTCACCTGAACGGATCAGATCCTGGTCCTTTGGTGAAATCAAAAAGCCGGAAACAATTAATTACCGGACATTTAAGCCTGAAAAAGACGGTCTGTTCTGTGCCCGTATTTTTGGACCTGTGCGTGATTACGAATGTTTATGCGGTAAATATAAGCGGATGAAGTATCGCGGTATTATCTGCGAGAAATGCGGCGTTGAAGTTACATTGTCAAAAGTTCGCCGTGAGCGCATGGGCCATATCGAACTTGCCGCACCTGTTGCTCACATTTGGTTCTTGAAATCACTGCCAAGCCGTATCGGTCTGCTTGTTGACATGACGTTGAAGGATCTGGAACGGGTTCTGTATTTCGAAAATTTTGTTGTGATTGAGCCTGGTCTTACATCACTGCAAAAAGGTCAGCTTCTGTCTGAAGAAGATTATTATGATGCACAAGACGAATTTGGCGAAGACGCCTTTCAGGCGGCAATTGGTGCTGAAGCTATCAAAATTCTGCTCTCTGCGCTTGATTTAGACCAGGAACGCGAAACAATCCGCGAAGAGCTGCGTGAAACAGGCTCTGAAGCAAAGCGGAAAAAACTTGTAAAGCGGTTGAAGCTGGTTGATGCCTTCAATGAATCTGGTGGCCGTCCTGAATGGATGATCCTGGATGTGGTTCCGGTTATTCCGCCGGAATTGCGCCCGCTTGTGCCGCTTGATGGTGGCCGGTTTGCTACCTCAGATCTGAATGATTTATATCGTCGTGTGATCAACAGAAATAACCGTTTGAAGCGTCTTATCGAATTATCTGCGCCTGACATTATTGTGCGTAACGAGAAGCGCATGCTGCAAGAATCTGTTGATGCGCTATTCGATAATGGCCGTCGTGGCCGAATTATCTCTGGCGTCAACAAGCGTCCGCTCAAGTCGCTCTCTGATATGTTAAAAGGCAAGCAGGGTCGGTTCCGTCAGAACCTTCTCGGTAAGCGTGTTGATTATTCAGGCCGTTCAGTTATTGTGGTCGGTCCCGAATTGAAGCTCCATCAATGTGGTCTGCCAAAGAAAATGGCATTGGAACTTTTTAAGCCGTTTATTTATTCCAAGCTGGAGCTCTATGGTCTTGCCAGCACGATTAAAGCTGCAAAGCGGATGGTGGAAAAAGAGCGTCCTGAAGTATGGGATATTCTTGAGCAGGTTATTCGCGAGCACCCCGTGATGCTAAACCGTGCCCCAACATTGCACCGCCTTGGTATTCAGGCCTTTGAACCAGTGCTTGTAGAGGGTAAGGCTATTCAGCTTCATCCGCTTGTTTGTACAGCGTTCAATGCTGACTTTGATGGTGACCAGATGGCGGTTCATGTGCCTCTATCACTAGAAGCTCAGCTTGAAGCGCGTGTTCTGATGATGTCAACGAACAACATCCTGAGCCCGGCAAACGGTAAGCCTATCATTGTGCCATCTCAGGATATCATCCTGGGTCTTTATTATCTGTCAATGGAACGTGACGGAGAAAAGGGCGAGGGTATGGCCTTCTCTGATATTCAGGAAATCTTGCTGGCGCTCGATAACGGCTCTGTTAGCCTGCACGCAAAAGTAAAAGCACGGATTACTGGCTTTGACCAAAATGGTGAGCTGGTTACGCGTGTCGAAGAAACAACACCTGGGCGTGCACGTCTTGCAGACCTTCTGCCAAGCAACCCGAACGTTACCTTCTCAATTGTTAATAAGCTCATGACAAAGAAAGAAGTCTCTAACGTTATTGATTACATCTATCGTCATTGTGGCCAGAAAGATACGGTCATTTTCTGTGATAGATTGATGGGTCTTGGTTTTGGTCAAGCCTGTAAGTCAGGCATCTCATTCGGGATTGCTGACCTGACAACGCCAGAACAAAAAGCAAAATATGTTACTGAAGCTGAAACCCAAGTCAAAGAGTTTGAGCGTCAGTATCTTGACGGCTTTATCACGCAAGGTGAGAAGTACAACAAAGTGGTTGATGTATGGTCACGTTGTTCTGATCTGGTTGCAGAAGAAATGATGAAGGGTATCTCTACTGACAAGAAGGGCGAGCCTATCAACTCTGTCTGGATGATGGCTCATTCAGGCGCACGTGGTTCAGCAGCTCAGATTAAGCAGCTCGCTGGTATGCGTGGACTGATGGCAAAACCGTCTGGCGAGATTATTGAAACACCTATCAAATCTTCCTTTAAAGAAGGTCTTGATGTTCTGGAATATTTCAACTCAACCCATGGAGCGCGTAAAGGTCTAGCCGATACAGCTCTGAAAACAGCAAACTCTGGCTACCTAACACGTCGTTTGGTTGACGTGGCGCAGGATTGTATCATCACAATCGAAGATTGTGGCACAACAATGGGTATCACAGTGCGCCCTGCAATGAACGGCAGTGAAGTTGTTGATTCTCTGTCCGAGCGTATTCTGGGGCGGACTTTGGCTGAAGACCTCATTAATCCAAAGACAAAAGAGGTTATTGCAAGTGCAGGTCAGATGATAACCGAAGACCATCTTGATATTATCGATGAGTCAGAGGCTGACCAGGCTTACATCCGCTCTGTTCTGGTATGTGAATCACCAGTTGGTGTCTGTGGTGCCTGTTACGGCCGTGACCTTGCAAGAGGAACCACAGTCAATATTGGCGAAGCTGTTGGGGTGATCGCAGCCCAGTCTATTGGTGAGCCGGGTACGCAATTGACCATGCGGACATTCCATGTTGGTGGTGCTGCTCAGCGCGGCGCCGAGGAAAACAACATTGAAGCTGCTGTTGCTGGTACGGTAAAACTGGAAGATGTGTCTCTGGTGTTTGGTGCTGATGGTGTGCCGATTGTTATGTCACGTAGTGCTGAAATCATGATCGTGAATGATGAGGGTATCGAGCGTGCGCGTCATCGTCTACCTTATGGCGGCAAGCTTTTCTTCCAAGATGGCAAAGAAGTGAAGCCAGGTGATGTGCTGATTGAATGGGACCCTTATACTATCCCGATTATCACTGAACTCGAGGGCATTGCGAACTATGTCGATTTGCAGGACGGTTTCACAATGCGTGAAGTCGCCGATGAAGCAACCGGTATCGTCAGCCGTGAAGTTATCGAAACAAAGCATTCTGGCAAATCAGCCAACTTGCGTCCACGTATCACAATGAGAGATGCAGAGGGTGAAGTTCTTACCCTGAGCAACGGCATGGAAGCACGTTACTTCCTGCCAGTTGGTGCTATTCTCTCTGTTGAAAATGGTAGCAAGGTGAATGCGGGTGATGTTGTCGCGCGTATCCCGCGTGCATCATCAAAGACACGTGATATTACTGGTGGCCTTCCGCGGGTAGCTGAATTGTTCGAAGCACGTAAACCAAAAGATTTTGCTGTGATCAGTGAAACAGATGGCCGTGTTGAATTTGGCACAGACTATAAGGCGAAGCGCCGTATTAGCGTTGTGCCAGCGGATGACCAGATGGAGCCGACTGAATATCTGCTACCCAAAGGCCGTAATCTTGCTGTGAATGAAGGTGATACAGTGCGTAAAGGTGACCTGCTACTAGATGGCTCGCCCGTACCGCATGATATCTTGAATATTCTGGGTGTTGAGGCCCTTGCTGATTATCTGGTTAAAGAAATTCAGGATGTGTATCGTTTGCAGGGTGTGAAAATCAACGATAAACATATCGAAGTGATTGTTCGTCAAATGTTGCAAAAAGTTGAAATCGAGCATGGTGGTGATACAACCCTTCTCGTGGGTGAGCAGGTCGAACGCGAGGAATTGGCCAAGGCGAATAGTGCTGCTGAAGCTGAAGGACTCGAGTTAGCCAAAGCACGCCCTGTATTGCTCGGCATTACAAAAGCCTCTCTTCAGACTCGCTCATTCGTGTCTGCAGCCTCATTCCAGGAAACAACACGCGTGCTGACAGAAGCATCTGTATCGGGCCGTGAAGACCGTCTGGAAGGGTTAAAAGAGAATGTGATTGTTGGTCGTCTTATTCCGGCAGGAACTGGTGCGGTAATGAACAGACTTCGCCAGATAGCAACTGACCGTGATAAGGTAATCACAGAGAATCGAGCCGCTCAGGCTGCTGAAGCAGCGCTTGTTGCTGAAAAGGAAGCTGCCGCTGAAGTATCTGAGCAGGACTCAAGCGCAGAATAACCAGAGTAGAGGCTTCTGCTTCTCTTTCTGGACCAAAGAGAGGAGTAACGGGAAAATTTAGCGCTTTGTATAGAGTTCTGTTAAATATATCCCTCTTTTGAGGTGTATTTTGAAGGTCGGGCATCGCTCGGCCTTTTCTCATTTAAGCGCATGGGCGGAGTATTTTCCTGTGTTAATCTGTTTTTTGGACGCTTCGGGTGAAAATTGGCGTATAGACAGAAAATAAAACTTGACCA
>CATISA010000022.1 GCA_949529445.1 Alphaproteobacteria bacterium UBA4588
AGACTGTCTGGATTGAGATAATCAAGCCGCAATTGGTAGGGGCGACGCAGGTAAATCATTCCTTTACTTATCGTCCCGTCAGCAGCAATTTGGATAAATTCAGCACGCAAAGATGAAAGGCGCGAAAACGCGGCTTCTGCTTTATTAATGAGTTGGCTTTCCTCGACTGTTCTTGTGCTCTGGGCAGATGCTGCGTAACAGAACAGAATCATAATAGCACTGAAATAAACCGTAAATTTATTCATCATTCTGCACCAGCACATCGCGTTTTCCAACATGGTTAGCCCCGCTAATAATACCGGCTGTTTCCATTTCTTCAATCAGGGTAGCAGCCCTATTATAGCCAATTTTTAAATGCCTCTGCACAAAGCTTGTTGAAGCTTTCTGCTCTCTTATGACCAGCGCGACAGCCTGATCATAAAGAGAATTTCCCGTTGGCATGGCGCCGCCCATATTTGATGCACCCACAGAGCCCGCATCATCGTCTGTCTCTTCGGTAACATGATCATTATAGTCAGGCTCGCCTTGCTGACGCAGAAAATTAGCAACAGCTTCTACTTCATGATCATCAACAAACGGCCCATGCACCCTGACGATCCGCCCACCGCCTTCCATAAACAACATATCACCCCGCCCTAACAATTGTTCAGCCCCCTGCTCACCTAGGATTGTCCGACTATCAATTTTTGAGGTGACCTGAAATGAAATACGGGTGGGAAAGTTAGCTTTAATTGTCCCAGTAATCACATCAACAGAGGGGCGCTGAGTTGCCATAATTACATGAATGCCTGCGGCACGTGCCATCTGGGCAAGACGCTGCACCGCTGATTCAATTTCCTTGCCGGCAACGAGCATCAAATCTGCCACTTCATCAATAAGCACGACAATAAAGGGAAGCGGCGCGAGATCTAGCACCTCTTCTTCAAAGATAGGCTTGCCTGTTTCTGTATCAAAACCTGTTTGAACCCGGCGCGTTAAGACCTCACCTTTTGCCCTTGCTTCAGCAAGACGCTCATTATAGCCTGCAATGTTCCGCACATTCATTTTCGCCATGTTACGATAGCGATTTTCCATTTCACGTACAGCCCATTTCAACGCCATCACGGCTTTTGAAGGGTCTGTGACAACTGGTGAGAGAAGATGCGGGATACCATCATAGACTGATAGCTCCAGCATCTTAGGATCAATCATGATAAGCCGGCATTCTTCAGGACTATACCGATATAACAGCGAAAGAATCATTCCGTTGATGCCAACAGATTTTCCTGATCCCGTCGTTCCAGCAACAAGCAAGTGCGGCATACGCGCTAAATCTGCAATAACCGGCGCACCAGCAATATCTTTTCCAAGAGCAAGCGGCAGCAAGGCTTTGCTCTCAGACCAGTCCGGATGGTCGAAAATATGTCGCAAAAGAACGATATCACGATGTTCATTGGGCAATTCAATGCCTATAACATTCTGCCCAGGAACAACAGCAACACGAACGGCAAGCGCAGACATGGAGCGGGCAATATCATCAGCCAAAGCAATCACCCGTTGCGAGCGCGTGCCGGGTGCTGGGTTCAGACCGTACCGGGTGACAACCGGTCCTGATTTTACCTCTTCAAGTTCACCCTGAATGCGGAAATCTTCGAGGACCTGACGCAATGCCATAGCATTTTCACTATCAACAGTTTCGGCTGATTGGGCTTTTGTTTTTGACGGTGCTGTCAGTAATTTTACAGGTGGTAACTTAAACCCGCCTGTTTCAAAATCAAATGTCTCCTGACGCTTAGCAGATGAGCGGCGTGCAGTTGGTGTTGGCAAATTATTGACATCGGCCTCTGTAGCATTCACAGGTCCATCATCAACAAGCAGCCTTGGCTCCTTACGTTCTTTAGTGCTGCCTGCAGTGCGTGTCTTTTTCGCAGGCACAGGCCGGCCTGATGCATCATCAGAACGAGTAGCGCGTGAAGGTATGAGAGTTCCAATACCGCCAAGCAGAGGCTTTGTGGCAGCCGAAAAAGCCTGTCTAACTGGCAGGCTGGCGCCTTTTGTTAAGATATTACCGGCCCACCCATTGCGACGAAAAGATATCCCCGATACCCAGACATACAGCGCTAATCCGATAAGCGTGAAGATAGATGTTGCTAGAATCTGATTATCAATAACATCTGGTGTGCCCAGCCCACCAAGCAATGACACCAGAGCATCAAATATCAGAATGCCGCCAAAACCACTATTATCCAAAAAATCATTCCGCGCTGAGATACCCTGAGTAGCGCCACTTAACAGCAATACCGATATTGGCAAAAGAACAAGCCGCCAGCGCCAGCGCGATAATTGTTTTGAGACCATCATACGGCAGCCCCAAATAAAC
>CATISA010000023.1 GCA_949529445.1 Alphaproteobacteria bacterium UBA4588
AGATAACGGTGGGGCGCTGGGCACTCACAAAACCCTTTATTGTGATATTGACGGGCATTTTCCAAATCACCACCCCAATCCAGTTGATCCTGAAACACTTGAGAGCCTTCGTGAACAGGTTGCCGCGTTGGGCGCTGATTGTGGCATTGGCTTTGATGGCGATGGAGACCGTATTGGCCTTGTAGATTCAAAAGGTCGGCAGGTCGCAGGCGATATTCTCACAGCCTTTCTTGCAACAGATATTCTTACCCGCAATCCGCGCGCCGATATTATTTTTGATGTAAAATCCAGTGCACTTGCTATGCAGATTGTCCGTGACGCCGGAGGTACACCGCATCTTTGGAAAACAGGTCATACTCATATGAAGCAAAAACTATATGAGTCAGGGGCCCCTCTTGCAGGAGAAATGTCTGGTCATATTTTTATCGCCGATGGGGATTATGGGTTTGACGATGCGCTTTATGTTGCCAGCAGGCTCGTCACTCAGATAGCAAAACATACAGCCGAAACAGGAATAAGCATTACAGACTTCATGGATAATCTGCCTAAAACTTTTACGACCCCAGAATACCGTATTGACTGCCCTGATACAGAAAAATTTGGGGTAATGACACGGCTATCTCAGGCAGTTTCTGCAGATCATTCACACGATTCTGTTAATTTAATAGATGGCGTTCGGGTAACAACAACTGAAGGCTGGTGGCTTATTCGTGCCTCGAACACCGAAGCGGCTCTTGTTGCGCGCGCCGAAGGTGTAAATGCTGTGATTTGTAATAGGCTTGTTTCAGATATTATCCGCTATCTTGATGATGCTGGCTTAAAATGGGCTGGCCCCGCCTCATAAGCAAATACAAATACAACCCTTAAAAATAAGACTTCGTCGGCTAGTATCTTTCCGATAGGTGGATTTTTTGAGAAGCATTTCCACCAAGCGGAATGCTTTGTTACATGGCGATGGTTAATCGCTCTATAAAGGCGTCTAAGATAATTATCTGTTTCACAACCCCTATCCGAGGAGACACTCACCATGGGTTACATCGCTGAAGGCAATCTTTCTGTTGATGCCGCACTCCACCGCTTTGTGAATGACACATTGTTGCCGGCAGCCGGAATGGAGCCATCGCATTTCTGGCCAGAATTTGATTCTGTTTTGCATCATCTAGCGCCACGTAACGCAGACTTGCTTAAAAAGCGTGATGAGCTTCAGGCCCAGATTGACGAATGGCTTGTTGCAAACCGTGGCAATGGCATCGATGAGAGCGCCTATACCAGTTTTTTGAAAGACATTGGTTATTTGCTTTCAGAGGGTGATGATTTTGCGATTGAAACAACAAATGTTGATGCTGAAATAGCAACCGTTGCTGGCCCACAGCTTGTTGTTCCTGTAATGAATGCCCGCTATGCACTTAATGCAGCAAATGCACGGTGGGGCAGTCTTTACGACGCGCTTTACGGCACCGATGTTCTGAGCGAAGAAAATGGTGCAGAAAAAGGGACATCATATAACCCAGTGCGCGGCGCTAAAGTAATTGCAGCTGCACGAGACATGCTAAATGAACGCCTACCCCTCAATGGAGCAAGCTGGCATGATGTCACAAGCCTCCATATTGATAGCACCGGTCTTGTGCTTGGCAGTGAAAGAGGTCCGGTGGCCCTTGCAGATGACAGCCAATTAATTGGCTACCAAGGTGATGAGACTGCCCCAACCTCAGTTTTGCTGAGTGTGAATAGGCTACATATCGATATCCGAATCGACCAAAGCGGAACAATTGGTTCTGTTGATAAGGCCGGCATCAATGATATCATACTAGAATCAGCGGTCTCAACGATTATGGATTGCGAAGATTCAGTCGCAGCGGTTGATGGTGAAGATAAGGTTCTGGCCTATGCAAACTGGCTAGGCTTGATGGATGGCACGCTCACAACCGAAATGAAAAAGGGCGAAAAAACATTCACCCGCGCTCTAAATGGCGACAGACATTATACAGTGCGTGATGGTAGCACCCTGACCCTTCATGGTCGCTCATTAATGCTTGTGCGCAATGTAGGGCATTTGATGACAAACCCGTCTATACTTTTGTCTGATGGGAGCGAATGCCCAGAAGGCATTATGGACGCGTTTATGACAGTGCTGGGCGCAATTCCCGATAGAGCCCGCAAAGGCAATTCACGTGAAGGCTCAGTTTATATTGTGAAGCCAAAGATGCATGGGCCAGAAGAAGTCTCTTTTGCCTGCGATATTTTTGCGGAGGTTGAACGTATTCTTGGCCTATCTGAAAATACTGTGAAAATTGGTATTATGGATGAAGAGCGCCGGACAACAGTCAATCTGAAAGAATGTATCCGCGCTGCTAAATCACGCGTTGTCTTTATTAATACTGGCTTCCTTGACCGCACTGGTGATGAAATTCACACATCGATGGAAGCGGGCCCGATGATTCGTAAAGGCGATATGAAACAGGCCGCTTGGATCAGCGCTTATGAAAACTGGAATGTTGATATCGGTCTTGCCTGTGGCTTCTCTGGTAAAGCACAAATCGGGAAGGGTATGTGGGCGATGCCTGATTTAATGGCTGATATGCTGGAGCAGAAAATCGGCCACCCTAACTCAGGTGCAAATTGTGCATGGGTTCCCTCCCCAACAGCTGCTACACTCCACGCGCTTCATTACCATAAGACAGATGTGTTTGCCCGCCAAGCTGATCTTGTTGGAAACCGGCGTGCAGATTTAGCGGATATTCTCACTATCCCTGTTGCAACACGCCCGAACTGGAGCGATGCAGATATTACCCATGAGCTGGAAAATAATGCTCAGGGTATTCTTGGTTATGTTGTGCGCTGGATCGACCAAGGCGTTGGTTGCTCAAAAGTGCCTGATATTAATGATGTTGGTTTAATGGAAGATAGAGCGACATTGCGGATTTCATCACAGCATATTGCCAACTGGCTGCATCACGGTGTGTGTTCATCAGAGCAGGTCATGGGCGTCATGCAGAAAATGGCAGCAGTCGTCGATGTACAAAATAAAAATGATGCCGCATACGAAAAAATGGCAGGAAATTTTGACACATCTATCGCCTTTAAAGCAGCATGTGACCTTGTTTTTGACGGGCGCATTCAACCATCAGGCTATACCGAACCGGTCTTACATCGTCGGCGACTTGAAAAAAAGTCTTACTAAGCGTTAAATAAAAAAGCTCTCCTGATGACAGGGGGGCTTTTTTACTGAGTCTAAGAGGCTTTTAATGAACGATACCCCCTTTTTACTTGATCCCTATATCGCAAAAATTCCTGATTTTCCAAAAGCTGGGATTACCTTTTACGATATCAGTCCGGCGCTTGAAGATGCCTCTATTTTTTCCCAGATGACAAAAGCTTTTTGTGAAAAAGCGCAGACCTATTCACCTGATATGCTTGTTGGCATTGATGCTCGTGGCTTTTTATTTGCTGCTGCTGCTGCTGTTTCTCTTGAATGCGGTGTCGTCATGATACGCAAGACAGGCAAGCTGCCGGGTGAGACAATTGAAACATCCTATTCACTTGAATATGGCGAAGCGCGACTTGCCTTACAAACAGCCCGCCATATCGCAGGAAAGCGTATTCTGTTATGTGACGATTTACTCGCAACAGGCGGCACACTGGCAGCAGCTGAGTCGTTAGTCACAAAAATAGGCGGTATTGTCTGCGGCGCTGTCTGCGCAATTGAACTCACAGGGCTAAAGGGCCGTGATAAATTATCATGTTCTGTCTCGGTTCTTCAAACTTACGAATATTGAGCATCATGACCCACACATCAGACCTTACATCCTCTTATGCTGATACTGCCTCCTTGCACAAAGCGCGTTTGTCATGGATGATGTTTGATTGGGCCTGCTCGCCTATTTCAGCTCTCCATACAACCTTTGTCTTTGCTGTCTATTTTACCACAGTTGTAATGCCTGAAGGTGGCAATTTTGCTTGGTCACAAATGACCGCTATAACAGCGCTTCTTATTGCCATTACCGCTCCTTTTATTGGTCGGCTGGCGGATAATACAGGGCGCCTTAAATCATTTTTGTTTGCCTGCCTTCTGGGGGCAAGTCTTGCTACTGCAGGGCTTTGGTTTGTAACCCCAGATAGCTCAACCATTTGGCTGGCATTAGGTTTGTCAGCGCTTTCTATTTTTACGATAGAAACAGCTTTTATTTTCTATAATGCAGTGCTGCCATCTTTGGCGCATCCCCATAAACAAGGCCAGTTATCGGGAACTGCCTGGGGTCTTGGCTATATTGGCGCTATCCTATCTCTTGTGCTTGTACTGGTCTTTTTGATTCTGCCTGATACTCCTCGTTTTGGGCTTGAGAAAGCAACATCTGAGCCAGTTCGCGCCACAATGGTTTTTGCAGGATTATGGGCTTTTATCTTTGGCCTTCCATTATTTTTCTATGTTCGGACACCGCCTACACAGCCGCGTTCTGAGCCTTTCTTGCCGCAGATGCTGCAGACAATCAGAACAGCGCAGAAAATTCCCTATCTAATACGGTTTCTTATTGCGCGGATGCTATTCAATGATGGCCTTATTACACTTTTTGCTTTTGGCGGTATTTTAGCGGCTCGTATTTTTGGGTTTGGCCAAACAGAGATCCTTATTTTTGCTATCGGCCTCAACTTAACAGCAGGTATTGGCGCCTATTGTGGTGGTATCATAACCGACAAACTTGGAGTCCCGAAAATAATCCGTCTGTCTTTATGGGGGCTTATTATCATTGGGATGATTTGTATTGCGTCACCTAGCAAGGAAGTCTTCTGGATATCAGGACTCTCACTTGGCTTATTTATTGGCCCATGTCAGTCTGCTTCGCGGGTCTGGATATCACTGGTCGCCCCAGAAGAGGATAGGGCAAGCCTGTTTGGCCTGCTTATGATGTCAGGAAAGCTCACTAGCTTTTTGGGACCACTCTTTTATGGATGGCTGGTTCTCGCAAGTGGGTCAGACAGAATAGGCATGCTGATTGTACCACTCCTTCTCGGAGCTGGCTTAGCCCTTATGCCGCGCAGATTAACGCCGCCGTCAAAGCGTTAAGTTATAGCTGCTGTGTGTCACGAATTTCTGTCCGCAAAGAATCGATGGAAACAAGTTCTCCGGCCCGCTCGATATACCAGAATTGCCAGCCATTGCAGGAAGCTTGTTCCTGTAACTGGGCCCCAAGTGAATGAATGGAGCCGGTCTTTTTATCTTCTGTGATAAGTGAACCATCGGTCCGCACGCGTGCTGTGAAACGCCGTTTAGTATCATAGAGTGCATCACCTGTTTTCAGCCAGCCACCTTCAAGAAGAGCGCCAAACGGAATCCGCGGAAGGGCTCTTTTTTCAGCTGTTTCAATCAAGGTATCTTCGATAATTGGTGTAATTGATGCCAGCCTATCTGTTGCAAGTTCAACGTAATTCTTATCCTGCTCAATGCCGATATAGTGACGGCCAAGACGCTTTGCGACAGCGCCTGTCGTGCCTGATCCAAAGAACGGATCTAGAATGACATCACCCCGCTTGGTCGATGATAGGATAACCCGTGCTAAAAGGTTTTCTGGTTTCTGCGTTGGATGAGCCTTTGTGCCATCTGCACCTTTTATCCGTTCCTGCCCTGTACAGATGGGCATTACCCAGTCAGAGCGCATTTGAAGACCATCATTCAATGCCTTCATTGCATCATAATTGAAGGTATATTTCGATTTTTCTGATTTTGAGGCCCAGATAAGCGTTTCATGGGCATTGGTAAATCGTCTGCCACGAAAATTAGGCATTGGATTGCTTTTGCGCCAGACTATATCGTTCAGAATCCAATAACCAACATCCTGAAGAATTCGGCCAAGCCGGAAAATATTATGATAGCTTCCAATAACCCAGAGCGCACCATCAGGTTTCAGAATTCTATGGCATTCACGCAGCCACGCTCCAGATAGCGCATCATAGGCCTGAAAACTATCAAACTGGTCCCATTCATCGTCAACAGCATCAACAACCGACTGGTCAGGCCGCGTCAAGGTTCCTGATAATTGCAGATTATAAGGTGGATCGGCAAAGACCAGATCAACACTTGCTGACGGCAACTTGGCTAGCGCCTCAAGGCAATCAGCATGGATAATTTTGTCGTGCTTCATAGCATTAAATCCGTGAAAAATAGGTGATTCGCCTCTACCTTGAATCATAGAATCAAACAAAGTCAATTATTTAAGAACCATAGCTAAAGTAATATCTACATCTTGTGTTTTATCTACAAAACTATCGCGATATGTAGAAAAGCGTGCGCAAGCCTTTATGCAAGCCAGCATTGTTTACCTGATAATATAATAGGTGTGTCGCGGCGATCTACAGACCGTTAGGCATTGCTCTGGGATGCCTGCGCTAGATAGGTCTTTATCGGGGCAAAACTTCTACGGTGATGCTGGGTAATACCATGGGTGGCAATAGCGTCACGATGAGCCTTGGTACCATAGCCAGCATTTGTTAACCAGCCATAATATGGATGATCTTCGTGTAACGCCGACATGATACGATCACGTTCTTGCTTTGCCATGATGGACGCCGCAGCAATAGATAATACCCGCCCATCACCGCGGATAACTGCCTTACAAGGACAGGGTATATCTGGTGGCAGAAGGTTGCCATCAATCAGTGCCATTGCAGGCTGTCCTGTAGAGCAAGCAAGAGCCTCAATAGCACGCCTCATAGCGAGAAATGTTGCTGTTAGAATACCGCACTGGTCAATTTCAGCAGCACTTGCATGGGCAACAGCAAACCGATGAGGTGTTGAGGGATGGGTGAGTTCAGTTTCAATGAGACTGCGGCTTTTTGCAGATAGTTTTTTGGAATCTGTTAAGCCTTGTGGGAGATGATCTTTTTTTTCTGGATCAATCCAGAAGGCTGCCGCTGTCACAGGCCCTGCCCATGGCCCCCTGCCAGCTTCATCAACTCCAATAACAGGGCCCCTATCAGAATATGCTGTCTCGAAGCTGAAATCTGGGAAATATCCCACTTTTGCTGGCATGCTGTTTATCTCCTAAATAAGGAACGCCAGAAATTATTTTCCAGACGGCCGACCTGCAATCCCTGTTTCTGTTAGGCGCGGCATAATTTCAACAAAATTACAGGGGCGGTGACGATAATCAAGCTGATGAACCAATAAATCATCCCAAGCATCCTTACAAGCTGAGGGTGAACCGGGCAGGGCAAACAGATAGGTGCCGCCCGCAACGCCGGCAACTGCCCTACTTTGTAAAGTCGAGGTGCCAATTTTTTGAAATGATAGAAACCGGAATATTTCGCCAAACCCATCTATTTCTTTTTCGAAAACTGCCCGAAATGCTTCGGGCGTAACATCACGCCCAGTAAGGCCCGTACCGCCGGTTGAAATTACACAGTCAATGTCAGGAGTCTGTATAAAAGTCCTTAGCGCTGCAATTATCTGCGCTTTATCATCATGGACGATGGCCCGCTCTGCGAGCGCATGACCTGCTTCTGTCAAGCGTGATGCTAACAAATCGCCGGATTTATCATCTGCCAGAGCGCGCGTATCTGACACTGTCAGTACTGCAATCCGAACCGGTATAAAGGGACGTGTTTCATCCAGTCGTGACATTGGCTTCCTTCATAAACAAGGCGCTACATCAGGGAATATGCCCTTACTGCCGCACCACTAGGTTATCAGTTGCACCGCCCGTAACCAAGCCTCGCAACATTGGCATCTCTTCATTAAACCGGTTCCGGTACATGAACAGAAACGAGATAACACCCTTAATATAATTGCGTGTTTCACGAGCCGGAATAGATTCTATCAACAGCAACGGGTCATCCTGATGATTAGTGGATCGGAGCCATTTTTTCAGATTGCCCGGACCCCCGTTATAAGCAGCAAGCAACCGCACCAGATCCCCTTTGATATGTGCCTCATCCAGAAGGTGGGCAATGTAATCCTGTCCAAGGGATAAATTTACATCTGGATTATGGAGCAAATGGCGCTTGGACGAGCGAAATTGCCTATCGCGAGCGATAAAGGCTGCAGTTGCTGGCATTATCTGCATCAACCCGGCCGCTTTGGCACGACTTCGGGCAAGCGGATAAAATCCAGACTCTTTGCGAATAATTGACCAGATAAGCGCCTCATCAACAGAAAATTCTACCGCTGTATCAAGGATAGGATAAAGGGCGGAATTATACTCCACGCCAGTATCTTGCCGGTAAATGTCAGCAAGACGAAAGGCAAGGCCCGGCATATTATAACGCGCGGCGAACCCTATCATATCTGTGGTAAAGTTTTCTGGTGTATCACCATGCAGATACCGTAATTCACGCGCAGCTTCGGTCCAATTTCCAACCTGTAGCAAGGCTAATGCCCGCTTTCCGCCTGGTTGAGCCTGAAGCCAGCTTAAAAAGCTATCCGAGACAGGTGGTTGAACAAATTCAACTTGCTTTTTCTGACCCGATGCCTGAAGAGCTACAACACCATAGAAATTATGTGGATAGTATGATGCAATTTGTAAATATTCCATTGCTCTTTGTGGCTGACCTTCGCGCATCAAGGCACGATGTGCCCAAAAAGCAGCGCCAGCACGCAACACATCAGGTGCGTTGTTAAGATCAACAAGAGACCGGAAAAAGGTGCCTGCCAAGTCATAACGATGCGAACGCCATGCGGCTAATCCGCCTGCCCAATACCCCATCCACGCTGTTTCACCCGATTTGGCAATAGCCTGCCGTGCTGCTCGGATAGCCTTGTCATCCACACCAAAAATTAAATAGGCATGCGCAATTTCGCCGCGCAGATGAGCCTCTTCTGTTACAGTCAGATAGCGTAAGGTGGATTTTTTGTTTAAATAATCGGCTGCACCAGATGGGTGGCCACGCCGAATGAAGCGCCGTATTTCGCGCGCAATGGCCGCTGTCTGTTTTGGCGACGAGCGGCCTTTCCAACTTTCTGGCACAGTCGCTCTGAAGCTTTGTGGCTGCGAGAGACCAACACCATTCAGATAGCCAGGCTTTGGATCGCGGGCTGCTTTGGCAGCCTTGGGCTTGCGTCTATTGGATAGCCACTTAATCCGGCTAGCTGCTGGATGGTCATTATATTTTTTGAGCCAGGCTGATAATTCAGCAAAAGTTGAGCGCCACGCCGTGGGATGCAAATATTTTTGCGACAGCACATGTCCCATTAGTAGGTCACTATCAAGCGCCTTTACTTTTTTGGTCGCCGTTTTTATGTCGCCGGCTTGTTGAAGAGCAAATATCTCTTCATAGAGTTTAGCGTCCGACGGTGACAAAATAGAAATAGGGGGATTCGATGTTGGTGACTCAGGCAATGAAGAAGCATGAGCCGACACCCTTAAATACACAGACGCTGCCATAGTTACGATAACTATCAGGCAAATATGAGCCAGTTGAGTATAGCTATGATTAATGGCTGCCTGCAGGGGCGTCTTTTGCCCACGACAGCGCGAAGGCACAACATGCTGAACCTGTTCCATAACCACTCTTCTACCTTTCACGTCATCACCCTTCAACTATTTTACGACCTCACCACTATATTGTCGCGGCGGGGTTAAGATTATCCGCCATTGCGCGGAGCTGGAGGAGATCTGAATAGGATGAACGCTTTTGAATGGGTGTGCGCAAAAGATAAGCTGGATGCAGTGTTGCAAGAATAGGTATAGCACGTCCACCAAATAATTTTTCTGTGACTGACCCACGTAATTTAAGAATGCCCATTTTTGACTCAAGCAATAATTTTGCAGAACTTCCGCCAAGGGCAACAATAATAGCAGGTGCTTTCAATTCAATATGCCGACATAAAAATGGCCAAAGCATCTGCACCTCTTCGCTTGAAGGTGTGCGATTACCTGGCGGGCGCCATGGCAGAGTGTTGGTAATGTACACATCATTTCGCCCAAAGCCGACAGAGCCAAGCATTCTGTCAAGAAGCTGGCCTGACTCGCCAACAAATGGCAGTCCCATTCGGTCTTCATCACGACCTGGGGCTTCGCCAATCAGCATAATACGGGCATCTGGATTACCATCTGAAAAGACAAGATTACTCGCGGTTTTTTTCAGAGCACACCCATCAAATTTACTCAGCACGTCTTTTAACTGACCAAGGGTGCTGACAGACGATAAATCAGGTGTGCCCGATGGTAGTTGTTCTAGCGGTTGTAGGGATGAAGATGGGACTGTGCTTGGCGTGTGCTGTATAGCGGCGACCTGTGTCGCAGACGACTGCTGTTGAGCCTGAGTATCAAGCCGTAATTCAGGCTTTAATTGAGACTGAGATTCCCCTTGAGGGGTGACATGCGGCGCCTCTATGCTGGCTGATATTTCTGGGGTTTTTAGCAAACTATCAGCAGACATATATGGGGTGTGAGGTTCCGGTGTATCCACAAGCGACACATCGATCCCAGAATCTAACTGGTACCGAAGGGCAGAAATCAGCTCTTTTCTGGTTTCGTAGGTCGTTGTCATGTCTGTTTCTGTCTGGCATTGTCGGATAATGTTTATGACAGAATGTCATATAGAAGGCTGTCTGTCTGCGTCAAATCGGTAAATTGTGATATCAGGTAAGAAGAGGTTAAGTCAGTAAAGAGAAAAAATGGCTATTTTACGCCAAGCAGGAAAATGCTGAGTGACACATCGAAGATTAAATTAAAAGAAACATAGAAGAGAAGAGCAGACGATGGAACGGGAATCAATGGAATTTGATGTAGTGATTGTTGGCGGTGGTCCTTCAGGATTGTCAGCAGCAATCAGGCTGAAACAGCTTAGTGATGACGCTGGCAAGGATTTGTCAATTTGCCTGATTGAGAAAGGGAGCGAAGTTGGCGCCCATATTCTCTCTGGCGCTGTTCTAGAACCCCGTGCTCTTAATGAACTTATCCCTGACTGGCAGGATAAAGGGGCGCCGCTTGATACGCCTGTTACCTCTGACAAATTTATGTTTCTAACGCAAAAGGGCTCGTTTCGCCTGCCAACACCGCCCCAAATGCACAATGATGGCAATTATATCATCTCGCTTGGTAATTTTTGCCGTTGGCTTGGCGAACAAGCAGAGGCAATGGGTATTGAAATCTATCCAGGCTTCCCTGCAGCATCTGTCCTATTTAATGAGGATGGAAGTGTGCGCGGGGTTGCTACTGGTGATATGGGCATTGGTAAGGATGGTGAGAAAACCGATAGCTATATGCCCGGAATGGATCTCATCGGCACGCAAACGATTTTTGCCGAAGGATGCCGCGGCCACCTTACCAAAGGATTATTTGATACCTTTGAGTTGCGGGAAGGGAAAGATCCACAAACATTTGCTATTGGCATTAAAGAATTGTGGGATATCAAGCCCGAAAAATCGCAGCCGGGCGCTGTCTGGCATTCTGTGGGCTGGCCCCTTGCAACTGACACCTATGGCGGGGCATTTTTATATCATTTGAATGGCAATCAGGTTGCTGTTGGTTATGTTGTGGGGCTCGATTACAGCAACCCCCATTTATCACCCTTCGAAGAATTCCAGCGTTTCAAAACTCATCCTGCTGTTAAATCTATCTTTGAAGGAGGGCGGCGCGTCTCCTATGGTGCTCGAGCGCTTAATGAGGGCGGTTTCCAGTCTATTCCCAAACTTACCTTCCCGGGCGGCTGTTTGGTTGGATGTACCGCTGGCTTCTTAAATGTCCCAAAAATCAAAGGCACTCACACCGCGATGAAATCTGGCATGCTTGCTGCGGACGCTGTGTTTAATCAACTCTCATCTGATACCCCATCTGCTGAGCCTGTATCCTATGCAGACTCAATTCAAACATCATGGTTATGGAAAGAACTTCATCAGGTCCGGAACATCCGGCCCGCCTTTGCGAAAGGGCTCTGGACGGGGATGGCCTATGCGGCTCTTGATACGTATATTTTACGGGGTCGTGCACCATGGACATTCCATCACCATGCTGACCATAGCTCATTGAAGCTTGCTGCAGATTCGCCACAAATCGACTATCCGAAGCCTGATAATATTGTGAGTTTCGATAGAAATTCGTCTGTTTTTTTGTCTGGTACAAACCACGAAGAAAATCAGCCTGCTCACTTAACACTCAAGGATATGAGCATACCGATTGACCATAATCTTGCCCTTTATGATGCGCCCGAGCAGCGCTATTGCCCTGCCGGTGTGTATGAAATTGTCAGAGAAGATGATGGGTCTAACCCGCGCCTTCAAATCAATGCGCAAAATTGTGTCCATTGTAAAACATGCGATATTAAAGATCCATCGCAGAATATTCGGTGGGTTACGCCCGAAGGTGGGGGCGGTCCAAATTATCCTAATATGTAATCATCATAAAAAGCCACAAGAGCAACTTTATAGCTTTTGTGGCTTTTTGCGGTAAGCCCAAGGTGCGCATCAAGATGCCCAAACCTCGTTCAGTTCAGATATTTATTTCTGCTGTCGCCGCAATGGCACTACTGATGCTTGCCGGCTGTCAGACTTCTGCAAAATCGTCAGAAATATCTCACGACCCATCGCCATCTGGCTATGATGCTTCAGTGCCCAGTCTGTCAGCTTATTATCTTATTGCGCGTCAGGCACTTTTTGAAAATGATCTGCCATCAGCAGCGGATGCTTTTCACGCAGGGCTTGCCCTAGATAACACTTCTGAAAGCTTGCTTAAGCAGGCTTTTTTTATTCACTATCAAAATGGCGAGATTGCAAAGGCTGAACAGATTGCTCGTGCTCTAGAGAATCGTAACATAGGGTTTCCCCTGTCGGTTGAACCGGCAATTGGGACTGCAATCTTGAATCAGGACTGGCAAGCTGTTCTCGCGCTTGCCACTAAACTACAGAGCGACCAGCTCTATATTGGCTTTGCAACAGCTCTTCGCAGTTTTGCTTATGCCGGTCTTGGTGAATTTGAGATAGCATCTGGTGAAATTGATAAGCTATCTGGTTTATTTCCTGCTGAGGCACAAGCTAAGCCTAATGCTTATATTACAATACTACGCGGCCTTCTGGCTGATTTGTTAAAACGCAGCGAGGAGGCTGCTTTACATTATGATGCTGTTCTAAGGGCACCTGGAAACTCAGCCTTTATTGCTATTAAAGCCAGTATGGGTCTGGCCCGACTTGGAAAAGCAGACCAGGCGTTGGCAATTTTACAGGACAAGCTCTCATCAAACTTCAATCTAGAACAATTGGGCAAACTATTAAAGGCAAAATATGGCCCAACAGCAGCTCCACTTGCATTGCAAGATGCTTTTTCTACAGTCTTTCTTCTTTCACCCTCTCTTTTACCCGGTGACGAACTGGACACTCTTATTCTGCCACGGACACATCTTGGCTATGCTCTCTGTCTTGATTGTAATTATGCTGCTTACCGGCTTGGACAGACCCTTGCACATTTAGGCGATATCGAAAATAGCTTTGCCTATCTGGATGAAGTCAATCTTGACACGCCATGGGCACAACCAGCCTTTCTTGTAAAGCTTAGCACACTTGATAATAGTGGTAGGCGGGATGATGCTATCAGCTTGATTGATAATATTATCGCTCAGATTAATCAGCCACAACACGCTGATGCGATCTTCATTCAACCTTACAGGCTATATCAACTTGCTGGCAATCTTCACCGCTATCAGGGTGCATGTAATACAGCTATTCCCTATTATTTAGAAGCCGAAAAAAGGCGCCCGCAGGCACTACTTACAATGCGCGGTCTGGCAATATGTTACGAACAGACAGGTCATGATGAAAAAGCAGAAACATTGTTTCGCGCGGTTCTGAAGCAGGCACCTGACGATGCCCTAACTCTAAACTATCTTGGCTATTGGTGGGCAGATGATGGACGTCATCTAGATGAGGCAATGGCTCTCATTAAGAAGGCTGTAGCTTTGCAACCAAGTTCGGGGTTTTATGCAGATTCTCTTGGCTGGGTTTATTACCGGCTAGGTCAGATGAATGATGCGATTGAATGGCTTGAGCGCGCTATTCAGCTTGCCCCAACAGATGCAATTATTTCTGATCATCTTGCTGACGCTTATTGGGCAGTTGGGCGACATCTCGAAGCGCGCTATAAATGGCAGCATGCGCTGGACCTTGGCCTTGATGGCGAGGAATTGGAAAATACTCGTAAAAAATTATCAGACGCCGTAACCATTGGGGCGAAATCTACACAATGACGCCTTCTTATCTCGCACCAGCAAAGGTTAATCTGTGTTTGAATGTGACTGGACGACGCTCAAATGGCTATCATGAGCTTGTTTCGGTTGCTGGATTTACAGCATTTGGTGACTATTTGTCGCTGTGCCCTGTTCTTCTGGGGGCTGGAGAAGACGCACAGACTGAATTGCAGATTTCCGGACCTTTTGCAGCAGATTTGCGCAGCGCAGGGGGTGATACATTAATAATCGCCGCCTATTTAGCGCTTTCGAAGCACCTGCCTTTGGATATGTTCCACTTTCATTTGGAAAAGCACATCCCTCTGGGCGGAGGGTTGGGCGGTGGCTCAGCAGATGCAGCAGCGTGTCTGCGGGCGCTAATGAAAACAACTCACGCATCATTATCACCTTATAAGCTGGAAAAGATAGCCGCCAGCATCGGCGCTGATGTGCCCGTCTGCCTTGCACCGGGTTGGCAGCTTATGACTGGTACCGGAACCTCACTTGTAAAGCTCGCGCCACCTGCGGACATACCCCTTTATTGTGTGCTCACAAATCCCAGCATTGCTGTCTCAACAAAGGATATATTTGCTCATCTTACGTCATTTTCACAAGACGATCCGGCATGGCTTGCCACCGAACAGACATCAGCCCTTGAGAGCGGCGCCTTTGAAAAGCTGATGGCGTTCGGCAATGATTTACAAGCGCCTGCCTGCAAGCTTTATCCCAAAATAACGGATCTATTAGACCAGTTAAACAGCCTCAAATCTGCCTTCCCCTCCGACTATATTGGCAGTGCCATGTCAGGAAGTGGCAGTAGTTGTTTTTGCCTAATGCACAGCAAAGACGCTGCTGACCAGGCCGTCAGCCACCTCCTAGATCATGGCATATGGGCAACAGCAACTGCCTTTGTCTCACCCGCCTCACCCCTGTAAGATGAAAGACTGTTTTCCCAACAGTGTTTTTTATATTGATTAGACTTTGCAAGATAGCTACATTGCCTCACGCTTTGTAGAGTGCTATGCCATTTTAGCACTCTTATTGGTGGGGCGTAGCCAAGTGGTAAGGCATCGGTTTTTGGTATCGTGTACCGTAGGTTCGAATCCTACCGCCCCAGCCAATTTTTATCAGCACGCTGATGAGGTCATAGACCTTTGTGTTATATCGGCTAGCAGTCTCATCTTTTTAAGGCAGCATAACGGCCATTTCCTGTGGTGATACATCAAATGCCCCTTTGGTCATGGCACGCCATGCAAAGTGCATGCAGAACAGCTGCAGATATTTTTCGTGGCGTTGTGGACAGTTGAATTGTTTCTGGGTTGTTTGCCAGCTACCGACCAGCCACTATTGAGCATCAGCAAAGGTTTTATTCAACTGATAGCCTTGCCCTGTTGTATTGATGAACTGTTGTGTGGATATGCGTGCTAGCTTTTGGCGCAATCTGTAAATATGGGTCTCTAATGTGTGGGTAGAAATATCGGGCTGTAGGCCCCACACCTCAAGAAGCAGATTGTCTTTGGATACATCTGCGGGCCAAGCTCTGAACAATTTTTTCAAGATGAGGGTTTCTTTTTCAGTCAGCGTAATAATTTTGCCTGAGAGATTATCTATAACTGTTTTATTGGCTGGTAAGAAGTCACTATTTCCAATCGTAAAACGAACATCATCAGACGCACGGTACTGTCGAAGCTGTGCCTTAATGCGGGCCAGCAACTCACCAATACGCATCGGCTTTGCAATATAGTCATTCGCGCCAGCTTCAAGGCCTTTGATAATATCACTTTCATCGTCCTGACCGGTAAGCATGAGAATTGGCTTATCAAAACCTGACTGCCGCAAACGTGCACAGATTTCAAATCCATTGCCGTCAGGAAGTTGTACATCAAGTAAAATAAGGTCAGGCATGGATGCATCAATCTGAGTAAAGACGTGAGCGGCTGTTGCAGCTTCATCAAGATATTTTACCCCCTCAAACCCAAGCTGTTCGAGGAGGACTGAGCGTAGTAAGTGGTCATCAACAACAACAAGGATGCGCACATTCGAGAGCAAATCATCGGTTTTTTTCGATACAGTCATCTAAATTATTCCACCCCCGATTACCGGTTGGCACGGTGCAGGTTTCCTGCTCTTTTTTTCAGAATGGAGGGGCTTTTATGACAAAATTGCCATCGTGAGCAGATTTAGGATAAAACCAGCTCAGTTACACCCATCCTTGCATTGTTGCGCTGACATCCTATCTGAAAGACAATCTGTCAGGCCACTTACAGGAGAATTAAGCATAATGCGTACTCGCATGCAAATGAACACGCGATCACCGATGGAACGGGCTATTTTAGACCTCCGCCAAGGCGGTATTGTGATGATTAAAGACCGCCGCGGTCAAGCTGGTCTGGTTCAGGCAGCTGAGTTTACTGACCAAGGCCCATCCATTGCCGAGGCTGTGGGAGGCGGCATGCCAGTATTATGCCTTACCTCGCGACACAGCGAAGCGTTTGGCGGGGTGAATCCTGCAATGCCATGCCATACAATTGCCATTGGCGCGTTAGAAGATGATGAAATTCTGGCGCTTATTCTGGGGGATACTGCCCACCTGCCAGCAGATGTAGGATTGCTTGCTGAAAAAGAAGGAAGCTTACCCCACCTCGCCTGCACCTTGCTGCGGCGAGCCAAACTTGTGCCAGCCGCTCTTCTCGTCAGATTAACTCATCTTGATAATCATCAGCTCCAAGCCGCTGCGGACACACATCATATCAGTGTGATCGATGGCCCTCAGCTTGATATGCTCAATATCGAGACTATTGCAGAGGTGACGGTAGCCGCAAAAGCAAAATTACCTCTTTCTATGGCGCCGGAGACTGATATTGTGATGTTCCGACAGCCAACGGGACGAGAAGAGCATTTTGCCGTAATCGTTGCAGGAGGAAATATTAATGAGACACCTCTGGTGCGTTTGCATTCTCAATGTGTCACAGGAGATATTTTAGGATCCCTGAAATGTGATTGTGGCCCGCAACTTCATCATGCCTTGGCGCAGATGAATGAAGAAGGGGGCGGAATCTTGTTATATCTGGCGCAAGAAGGGCGTGATATTGGCCTAATTAATAAAATCCGGGCCTATGCACTGCAAGATAAAGGGTTTGATACGGTAGATGCCAATCACAAGCTTGGCTTTGAAACAGATGAAAGATTTTTTGGTCCTGCAGCAGCGATGCTAAACGCACTGGGCGTCACACGGATTAGATTATTGACCAATAATCCTGAGAAAATTGCACAGTTATCATCACACGGTATTGAAATTGTTGAACGGGTCGCATTGTCCCTGCCATCTAATCCTCATAATGAAGGCTATCTTGAGACTAAACAGACTCGGACCGGTCATATGCTAGACAAGGGGCCAACCGGTGAACAGGGTGACTAGACTTTGCGTCACTAACCTAGGGCCGAGGGGGACGCTCACCAAAAAAAGCGGATCCTACACGGATATGTGTTGCACCAAAACGGATCGCAGTATCAAAATCTGAACTCATTCCCATCGAAATCTGCGGTAGACTATGTCTGTCCGCGAGCTTTTTCAATAGCGCAAAATGCATCGCTGGTTCCTCATCAATAGGGGGAATACACATTAATCCCACTATCTGGAGTCCAGCCTCATCACGGCAAAACGTTAAAAAACGTTCTAACTCATTGGGCGCAATGCCTGCTTTTTGGTCCTCTTCGCCTGTATTCACCTGAATGAAACAGGGCAGAGAACGACCTGCCACTGTCATCTCACGCGCTAATGCTGTCGCGATTTTGGGTCTATCCACGGTATGTATCACGTCGAAAAGCGCAACGGCGGCCTGAGCCTTATTTGATTGTAACGGCCCAATAAGGTGGAGCTCTAGCTTGGGATATTCTAATTTGCGATCCTGCCAGCGCTCAAAAGCTTCCTGTACACGGTTTTCACCAAAAATACGCTGTCCACTAGCCAGACTTTTCTCAATACGCTCGTCGGGTTGCTGTTTTGAGACGGCAATGAGTGTAATATCACTCTCATCACGACCAGCTAATTTTGCAGCTTCCGATAATTTTATCACAATACTACGGCGCGCCTCACTCATAATAAGCCTTCTGTTTGATCTGCATAAAACGGTTTGAAGTGGTATTTATAGAGCCTTTTTAGTAAAAGCACAGCGATAATCTTATTACCACTTTCCATCTTCTAAGATGCCCTGCTGGCAATAGAAAATGGCTCCACTCACTTTTTATTGTGACAAAAATATCACAGTGAACAATTTATATGTTATCAAACAATCAATTAAATATTGATGATTAGGGGGTAATTAATAAAGTGGGGATGCCGCCAATCCTGGCGGTTTAAATCTTCGGGAGATAAATTATGCGTAAGATTTTACTTGCTTCTACAGCTCTTGTAGCTTGTGGTACAGTTGCGGCACATGCGGCTGACGTAACAATTAACGGTACAACTGATTGGCATTACATTACATATGATAATGATTCAAACACTG
>CATISA010000024.1 GCA_949529445.1 Alphaproteobacteria bacterium UBA4588
CTACTGTTCCTCATGGTCTTTCATTCTGGTGTGTGTCTGACAATCTGCGCAAAGGGGCGGCATTGAATTCGGTTCAAATCGCCGAACTTGTTGCAGCACGAGAACTTTCGGGCCGCTAGCCTGACTCAAACCTACTGCCGTAGCATCATGATAATTTTACCGGCATGGTCAGATGAGAGGTCGCTTGCGCCATTAATCGGGATGTCATTACGCAGGCGGCTTTTGCCGCGCTGGCGATGTCATCATCTGGATAGCTTAAAAGATGCGCTATCATGAGGGCTGCTAATATATCGCCACTCCCTGATATACCGCCAGTTGTGGCTGAGGCATGGATAACATCCTGAAATTTACGGGTTACCAGACAATCTATAATTGTGCCGTTTGAATGTGGCACACCGGTAACCAAAATCGCACGGCAGCCCGATAGTTGCTGTTTAGACAGCAATGCACCAGCGCTCTGGAAGGCATCATCACAGGTCTTAATAAGCGTTCCAGTCAGGCTGCTGAGTTCAAATAAATTTGGGGTAAGGTAATCTGCTAGTGGCAGGAGATGCGCTTCAATTTCGTCTTTTATTGCAGCATCAACATAAAGTCGGCCGCTATCTCCTAGCACGGGATCACATAAAAACTGGCAGTTGGGGTGGGCATTACGGTAGCTACGAATATGGTCAGCAACAATGCTCACCTGCTCGGTGGCGCCAAAATATCCGGTCTGGATAAGCTTAAGATCATCAGCCTGTGGCAGGCTGAAAAAATCTGACAGTAATTCTGACAAGGTGTCTGGTGGTGTAGTGTAGGCGCGCATTGCACCATGACCTGGATGGGCTGCAAGCCGAACTGTATCCAGCCGGGCTACTCTCAGTGCCCTTTGGGCATAAATAGGCCCGGCAGCATCATTGCCAACAGCCCCTACCATAACACCCGACTGAATAGATAGGATATCAAGCTGTTCGGCTGATGAGGAAGCTGGCATATTAGGGGCGCTCCAAAGCGTATTTCTCGTTGGTTAGGATAAATGGTAAGTGCAAATCAGGTGAAGGTTAGGCAAAAACAAGTTTCACTATGCGCATGGTGCGCCAGAACAGCAATAGCTGGTAATGGTGCGGATATGTTGGTGGATAAAAAAAATCAGCCTCTTCATTGATTGACGCCCATCTTTCTATTAAGACTAAAGGAATGTTAAAGACTCTTATTATGGCATGTTAAACATTAAGCTACTATTCTTAATAGAAACAGAAGAAAGCATCCGATGAGTTCGAGCCGTCCTCTTTCACCGCATTTGCAGGTCTATAAGCTTCCGCTTCCGGCGCTGATGTCGATTACGCACAGACTAACAGGTGTTGTTCTATCATCAGGCACCGTGCTGATGGCAGGCTTTTTGATTGCCCTTGCCTCTGGTCCTGAAGCCTTTGCGATTGCGCAAATTTGCGTATCGCACCCGCTTGGCCAGATTGCCTTGTTTGGCTATTCACTGGCGCTGTTCTATCACGCATGTAACGGCATCAGGCATTTGTTTTGGGATGCTGTTATCGGCTTGTCAATTCCGGCTGTCTATAAATCCGGTCAGGTCGCGATTGTGATGGCTTTATGTCTGACAGTAGCGCTCTGGTCTATCATTTATTTTGTGGTCTAAGGGGGGGTCATGAATAAGTCACGTTCAATGCAGACACCATTAGCTGCTGCTCGCGGATTGGGATCTGCAAAGTCAGGCCTACATCACTGGTGGAATCAGCGTATGACTGCTGTTGCGATGGTGCCATTGGTAATCTGGATGGTGAGTTTATCTATTTTAATGACAGGAGCTGGTTACGAAGATGCTCTTGTTCTTGTCAGCCATCCTGCGAATGCAACTGTGCTGATACTATTTGTAGCTGTAGGATTTTGGCATGCAATGCTTGGGTTACAGGTGATTTTAGAAGATTATGTGGCTGCTGAAGGCTTGCGTCTTATTCTTATCACGCTCATTCGTATGTTTGCGGTTGTGCTCGCGGCTTTGTCAATTTTAAGTATTTTGCGTGTCGTACTGTAAAAAACCACTATCTGCCCTAGTTAAAAAACTAGATGAATCAACTATTATTGAAATTCGGTGCTTGAGCCTCATTCAAAAGTCATTTTAAGTCATTGGAGACCATGTCCATGAGCGCGTATGAAATCACAGATCATCATTATGATGTTGTTGTTGTTGGGGCTGGGGGAGCAGGATTACGAGCCACACTTGGCATGGCAACATCCGGCCTTCGCACGGCATGTATCACCAAGGTATTCCCCACCCGTTCGCACACTGTGGCAGCACAAGGCGGCATCGGTGCGGCTTTGAATAATATGGGTGAAGGCGACAACTGGCGCTTCCACATGTATGATACTGTTAAAGGGTCAGATTGGCTGGGCGATCAAGACGCAATTGAATATATGTGCCGGAATGCTATTCCATCGGTCGTTGAGCTAGAACATTTTGGTGTGCCATTCTCACGTACAGAAGAAGGCAATATCTATCAGCGCCCGTTTGGCGGTCATACGCTTGATTTTGGCAAATCAATGGCGCGGCGTGCTTGTGCTGCTGCTGATCGCACAGGGCATGCGATTTTGCATACACTTTATCAGCAATGCCTGCGTCACAAGGCTGAATTTTTTGTCGAATATTATGCCATCGATCTGTTGATGGATGATAATGGTGCCTGTCAGGGTATCGTTGCTTTATCGATGGAAGACGGCTCTATCCATCGCTTCCTTGGTCAGCGCACAGTGTTGGCAACAGGCGGTTATGGTCGTGTCTATTTCTCATGTACATCAGCTCATACTTGTACAGGTGATGGCAATGCCATGGCATTGCGCGCCGGTTTGCCGCTGCAGGATATGGAATTTGTTCAGTTCCATCCAACAGGTGTCTATGGCGCTGGCGTGCTTATTACAGAAGGTGCGCGCGGCGAAGGTGGGTATCTAACAAACTCAGAGGGTGAGCGGTTTATGGAGCGCTATGCGCCGACCGCCAAAGATCTTGCTAGCCGGGATGTTGTAAGCCGAGCGATGACAATGGAAATAAATGAAGGCAGGGGTGTTGGTCCGAAAAAAGACCATATCATGCTGCATCTAGAGCATATTGACCCCGAAACACTTCATACTCGTTTACCAGGCATTACAGAAACAGCCCGTATTTTCTGCGGTGTTGATGTTACAAGAGAGCCGGTTCCGGTTCTGCCAACCGTTCACTATAATATGGGCGGTATTCCGACAAATTATCATGGTGAAGTTCTCTCTCCAACAGCAGATGACCCGGCGCGTGTTGCTCAGGGACTAATGGCGATTGGTGAGGCCGCTTGCGTCTCTGTTCACGGCGCAAACCGTCTGGGAACGAACTCGCTTCTTGATATTGTTGTGTTTGGTCGTGCTGCTGCTCACCGTGCTGCTGAAGTTGTAACGCCGGGTGCAGCTTTGCCGCCGCCATCCGTAGAATCAACAGACCATGCCCTGGCGCGTCTGGACAGAATGCGTCATGCAAAAGGTAAAACACAGGTCGGTGCTCTGCGTCTGGAAATGCAGCGCACCATGCAGCAATATGCAGCTGTGTTCCGGTCTGGCGCAACGCTTGATGAAGGTGTTAAGACGATGGATGATATTGTTGCACAAATGTCTGATGTCGGCATTCAGGACCGCTCTCTCGTCTGGAATACAGACCTTATTGAGGCGCTTGAGCTTGAAAACCTAATGGGTCAGGCGCTGGTTACCATCCGGTCTGCGCATCAGCGTACAGAGTCACGTGGTGCACATGCTCACGAAGATTATCCAGATCGTGATGATGAAAACTGGATGAAACATACGGTAATGTGGCTGGATGATAAAAACCGTTCAAAAACTGGATATCGTGATGTCACTATGTCGACTATGACAAATGAAGTGCAGCCAATACCGCCTGTTGCACGGGTTTACTAAAGAGGGGTAGAGCTCGGGTGAGCCTACTATTTGAATAACGAAGCGCTTATAGCGTCGCATTCGTATTTTGGGGAAAAGCGAATAATGGCTCAATTTACATTACCGACCAACTCTAAGGTTACTTCAGGTAATCATTATCCGGCTCCTGAAGGGGCAACCAATACAAAGACCTTCCAGATTTACCGCTGGTCGCCTGATGACGATGCCAATCCCCGTCTGGATAGTTTTGAAGTCGATCTTGATGATTGTGGGCCAATGGTACTAGATGCCCTTATCAAGATTAAGAACGAAGTTGATTCCAGCCTTACATTCCGCCGTTCTTGCCGTGAAGGCATCTGCGGCTCTTGCTCGATGAATATCGATGGTGGTAACACGCTCGCTTGCCTTAAGTCTATTGATGACGTGAAGGGTGAGGTAGCTATCTATCCGCTGCCGCATATGCCTGTGGTGAAGGATCTTGTGCCTGACTTAACTCATGCCTATGCGCAGCTGACATCTATTGAGCCATGGCTGAAGGCTGATACACCTGCGCCAGAAGGTAGGGAGCGCAAACAATCTCCCGATGAACGTGAAGCTGTTGATGGTCTATGGGAATGCGTGTTGTGCTTTAGTTGTACAACATCATGTCCTTCTTATTGGTGGAATGGTGATAAGTATCTTGGCCCTGCCGTTTTGTTGCAGGCCTATCGCTGGATTGCTGATAGCCGTGATGAATATACAGGTGAGCGTCTTGACGCGCTTGAAGACCCCTTCCGCCTCTACCGCTGTCATACTATTATGAATTGCGCTAAGACATGCCCGAAAGGTCTTAATCCTGGCAAGGCAATTGGCGAGATTAAAAAATTGATGGTTCAGCGTCAGGGCTAGTTGGCGGGTATGGTCGCTATCAGTCAGTCCAGCGACTTATCATCTCCGTTGAGCCGCTATCAGCAGTTCCAAAAGCAAGGGCGTCTCATGGCTGACGATGGGCAGGCTCAGGCTGTTTCGCTCCTCAATGCGCTGTTTCAGGCTCTGGCGCTTCAAAAAACACAGGCCGTAACAGGACGCTGGCAGAAATTATTTGGCCGCGCATCGCCCGACATATCCGCTACTATCTCAGGTTTGTACCTTTATGGCGGGGTGGGCCGCGGGAAAACCATGCTGATGGATATGTTTGCTTCCTGCCTTGATGCTGGCAGCTATCAGCGGCTTCATTTTCATGATTTTATGGTAATGGCGCATAATGCTGTGCAAGCTGCGCGTGATGCAGGCGCCACAGATCCATTTATCCATGCAGCAGAGCAGCTGATAAAAGCAGGACATATTATCTGTTTTGATGAAATGGAAGTCCGAGATATTGCAGATGCAATGATTGTTCAGCGGCTCTTTACGGCGCTCTGGAATAACGGGATGGTGCTGATTGCAACATCAAATCGCGCGCCGGACCAGCTTTATCTGAACGGACTCCATCGTGATAGGTTCTTACCTTTTATTGAACAGATTAAGAGCCGTCTGACAATCCATGAGATTGCTGGCGGCCCTGATTGGCGCCAGCAATATCTGGCAGATATTTCAAACTGGCATGTAAAAACTCTAGATGATGATTGTACAGCTCGCCTCGATACTATTTTTGCCCGACTGATAGACAACCAGCCAGCTGTCCCTGAAACGGTTGTAATTGCGGCGCGCGATGTGCGGCTTGAAAAAGTTGCAGGCGATGTTGCGGATACATCGTTTAACGCTTTGTGTGGTGTTCCTTTGGGAGCTCGAGATTATCTGGTATTAGCAGACCGTCTAGCGGGCCTTGTGATTCGTGACATTCCTATTTTAGGGGATGCTGAGCAGAATGAAGCGCGCCGGTTTATGTGGCTAATTGATGCGTTTTATGACCGGGGACGTTTCCTTATTGCAAGTGCCGAACAGCCCGTAGAAACGCTCTATACCGGAAGCCAGTGGGCGTTTGAGTTTGACCGCACATGCTCTCGTCTGGAAGAGATGGCGCGTGCTCGTTTTGGAAATCAAAATAGATAGACACGTTTTTGCGATGTTCAGCAGAGAAAAAGCAATTGGTGGTTCACATTTAATCACAAAGAGTGCGGGACACTCATCATGACGTTATATCTTGCACCTGCCTCCAAAATTGGCTACCTATCACCCAACGGGCTCGTCTTTTTTCAGAAGATAACAGCCATTCACTCCGGCTTTATAACACCATCTATCGCAGCACAGACAGCCTCTTTTACAGAATGATACAATAAAATGGAGAAGCTCTAAAATGGCACGCAATAAAATCGCACTTATTGGGTCTGGCAATATTGGCGGCACGCTCGCTCTTCTGGCTGGACTAAAAGAACTTGGCGACATTGTATTGTTCGATATTCAAGAGGGTGTTCCCCAAGGTAAGGCACTTGATATCGCTCAAGCTTCGCCGATTGAGGGATTTGATGCGTCTGTGACGGGCGCAAACGCCTATGATGCTCTTGCTGATGCCGATGTAGTAATTGTGACAGCTGGTGTGGCCCGTAAGCCAGGTATGAGCCGTGACGATCTTGTTGGTATTAACACCAAGGTTATGACGCAAGTTGGCGAAGGCATTAAAAATAATTGCCCGGGCGCCTTTGTCATCTGTATTACAAACCCGCTTGATGCCATGGTAGGTGTGCTTCAACGCGCATCTGGCTTACCTGCTGCCCGTGTTGTGGGTATGGCAGGTGTGCTGGATAGTGCCCGCTTCCGTTACTTTCTTGCCGAAGAATTCAAAGTGTCTGTTGAGGATGTAACAGCATTCGTGCTTGGCGGACATGGTGATACGATGGTTCCGCTTGTTCGTTATTCAGCTGTTGCTGGTATTCCGGTGCCTGATCTAATTGCCATGGGCTGGTCAACCGAAGAAAAAATTGCCGAAATTGTTCAGCGTACTCGTGATGGCGGTGCTGAGATTGTTGGGTTACTGAAAACAGGGTCTGCCTTTTATGCTCCAGCATCATCAGCCATTGAAATGGCAGATGCCTATCTGAAAGATAAAAAACGTCTGCTACCCTGTGCTGCTTACGTTGATAATGCCTACGGTCTTGACGGCATGTATGTTGGCGTGCCCGTTATTCTTGGTGCGGGAGGTGTCGAGCGGGTCGTAGAAATCGCGCTAAACGAAGAAGAACAGGCCATGTTCGCGCATTCAGTCGATGCTGTAAAAGCACTAAATGAAATTGTAGATCGGGTTGAATAGACCCGTTTTTTTGGCCGGTAACGGCTCGGGGGTTTATTTTCTTCTTTCTTTATAGTGAGGGATAAACCACATATAATAGCTATTAATAAGGGGGTAGACGGTTGTGAATATCCATGAACATCAAGCAAAGAGCCTACTGAAAGAATATGGTGTACCGGTGCCAACCGGCTATGCTGCTTTCAGTGTGGAGGAGGCTGTTGAGGCAGCCGGCAAAATTAAGGGCAGTGTCAAAGTTGTCAAAGCTCAAATTCATGCAGGTGGCCGCGGCAAAGCGGGCGGTGTCAAAGTTGTTACGTCTGTTGACGCAGTCAGAGAAGAGGCAACGCGCCTTCTTGGATCTGTTCTCGTAACGCATCAGACAGGACCGTCTGGTAAAGAGGTCCAGCGTCTTTATATCGAAGAAGGCTGTGATATTGGCAGCGAGCTCTATCTTTCAATGCTTGTTGATAGAGGCACATCTACTGTAACTATCATTGCCTCAACCGAAGGCGGCATGGATATCGAAGCTGTTGCTGCGCAAACACCAGAAAAAATTATCACTGTACCAATCGACCCGGCAACAGGTCTTAAACCGCATCATGTACGCCGTGTTGCGAAATCATTACTGCTCACAGGAGCCACTGCCAAGCAGGCAGGACCGTTCCTAAAAAGTCTGTATGATGCGTTTGTCTCAACAGATGCTGCGCTGCTTGAAGTGAACCCGCTTGTTGTCACAGGTGCTGGCGCGCTTATCGCACTGGATGCAAAGATGGGCTTTGATGATAATGCCCTGTTCCGCCAGAAGGATGTACTAGCACTTCGCGATTTATCCGAAGAAGATCCAGCTGAAGTGCGTGCGTCTGAGTTTGAGTTAAATTACATCAAATTAGATGGCACCATTGGCTGTATGGTGAATGGTGCTGGGCTTGCGATGGCAACCATGGACATCATCAAGCTGGAAGGTGCTGAGCCAGCAAACTTCCTTGATGTTGGCGGCAGTGCAACGACCGAGCGTGTGACAGAAGCCTTTAAAATTATCCTGTCAGATGACAATGTTGAAGGTATCCTCGTAAATATCTTTGGCGGCATCATGCGTTGTGATGTGATTGCCCAAGGTGTGGTTGAGGCAGCACAGGTTCTTGGCCTAACCAAGCCTCTTGTTGTGCGCCTTGAAGGCACAAATGTTGAAGAAGGCAAAAAGATTATGGCCCAGTCCGGTCTTGCCATTATTCCTGCTGATAATCTGGGTGACGCGGCACGTAAAATCGTTGCGGCTGTGAAGGGAGCTTAAAGCATGTCTGTACTTATCGATGCACAAACCAAGGTAATCTGTCAGGGCTTTACAGGCTCACAAGGCACATTCCACTCTGAACAGGCAATCGCTTATGGCACGAGAATGGTCGGTGGTGTAACCCCGGGTAAGGGCGGTCAGAAACATCTTGACCTGCCTGTTTTTGACACTGTTGCCGAAGCTAAGCAGGAAACAGATGCTGATGCGTCTGTTATCTACGTGCCACCGCCATTTGCGGCTGATTCTATTCTAGAAGCGATTGCGGCTGAAATCCCGCTCATTGTCTGTATCACCGAAGGTATTCCGGTAATGGACATGGTGGAGGTGAAGCGGGCGTTGTCTGGCTCGAAAAGTCGGCTTATTGGACCAAATTGCCCTGGTGTTATTACGCCTGGCGGATGCAAAATTGGGATTATGCCAGGTCATATTCATCAGGTGGGCAAGATAGGTATTGTTTCGCGTTCAGGAACGCTAACCTATGAAGCTGTTGCGCAAACATCTGTAGCAGGTCTGGGTCAGTCCACTTGTATTGGCATCGGTGGTGATCCCGTCAATGGGACGAACTTTATTGATTGTTTAGAGCTGTTTCTGGATGATGATCAGACAGAAGCAATCGTGATGATTGGTGAAATCGGTGGTTCAGCAGAAGAAGAGGCAGCTGCCTTTTATGCCGCCCAGTCAAAGAGAAAGCCAATCGCCGGGTTTATCGCTGGTCAAACAGCGCCTCCAGGTCGACGGATGGGTCATGCCGGCGCTATTGTTGCGGGCGGAAGTGGGGCTGCATCAGACAAAATTACGGCTATGGAAGCAGCTGGTTTTGTGATGGCAGAATCACCATCTATGTTAGGAGAGGCTATTCAAGAAGCTATTTCGCGGTCTTAACAAATACGATACTAAGTGGGGAAATGAGTTTTCGGATATTGGCTCGTTTTTGTATTTCTAGTTTGATAAGCTTGCCTAATATCTGAAGAACGATGCAGGTGATACTTGCTCTGTATATGCTTTTCAGGTGATATTAAAGTTTAGATAGTTGTGCATTTGCGCATCACAGGTATGTGTAAGCGTGGGTCAAATAAGGAGGGTGTGGTGGATACAAGCTTTCTGTCGGGGTCTAATGCAACGTTTATCGCTGAAATGCAGCGTGAATGGGCACAAAACCCTCACTCTGTGGCGCCTGAATGGGCAGACTGGTTTTCATCAATCGGTGCGCTCTCTGATAACATAGAAATACGCCCGGATTGGGGTAATGCGCCTACGCAAGTCGTTGGTGCTCATGATGTGCAGGCCTCTATTAAGGCTGTGGCTCAAGGGATCGCTGGCAACCGAGACCTAATGGCAGATGATGTCCGCTCAGCAACTCTTGATAGTCTGCGTGCTATCATGTTGATTCGGGCCTACCGGATCAGGGGCCATCTTCTGGCTCATTTAGATCCTCTTAAGTTACAGGAAAAAGAAGTTCATCCAGAACTAGACCCTGCCAGTTATGGCTTTACCGAACATGATATGGACCGCCCGATTTTCATTAATCATGTGCTAGGTCTTGAAACAGCGACACTGAATGAAATTTTAGAAGTGGTCCGTAATACTTATTGTTCGACCATCGGTGTTGAATTTATGCATATCCAGGATCCAGCCCAGAAAGCCTGGGTTCAGGAGCGCATTGAAGCCATTGGTAACCGCACAGAATTTACCGAGCGCGGTAAGGCGGCAATCTACGAAAAGCTTGTTGCAACTGAAAATTTCGAACGGTTCTTGCATAAAAAATATGTCGGCACAAAGCGCTTTGGCCTTGATGGCGGCGAGGCGCTAATACCAGCAATCGAGCAGATTCTCAAAAGAGGCGGTCAGCTTGGGTTAAAAGAGGTCGTTATCGGTATGCCTCATAGAGGCCGGTTAAATGTCCTGAATAACGTTATGGATAAGCCGTTTAGAGCCATTATATCAGAATTTTTAGGGAACCCTGCTAATCCAGAAGAGGCAGGTGGTTCTGGCGATGTAAAATACCATATGGGTGTGTCATCAGACCGTGTTTTTGATGATAACGAAATTCATCTCTCGCTTGCGCCAAATCCCTCACACCTGGAAATTGTTGACCCTATTGTGATTGGCCGTGTGCGGGCAAAACAGGATCAGCTTGGCGATACAGAAGGCAAAGAAGTTCTGGGTATTCTGCTTCATGGTGATGCAGCTTTTGCTGGTCAGGGTGTTGTTGCTGAAACATTTGATTTCTCCGCATTGCGTGGATATCGCACTGGCGGCACGGTCCATATCATTGTGAATAATCAGATTGGATTTACAACAAGCCCAGCCTATTCACGCTCATCACCTTATCCGACTGATGTGGCAAAAATGGTCATGGCGCCAATTTTCCACGTGAATGGTGACGACCCCGAAGCGGTTGTTCATGCAGCACGAATTGCAGTGGAATTCAAACAGCAATTCCATGCTGATGTCATCATCGATATGTTCTGTTATCGGCGGTTTGGACATAATGAAGGCGATGAGCCATCATTCACGCAGCCGTTAATGTATAAAAAAATTAAGGCACACCCAACAACCAGAGAAATTTATGCACAACAGTTAGTCTCAGAAGGTGTTTTCACAGCCGATCAAGCCAATAATATTGTCGAGGAGCACCTTAAGTTTCTAGATGAAGAGTTTGAAGCTGGCACCACCTTTAAGCAAAACAAAGCTGACTGGCTCGAAGGTAAATGGACAGGCCTCAACAAAGCACATGGTGATGACCGACGTGGTCAGACCTCTAGTGCGATTGAAGATTTGAAAAAAATCGGTGGTGTTATAACAACTATTCCTGAAAATATGCAGGTAAATGGCAAACTTCAACGGGTTGTTGATAATCGGAAAAAAGCGATCGAGTCGGGTGAAGGTCTCGACTGGGCAACAGCTGAACATCTGGCCTTTGGTACACTTCTGCTGGAAGGTTATGCCGTGCGCTTGTCTGGGCAGGATAGCGGCAGAGGAACATTCAGTCAGAGGCATTCTGTGTTTGTTGACCAGAATACTGAAGAGCGTTTCATCCCACTGGCAAACATCAATGATGATCAGGCGAGGTTTGAGGTTATTGACTCGCCATTATCAGAAGTTGCCGTCATGGGGTTTGAATATGGCTATGCAATGGCAGAGCCAAATGCGCTTGTGATGTGGGAAGCTCAGTTTGGTGATTTTGCTAATGGAGCGCAGGTTGTGATTGACCAGTTTATTAGCTCGGGCGAAGCAAAATGGTTGCGCATGAACGGGTTAGTTCTCCTCCTACCGCATGGTTATGAGGGGCAGGGACCAGAACATTCATCTGCCCGCCTGGAACGTTATCTTCAGCTATGTGCTGAGGATAATATGCAGGTTGTTAATTGCACAACACCTGCTAATTATTTCCATGTATTACGCCGTCAGCTCAACCGTGATTTCCGGAAGCCGCTGATTGTCATGACGCCCAAAAGCCTCCTGCGTCATAAGAAGTGTATTTCGACATTGGCAGATATGGCAGAGGGAACAAGTTTCCACCGAGTGTTTGATGAAGTAGATGCTGCTATCAAGTCTAAGAATGTTCGCCGTGTCGTGATATGTAGTGGTAAAGTTTATTATGATATTCTCGAAGAACGTGAAAATCGTAAAAGTAATAATGTAAAGATTGTTCGCCTTGAGCAAATTTATCCCTTCCCGGCAAAAAGGATGGCGTCTGTGCTGGCAGAAACACCGCAAGCAGATGTGGTCTGGTGTCAGGAAGAACCGCAAAATATGGGAAGTTGGACTTTTGTTCGGGACTATCTAGAAGATGCAATGAGTGCTGCTGGCATGACCCAGTCGCGCCCAACATATGCAGGTCGAAAGGCAGCGGCGTCTCCTGCAACAGGCAGTGCTCGTCGACATGCCACAGAACAGGCAGCCCTTGTGGATGCCGCACTTGACCTGCAGAAACAGAATATAGCAGCAGAACAACGCTACTAGCTCCCATGCACCATCAGGTGTATTACAACCAACGTGATATCAAAAGGAGATATCGAACATCATGGCTATCGAAATCAAAGTCCCTGTTTTGGGCGAATCAGTTGTCGAGGCAACCGTCGCACGTTGGATCAAACAAAAAGGTGATGCTGTTGCTGCTGACGAAGCTATTGTTGAGCTGGAAACAGACAAGGTATCATTGGAAGTACCGTCTCCGGTTGCGGGTGTTATCGAAGACATCGTTGCAGAAGAAGGCGCTGTTGTTGGTGTTGATGCCCTTCTTGGGCTTGTAACGGAAGGTGCTGTTGCAAGTGCAAAGGCGCCGCAGCCAAAACATGCTGACCCCGTGCCTGCGGCTGCAGCGCCAAAAGCTGTGGCACCTGCGGCACCTGCTCCTGTTGCAGAAGCTTCGCATGCGCTATCACCTGCGGTCCGCAAGCTTGTCGAAGAAAATAATATGAACCCAAGCACGATTGTGGCAACCGGTAAGGATGGCCGCCTGACAAAGGCGGATGTTAAAGATGCGATTGCCAAAGGTATTGGTAGAGCCTCAGCGCCTGCTGCATCAGCTCCCGCTGCTATTGAGCCGCGTAAGAGTGATGTTCGTGAAGAGCGTGTGCCAATGTCTCGTCTTCGCCGGATTATTGCTCAGCGCCTGAAAGATGCACAAAATACCGCAGCTATGCTGACTACTTTTAATGAAGTCGACATGACAGAAGTCATGAAGCTACGGGCTTCTTACAAAGATGATTTCGAGAAGAATCATGGTGTACGGCTTGGCTTTATGGGCTTTTTTGTGCGCGCTGTTATTAATGCGCTGGATGAGTTTCCGGCTGTTAATGCCGAAATTTATGGCGATGAAATCATTTACAAGAACTTTGCAAATATCGGTGTAGCTGTTGGAACACCGCAAGGGCTGGTTGTTCCTGTGATTAAAGATGCGCAGGAAATGACACTGGCTGGTATTGAAACGGCTGTGACAGACTTTGGCGTACGTGCCCGTGATGGCAAGCTCGGCCCTACCGACATGTCTGGCGGCACCTTTACTATCTCGAACGGTGGTGTGTATGGCTCATTGATGTCAACACCTATTCTCAATCCGCCACAAAGCGCGATTCTGGGGATGCATAAAATTCAGAAACGTCCGGTGGCAATCGGCGATAATGTTGAAATCCGTCCGATGATGTATCTTGCTCTGTCTTATGACCATCGCATCATTGATGGCCGCGAAGCGGTATCATTTCTTGTTCGTGTAAAGGATTCAATTGAAGATCCGCGCCGGTTACTTCTTGGTGTATAAGTCCTAAATAATTATACTAACTCTCTGACAGGAGATACTTACACAATGTCTGAAGCTTCTTTTGATCTGATTGTTATTGGCGGTGGTCCGGCTGGATATGTTGCAGCAATTCGGGCTTCCCAACTAGGAATGACTGTTGCATGTGTTGATAAACGGGACACTCTTGGTGGTACATGCTTGAATGTTGGCTGTATTCCCTCAAAGGCTCTTTTAAATGCCTCTGAGAAATTTGCCGAGGCCTCATCAGGTGTATTAGGCGGGTTGGGCGTGAAGCTCTCCTCCGTCAAACTTGATCTTGATGCTATGATGGATAGCAAAGATAAAATCGTATCAGGGCTCACATCAGGCATTGATCATCTCTTCAAAAAGAACAAAATCACCCGTCTGACAGGTAGTGCAAAGATTACTGCACCGGGAGAGGTTAAGCTTACTGATGGGCCAGATAAAGGGGTGTTCAGTGCGGAGCGTATTCTGATTGCAACTGGGTCTGTTCCAACATCCTTGCCTGGGCTTACAATTGACGAGAAAAAAATTGTCTCATCAACAGGTGCTCTGGCGCTCGAAAAATTGCCAAAAAAACTGGTTGTTATTGGAGCTGGCTATATCGGACTTGAAATGGGGACGGTGTGGTCACGGCTTGGTACTAAGGTTGAGGTGGTTGAATATCTGCCGCGTATCTTGCCTGGCATGGATCTAGAAGTTGCGAATAAATTTAAGGCGATGCTAACCAAGCAGGGACTAAAGTTCCATCTTGGTACAGCGGTGAAATCAGCGAAATATTCGCGTTCAGGTGTCGTTCTAACAGTAGCGGACGCAAAAACGGGCAAAGAGCAGGATATAAGCTGTGATATCGCGCTTGTTTCTGTTGGGCGTAAGCCGAATACAGATAATCTTGGCCTTGAGGCTCTTGGTGTTGGAATGACCGACCGAGGTCAGATAGCGGTTGATGCAGATTTTGAGACGAATATCGAGGGTATCTTTGCTGTTGGAGACGTCATTCCTGGACCAATGCTGGCCCATAAGGCCGAAGAAGATGCTGTTGCAGCAGTTGAAATTATGGCAGGGCAGGCCGGTCATGTTGACTATAACCTTGTGCCGGGCATTGTGTATACCGCTCCTGAAATCGCAACATTGGGTGTAACCGAAGAAATGCTGAAAGAGGCTGGTGCCGATTATAAAAAAGGGGTTTTTCCCTTCCTTGCTAACTCACGCGCCAAAGCAACAGGCCATACTGACGGGTTTGTGAAGATTCTGGCTGATTCAAAAACAGATAAGGTTTTGGGCTGTCATATTATTGCGCATGAAGCCGGTACACTTATCCATGAAGTAGCAACAGCAATGGCATTTGGCGCGTCATCTGAAGATATTGCCCGCACCTGCCATGGCCACCCAACAATGAATGAAGCTGTTAAAGAAGCTGCTCTTGCTGTTGATGGACGAGCAATCCATATCTGACCAAAGATATATTGTGGTCTAAAATATGGGGCTGAACCAGATAGTCGGTTCAGCCTTTTTTAGTGGAACGCGGATGTATCTGGCGGTGTAATTCGCGCAGATGTTCAATATCCACACTGGTATAGCGCTGTGTTGTGGACAGGCTTGCATGTCCGAGTAATTCTTGAATAGCGCGCAAATCTCCGCCATTACCGAGCAGGTGTGTGGCAAAAGCATGCCGCAGCGCGTGGGGCGTTGTTGTTTCATCAAGGCCAAGTGATAGCCGCAATTGCTCTATCATGCGTTGAACAGCACGCGCATTAAGGGCTCTACCACGCGATGAACGAAACAGGATTTCATCTTGTTCAGGCTGGAAGGGGCAGCTATTGCGTGCCGCGTCAATAGCACGGGCGACGGCTGGCAGGACTGGGACATCACGGGCCTTATCACCTTTTCCGGTAATCCGAAGCCAGTCTATAAGCGGTGTCTGGGATACGGTAATAGACAGTACTTCTGAAATACGCAGACCGCAGCCATACATGAGCATTAATACCGCAAAGTCGCGTTTATTCTGCCAGTCAGCTACTGGGCGCTTGAAGACTGCGTCTAACAGGTTACCCATTTCCTGCTTCGTTGGAGCCTTGGGAATCGTATGAGGCCGTTTGGGTGCTTTCATCCAGGAAATATCCGGAAGATGCTCAGGGCTACGGCGGTGATAGAAACGGTAGAAGCTGCGAATCGCTGATATTCTCCGCGCAATGGTGGCGTGTGAATGGACGCTTTGCTGAGTGGCAAGCCATTGCCGGAACAACAGACGGCTTGGTGGATAAACCGGCGCTCCGTGTTCTGCCAGAAAGCTGAGATAGAAGGATAGATCTCGCCCATAAGCATCGCAAGTATGGTCTGAAAACCGCTTCTCTGCGCTCAGCCAGCTCAGCCAGTCAGCCAGCCACGGAGCTATATCTGAGGCTAGGCCTGCATCTGAGCATTGAGCGGAGTCTGTCATCGTGCCTCAAGACGGGCCAGCAGACAGACCCCGATAATTTCCGCCAGATTGGTGAGAAGTGTTTTGCCATGATTCGGCTGAAAGCTTTCTTCGGTTCGGCCTGCCAGAATAAGCGCTGAGCCACATATAGGCGGCGGAAGTTGGTCAGGCAGCGCAATTGCTGCAATGCTTGCAGCCGGTGTTGAGAAGAGAACAGGGCCAGTCTTCTCAGCCGACCCAAGATAGATAGTCTGCGCAGCTAATATCTGGCTAATTTCTGCTGCGGGAAGGACTAAAAACCCTAATTCTTCAGCATTATCCAGAGCCGTTTCTGCAGGCATTATGAGTCGCGCTCCGGCAAGAGAGAAGATAATAGGTAACTCTTCATCAACCATCTGGGCAAAGCCGGTAAGATTTGTGCAGGCAAGAAACCCTAATGTGGCGTGATGAAGTTCCTGCCAATGAAGCATGTTTGATGCAGCGGCATCCAAGAGCGACTGATTCCGCGCTGCAAGCCTTCGGGCTTCAGTCCGCGCCTTTGCGGCAATCATGCCGGTAAGATCAACGACAGAGGCGCCGTCACTACTACTATCTTTGGCCTCTTTATTAAGCTTCTCCAAGAGATTAGGTCGTGCCTTTAAATAGGCAATCACATCTTCTTCGGAAAACGAAAAATCTGTGTCAGCCATAATAGTATCCGTCCTGTTTGATTGTTAAGAAAGTTATAGAATTGACTGGCCTGTTCTATCCCAGTCAGCAAGGAAGTCCGATAGACCTTTATCCGTCAGTGGGTGCTTATAAAGTTGCGCCAAGATTTTTGGAGGAATCGTGACAACATCCGCACCAATCAAGGCGGAATCTGTTACATGTTGTGGGCCGCGCACAGAGGCAACCAGAATTTCAGTTTTAAAGTCATAATTTTCATAGACATCATAAATGTCGCGAATCAGGTTCATACCGTCTTGGCCTAAATCATCGAGCCGTCCAACGAAAGGTGAGATAAAGCTTGCGCCAGCTTTTGCCGCCATCAAAGCCTGCACTGGTGAAAAGCACAAGGTGACATTTGTCATAATATCCTGAGCCGATAGTTGTTTGCAGACAATTAGGCCCGCTTCGGTAAGCGGCAATTTCACAGTTACATTCGGCGCAATTGCAGCAAGAACATCAGCCTCTTTACGCATGGTTTCAACGTCTGTCGCCGTGACTTCAGCGCTTACAGGACCGCTAACCATTTTACAAATCGCAGCAATTGTCTGTTTGATGTCAGCACCACTTTTGGCAATCAGAGAGGGGTTTGTTGTCACGCCATCAATCATATCAGTTGGCAGTAGCCGTTCGATTTCAGACAGGTCAGCTGTATCGAGAAAAATTTTCATTTAAAGACCTCAGGCAAAATGAATAGTGGTAACGAGATAGCTTTTTGATACAAACAGCTATTTTTAACTTCCTGCGTACCATTCTACTGGTTAGAAAGAGGTTCAGGCAACGAGAAAAGCCATGGACGTGCGCCTTTTGGAGGTGTTGATGTCATGGCAAGAGAGATGATGGCTAGCACTGACGCCCCCGCTTTTTCTGGAGATGGTCCGGTTAATACTGTTCTTCAGGTAGCTGTTCCTGTGCCTCTGGGGCGCGGAGATGTGCTTGTCTATGACTATTATCCGCCCCAGCTTGCAATGGATCTGCACGCACAGCAGATGGCCTCTGCGCCTATTCAAAGAGGCACAATTATCAAGGTCCCGTTGGGTAGCCGGTCGGTCTGGGGCATTGTCATGGGGTTTACACAGACGCCGCAGACCCCGCCAGACAAGCTGAAACATGCGGTGTGCGTGGCTGATAGCCCGCCTCTTGCAGATGACGTTCTTAGCTTTCTGACCCATGTTTCACGTTGGACCTTGGCGCCGTTTGGTGCGGCGATGAAGCTGGTCTTAAATACGCCTGCTGCGCTTGAGCCGCAGGCGCTCCAGACACATTTTTTCTGGCAAGGAATTACGTCAGATGAGGGCCGTGCCTTAAGCCAGCAACGAAAACGTGTTCTCGATGTTGCCGCTGATCTTCCGCCATTGCCGGCACCTGATTTGGCGCGCGAGGCGGCGGTGTCTCCTGCTGTGATTCGGGCGATGGCAACTGCTGGTCAGTTGCAGACGACAGAGCTACCACGTGCCGCGCCAGTCCATGGGGTTAGTCCCGAGCGTATGGCAGTAGCTCGAGAAAATCTTGTGCTCTCAGCGGCACAAGGCACGATTGCGCAAGGTATTGCAGAAGCGGGATTTGAGGGGTTTCAAGCGCATCTTCTGGATGGGGTTACAGGGTCGGGCAAAACAGAAGTTTATTTTGATTTGGTTGCGCGTTGTGTGGCAGCATCTAAACAATGTCTTATTCTGCTTCCTGAAATTGCGCTAACCAGAGGTTGGCAGGAACGCTTTGAGCGCTGGTTTGGGTTTCAGCCTGCCATTTGGCATTCTTCAGTTACGCCCGCGCGCCGGCGCGGCCTCTGGCGCGCGGCAGTGTCTGGTCAACCCCTTATTGTGGCTGGCGCCCGGTCAGCATTGTTTCTACCGTTTTCAGATTTGGGTCTTATCATCGTGGATGAAGAACATGATGGTAGCTTCAAACAAGAAGATTATGTTGCCTATCATGGTCGGGATATGGCGATTCTAAGGGCGAAAACGCACAATATCCCAATTGTGCTTGCCAGCGCGACACCGTCATTAGAGAGCTGGGTGAATGCAGGAGCTCATAAGCGTGCCAATGCCGCAACAGCACTGCCGGTTTTAGAACCATTGCCACACTGGCATTACTGGCAATTGACAGCCCGTTATGGATCGGCAACGCTCCCAAACGTATCACTTATTGATATGCGTTTAAACCGGACGCCTGCTGGAAAATGGCTATCTGACCCGCTGATAACAGCGATATCAGACCGGCTTAAGGCCCACGAACAGTCGCTTTTATTCCTGAACAGGCGAGGTTATGCCCCGATGAGTCTCTGTAATGCGTGTGGGCATCGCCGCGCTTGTCATCAATGTGACAGTTTGCTCGTGACCCATAAACAGAGCGGCAAGGTGCAGTGTCATATTTGCGGTATCAGTCAGCCACTCTTGGGTGCCTGCGAGGCGTGCGGTGTTGAAGGCGAAATAAAAAGCATTGGCCCAGGTGTTGAGCGCCTTGCTGAAGAAGTAAGCTTGTCATTTCCTGAAGCCCGTATTGCTGTTTTTTCAAGTGATATGGTTGCCAGCCCAGAAGCTGCCGCGGCGTTTTTTGCTGCTGTAGAAGCCGGTGAGATTGATATCATTGTCGGGACTCAAATGGCCGCAAAAGGGCACCATTTCCCTTTGCTAACGCTCGCAGCTGTTATCGATGCTGATTTAGGCCTTGATGGCGGTGATTTACGGGCATCAGAGCGAACTTACCAGCTATTATGGCAGGTCGCAGGCCGGGCAGGGCGTGGGACATTACAAGGTGAGGTTCTGATTCAGACCTTTCAGCCAGATAACCCTGTGATGAAGGCATTGAGTGCGCAGTCTGCTCCGACAGCAGGTGCTGCTCAAAAAGCTACAGGGGCGCGTGATGTCTTTATGACAGCTGAAGCTACTGCGCGGCGTGAGGCAAGAATGCCGCCTTTTGGCCGTCTTGCCTCTGTGACCCTGACTGGACCTGATATTGCGCGCCTAGACGCGGCTGCCGCGGCGCTGGGCGCTGCAAAGCCATCTTTCGCCAAGGTTGATGTCTTTGGCCCTGCACAGCCGCCGCTTGGGCGGATTCGGGGCCAGTTTCGGGTACGCTACCTCATTCGTGCAGATAAAGACGTTCATTTGCAGAAAATCTTGAAAAACTGGCTTGATGAGGTAAAGTTGCCACCGCAGATACGGATTAATTGCGACATTGATCCCTATAGTTTTATGTAGACGGCCGATAAGGTAGAAATTTTGCGACATTTTCACGCGGAAAGCATTTTTTTGCCTCTGCAATGCTTGTCTTTATGATGGGGGTATGATAGCACCCGAACAGGTGGAATTAGGGTGGTCGTAAATAGGCTTTAAAAGACGTAAAGTCCACAGATTGTTTGTGAAGCGTTTTGCTGCCAACAACCTTGATACCGCTCCGGCCAGCCCGACGGGCTGGAGGCAACGTCTTTTCTGAGGGCAGACAAAGTGAGTTCA
>CATISA010000025.1 GCA_949529445.1 Alphaproteobacteria bacterium UBA4588
AAGGACATCTTTAATCAGGATAAAACCTATATATTTTATTGTGCAAGCGCGTGGCGGTCTGCCTTGAGTGCACAACAGGCACAACTTATGGGGTTGAAGCCTGTTGTCCATATTGAGGGCGGCTTTACCGCATGGGCCAAAGCAGAAAAACCAACTGAAGCTGTCGAAAAGAAATAAGAGATCCGAAAAGCGACTGCCCCCGCACTAAGATATAATTATGAAAAGTCAGAATGTTATTTATCTTAAGGTTAAGTTTTAGGCATCTTTCTGAAGTGTAATAAGCTCTTTTAGAGGAATATGGCAACGTATCATATGTTGACCTGCCCCTTGCTGCCATTCTGGTACCATCTCATCACAAATTGTTCCTAATCTGCGGGGACAGCGTCGCTGAAAGGCACACCCCTTTGCCGGAGGAGATAATTCGACAATATCATCAGCGACCAGCTTTGGCGCACTATCGGGATCAGGCTCCAGCACAGCGCCTAGCAAAACTTCTGTATAGGGATGAGAGGGGTAACTATAAACTGCATCTGATGGACCAAGCTCACACATCCGCCCCTGATAGAGAACAGCAACCCTATCTGACAACGCTTTCACAACAGCAAGGTCGTGAGAAACAAATATATAGGTTGTCCCCTTTTCATGCTTGAGCTCATTGAGCAAGGCAAGAACAGCTGCCTGAACAGATACATCTAGAGCAGAAGTTACCTCATCGCATAAAATAAGATCAGGTTCAGCTGCAAAAGCACGCGCAATTGCAACCCTCTGCTTCTCGCCCCCTGATAGCTGGCTTGGCAACCGGTTAAGATAATGAGCCCCAAGTCGCACACGCTCAAGAATGGAGACTGACCGTTCATAAAGCGCATCACCTGTTAGCCCAAAATATAATGTTAACGGTTGGGCAAGAATTTCAGCAATCGTGTGACGCGGATTCAAACTATCGTCAGGATTCTGGAAAATAAGCTGTATCGCTCTTAAATGGTCATGCCCCCTGGCCTCAACGACGCTCGGAAGCTGGACAGGTGCTGATTGTCCCGTGCTGCCTAGGTCAAACAATACCTGTCCTGCGGCAGGCGAAAGCAGTCCCGCTAGCGATTTAAGGATTGTTGATTTACCGCTTCCCGACTCGCCAACAAGTCCGACCGTCTCACCTCTCCTAATCTCTAGATAAATATCATCTACAGTTGGGATAAGGATTTTCTCAGCACCAAATAACCGAGCAGATAAATCGTCAAGCAATCCTTTTTGCTGGTATCTTATCGACAGCCCGCCAAGTGTTAAAATAGGAAAGGCTTTCGACAAATTATCAGTCTGAGCTAAAACAGCGCTCCGCGCAGCAGTGCTATTCATCTTATCAATATCTGTAAAATGATGACAACGAACATGTTCACCATTCGGCGTTCTATGCAAAACAGGGCGTTCTTTGCGGCAGACGTTACTTACAAGCGCACACCTATCAGCGAAAGCACATCCAGCGCCTGCATCGCCCGGCACAGGAGGGCGACCATCCAGTGCCTGCGGCAAATGTGCATCACTTAGCTTCGGAATAGAAGCGAGCAAGCCATGAGCATATGGATGGATTGGAGTTTTCAGCACTTGAGAGGTTGTTCCCTCCAGCACAATTTCACCTGCATACATCACCATTACACGGTCACAGACACGTGCAATTGCCCCTAAATCATGACTAACATACACCATTGCCATACCTGTATCAGCGGCAAGTTCGCGTAACAATTCTAGAATATGAGCTTGTGTTGTAACATCAAGTCCTGTTGTTGGCTCGTCAAGAAGAAGAGCTTCTGGTTCACCAGCCAATGCCATTGCAATCGCAGCGCGCTGTTGCTGCCCACCTGATAATTCATGCGGATAGCGTTCAAAAATCGCTTCGGGGTCTGGCAGACGCACCTGAGTGAGCAACTCGATTACGCGTTGCTTGTGGTGCGTGGCATCCAACGATGAATGTAGTTTCAAGGCTTCGCTTAACTGAGTGCCAATTTTAGATGTTGGCGTGAGAGATTGACCAGAATTTTGAGGAATAAGGGCTAACTTTCCTCCGCGAACACCTTCAAGGTCAGTGCGCGTAAGGGTGAACATGCTGTGGTCTTCAAACTGAACCACACCGTCAATTACCTGAAGTCCACGCTTCAGATAGCCCATTGCGGCAAGTGCCAAAGTGCTCTTACCAGAGCCACTTTCACCAACGAGCCCAATGCTCTCACCACAATGAACCGAAAGGTCAACATTTCGGAGTACTGGCATTATTTTTCCAGAAAGAGATCGAAATCCAACACTCAAATTTTTTATATTTATTAGTGGTTTATCCATCATCTTAGACTGGCGCCTTCTGAGCACGATCAATTCCCAAAGCTTTAGCGAGGGAATCTGCTGTTAAATTAATACCAATAATCAGAGAGGAAAGTGCAACAACCGGCGCAATAACACCAACAGGAGCGAATGACATAAAGCCCCTTGCATCTGCAATCATTAGCCCCCAGTCAGGAGTTGGTGGTGATACGCCAAACCCTAGAAAAGACAAAGATGAGAAGGCAAGCAGCATCCACGACCAGCGCATCGCTCCTTCAACCATAAGGGTATCAAGAACATTTGGCAGAAGCTCACGGCGGATAATAGTCATTTTTTTATGACCGCGGGCCCGCGCAGCAGATATAAAATCACGCGCAACCACGTCATGTGTTGCTGCTCTAGCAATCCGGATAACTGGAATGCCATAAAAAAACGCAAGAGTGGGGATCAAAACAAACATACCTGTTCCGAATGTGACAATAAGAACAAGCATTTTCAAAATCCATGGAAGCGACAAAAACGCATCCACAATCCGCATCAGGACTTCATCAATACGTCCCCCAACAAGGCCCAGCAAAATACCAACAAAGCCTCCCCATATCACCGCTATGGGCGTTGCAATAGCTGTTACAAGAAGGGCTTCTCTGCCACCAAGAAGGGTCCGGCTCAACACGTCACGCCCTAAATGGTCAGCCCCAAGCCAATGAGTTGATGTTGGCCCAGACAGCATAAAACTTGCGTTCATTTCCTTATAATCAAACGGCACTAAATATGGAGATGTCAAAGCTAGAACAATATGAAAAATCACCAAAAAAAGGCCAATTGCACCAGAGGGACGTGAGACGACATCGCTTAGTACGCCGCTTAAGCGGCTAAATGCCGATGAATGCCGATGAAGGTTGGTTTCAGTCATCACTTCCTCAGATAATGTGTACGAAGCCGCGGATTAGCTATCATTGTCATCAAGTCAGCTGTCAAATTCACACAGACATAAACCGTCGCTACAATAAGCGCGATAGCCTGAACAACAGGAAGGTCACGGTCAGAAATAGCATCGATCATCATCCGCCCAAGACCCGGATAATTGAACACAACTTCAATAACAACAACCCCGCCCAGCAGCCAGGCAATTGTTAGCGCAACAACATTGATAGCCGGCAATAAAGCATTCGGAAGTGCATGGCGAAAAACTGTCTGCCAGTAAGGTACACCTTTAAGCGTGGCCATTTGAATATAATCACTTTCCATTACCTGAATGACACTCGAGCGTACCATTCGTAGGATATGAGCCGTCATGACCATAGCCAAAACGATAACAGGCAACAGAATTTCAGGGAAAAAGTCAGAGGCAGGTGAGTCTGCAGGTGTCAGGACAATGCCGGGTAGCCATTCAAGCCATACCGAAAACAATAAAATTAAAACAGTTGCTGATACAAACTCTGGGATAGTCATTGCAAAAATAGCCGACGTTGAAAAGACAAGGTCAACAGAACGGTCACGCCATAGACCAGTAACGACACCTAAAATAATGGCAAGCGGAATACCGGCACACATAGCGCACAGCGCTAGTAATAGAGAATTTCCAAGCCTATGCCCAACAAGATCCGCAATACTTTTTTGACCATTAGCCGAGATGCCTAGATCGCCCTGAGCAGCGCCAACAGCCCATTCTAAATAGCGTTCATAAGCCGGACGCCCTAGCCCAAGATCATTGCGACAATTTTCCAGCAATTTTCCCTGAGCTTCGCGCTCAAGAAATGCTGTACAGGCATCACCTGGCAAAAGTTCCACACCAAGAAAGATGATTATTGAAACAATAACCACAGTTACTATTCCAAGCATCAGTCGTCGGAGAAACAGATTTAGCATGAAATTATTCCAAAATCAGAATCAAAAAGCCACCCTCCCCTACTCAGGCTCAGGAGGGTGGCTTAAAAAGTAGATTTAGTTAACGCTGATCATATGCCAGCGAACCGCATCATTTTTCACGTTATCAAGGTTTTTTACTCGCTTAGAGACACCAACAAGTTTGGTGACATGATAAGGAATAAGCGTACCAGCCGTTTCCCACAGATGATTCTGAGCCTTTACATAGAGTGCTTTGCGCTTGTTAAAGTCCAACTCACGGCGGGCTGTTGCGAGTAGGTTATCGAACGCGTCATCTTTATAATAGGACTCGTTCCATTTTGCTGTGCTCAGATAGATTTCATGAAGTGCTTGATCAGCAGGACGCTCATTCCAGCGCGTTGCTGACACATCCTTCTTCATCCATACTTCTGACCAGTAACCATCAGATGGCTTTTGAACAACATTAACGGTGATGCCAGCTTTGGCAGCCTGAGCCTGATAGGCAACAGCCAATGTTGGCCATGTCGGCTCAAGAGTTGCAACATGCACGTCAACGCTCAGGCCGTTTGGGAACCCTGCATCGGCAAGAAGCTTCTTCGCCCCAGCAATATCCTGGGCACAAGAAATATCAGCACGATACTGGTCGTTTGGCTCAACAGGCGTGTCACATGCTATAACACCGCCACCACCCAGCACAAGGTCAATCAACTCCTGACGGTCTGCTGCAAGACGAAGTGCTTTACGAACGCGTGCATCACTAAATGGCTCAACATCTGTGCGAAACACAAGACCACGCCAGTTACCCGACGGGATAACCTGAATATCGAATTTGGCGCTACTATCCAGCATCACACGCTGCTGTGCTGTAATCCCACGCTCCATATCAAGCTGGCCACCAAGCAGAGCCTGCAATCGTGCCTGACCATCTGGAATACCAATAATTTCCATGCGGGCAACACCAGGCGCGCCCTCCCAGTAATCATTATTGGCAACAAGAATAGTGGTACCAGATGCGTCGAATTTTTCAACTTTGAACGGGCCAGTGCCAATGCCTGTTGTTGCAATTGTATCGCCCGAACCTTCGGGAAGCATCCGCAAGCGATAATCCATAAGTTGCAATGGCATATCTGCAAATGGTGTATCTAGCGTAATCCGAACTGTTAAATCATCAACAGCTTCTACAGATTTTACCATTTTCACAGCTGACCTAGCTGGGCTACCAAGCTCAGGGTCCAGAACACGTGATAATGAATACACCACGTCTGCAGAGTCAAAACTACTGCCATCATGGAAGGTTACACCGCTTCTCAGCTTCATTGTCCATACAGTTGCGTCTGCATTTGCCGACCAGCTTGTTGCTAGATCAGCTGTTGGCTTGCCATCAAGGCCGGGACGAACCAAACGGTTCATGATTTTTTCCGTGATTTGGAATACACGTCCTTTTGCAATAGGATCCAAACTTGATTTATCACCAAATCCCAACTCATGTGCCTGACGGAACGTTCCCGAAGGCGCCGCCATTGTCACAGTCGCTGAAGCCATTGCCATAATAACGGCTATACTTAATATTTTTTTCATGAAACATTCCTCTCCTTAGGTTAGCACCATACCGAACTCTATAGCTGCAAATCTCGATCTCGACGCTTGGATTGCCAACCCTTCGCTTTGTTTGCATATGGATGAAATTAATCGTTAGAGTTAACTTAGATATTGTCAACAGAATTTAGTGATAATGAAATGACTCGGAATCCGACTATTATTGCAATTGGTGGCGGTGGGTTTACCCATAATAAGGACCCAGAGCTTGATAATATCTGTTTGAGTTATGCTCAGCGAAGGGCAGGCATTGATGCTAGTGGTGTGTTTGCCGAACCGTCTATTGGGTTTGTTGGTTTAGCATCAGATGATGATTTGACAAAAATAACACGTTTTTATGAACGCTTTGAGGCAGTCGCCACCTGCTCTCATTTGCCGGCTCATTCTGATTTCCATGAAACCCAATACTGGTGTACGGGATTGGACCTTATTTATTTCGGCGGCGGCAATACCAAAAATTTTATAGAACGGATGCAAAAAAGCAGAATTGACCAGCTATTTTATGCAGCCTATCAGGCAGGCACTGTTATCGCGGGTGTAAGTGCAGGTGCGGGCTGCTGGTTCTCACAGATATTATCAGATAGCAGCGGTGACGGCCTTTTACCGCTTGCAGGTCTTGGCTGGATAAAGGAGAGCCTCTGCCCACATTACTCAGAGGAGCCATATCGCAGACCAGTCTTTGAGGCTGGCATAGCGTCATCTGAGTTTTCTGCTGGTTACGCGATTGATGATGGGGCCGGTATAATACTTGAAAAAGGACAGGCAGCCGGTTATGTGACGGCACGCCCGAATGCAGCTGCTTATTTTATCAGGCAGAATAAGGCTAGCACTGAAACTATGACGCTTGACGAGGTTAGAAATATCCCCCTCTAATGGCGATGGTTTTATAACTGAGTTGGGCAAAAATTCATTCAATGACAGATAGTGGTTCAAAACCCATTCCTCGGGTACGGCGCGGTCGGCGCTCTCGCTTATCAGCAACCGAAATAGCCGAAGACAAACAGTCTTCCTCTTTTATTATGGGGAATACATCAGGCGGTCTTTTCACACCTATTACTGATAAAGAATGTGACGCACTGAGCACGGCTGCTTTTTCTATTCTAGATGATATTGGCATGTCCGAAGCGCCAGAAGCTGTTATAAAGCTTGTTGTTAATGCTGGTGGCTCACTTTCTACAGAGGGCCGTCTTTGCTTTCCGCCCGCCCTTGTGAAACGAGCTATCGCAGGCATTCGCCGTGATTTTAGTTTGTGCGGTCAAATACCAGAACATGATATCCAAATGTCTGGTAAGAATGTATCTGTTGGAACCGGCGGCGCAGCGCCTCTGATAGTTGATATTGATACTGGTAAATATAAACCATCAACACTGCAGGATTTATATGACGCTGCCCGTCTCTCGGATAGACTTCAACATATTCATTTTTTCAGTCGCTCGATGGTTGCTCGTGACATGCCAAACGACCGAACACTTGACCTTAATACAGCGTATGCCAGTCTTGCCGGGACCCAAAAGCATGTTCTGACCAGCTCATCCAGCGCTGAATCCGTTCGTGATATTGCCACTATTTGTCACGAAATAGCCGGCTCCAAAGAGGCTTTTTATGCACGCCCTTTCCTATCATTGAGCATTAATCATGCTGTCCCCCCTCTGCGCTTCTCAGCAGAAGCCTGCGATGTTCTTCTTGAAGCCGCGGCGCAAGGCATTCCAACTCATGTAAACACTTTTGGGCAGCTCGGTGCCTCAAGCCCTGTAACGATTGCTGGGTGTGTTGCGCAGACAACTGCCGAAACGCTTGCTGGACTTGTTGTTGCTTGGCTTGCAAATCCTTACGGGCTTATTATCTTTGGCCCGCGTCCTATGATAACCGATCTTAGAACTGGCGGTATGGCGGGGGGATGTGGCGAGCAAGCCATGCTGACAGCAGTAGCCGTGCGCGTTGCCCAATATCTTAACCTGCCCAATTCAACAATCGCAGGCGCAACAGACAGCAAAAGCGTTGATGCCCAATCAGGGTTTGAAAAATGCATGTCCGTCTCGCTTGCTGCTCAGACAGGGGCTAACATGATAACCCAAGCCTGCGGTATGCTAAGCGGATTAATGGCCTGTTCTCATGAAGCCTATGTAGCAGATAATGACATGCTTGGGGTTATTTTGCGGACATTAGCGCCTATCGAGATGAGCGAATCTGCTCTTAACACTGATGCTATTCGCAGTGTTATCTCAGGAGAAGGTCATTTTCTTGGTCATCCGGAAACATTCAAACGAATGCAAACTGATTTTCTCTATCCTGAAGTTTCGGATAGACGGTCACATGAAGAATGGGAAGCAGATGGACGCCCTGATATCCGGCAGCCTGCAAATGCAAGAGCACGGGAAATCCTGGCAACCCACTTTCCACAACATCTCTCAGATGCTGCAGATATACGCATGAGGGAGCGCTTTGATATTCGCCTTCCAAAGCATAAAATGAGAGCGAACAGTTAAGGAGAGTATCCAATTTCTATTTTTGATAATATCGGCCCTGCCACGAGCAAATGTGTAATCTCAACAGATGATGCTTATCTGCATGCACGTCGGCGCCTCCCTCAAATTATCTTCGATTTTATAGAGGGTGCAGCAGGTCGTGAGCAAGCGTCAGACCGCAACCAAAAGCGATTTGATGATATCACTCTGCAACCCCGGGTGATGGGAGATATAGCCCACCGTTCACTAGAGACAAGCTTTCTTGGCAGAAACTATTCTGTTCCATTTGGCATTGCCCCAATGGGAATGTGTAACCTTGCTTGGCCACATGCAGACAAATACCTTGCGCAGGTTGCACAGCAAGCCGGCATGCCTGTTTGCCTGTCAACAGCTGGGTCGAGCACAATCGAAGATATGTATAGTTGGGGCGGCGAGAGTACGTGGTTTCAGCTGTATGTTACTCAGTCCACTGACATGGCATTAGAGCTTGTTGAGAGGGCCCGTATAGCCGGATATGAAACACTTATCCTGACTGTTGATGTTCCAGAAGTATCACGGCGAATTCGCGATTTGCGTAATGGGTTTAAAGCACCGTTTCATATTGGACCAAAACAGGCATTTGATTTTGCCACTCATCCGCGCTGGTCACTTTCAACAATGCTGGCAGGGGCCCCATCACCGCGTAACTTTGAAACAGATGGCAAGCAGACAAAATTTGATCGAAATGCTAGCCGTGCTGGGGCAAATTGGGCATTCCTTAACCGCCTGCGCAAAATCTGGAAAGGCCGCTTAATAATTAAAGGTATCACAGAGCCATCTGATGCAGTGCGGGTAAAAGAAGCTGGTGCAAATGCTATCTATGTATCCAATCATGGCGGCAGACAACTTGATAGTGCGCCTGCTACAATTGATATTCTACCCCAGATAAGGGCTGCTGTAGGGCCAGACTATCCGCTCATTTTTGATAGCGGCGTTCGTAATGGAGATGACATCATCAAAGCTCTTGCGTATGGCGCAGATTTTGTCATGCTTGGACGGCCATTTATGTATGCACTTGGCGCTGACGCCGAAAAAGGAGTCAAGAGCCTTGTGAGAATATTAGCGGATGAAATCAGTGTTTCAATGGCGCAAATTGGTGTGAATAATATTGCGTCACTGACTAATGATGTCGTGGTAAAAACTGAACAGCGAAAAACATCTCGATAATAGACCTAGGTTATTTAACGAAGTAAATTATTCACTGGCGGGGGCTAATAATTATGGCGAATGCAAAAAAAATCCGGGGCGGAGAAATTCTCGCGCGAGCCCTAAAAGAAAAAGGCGCCAAACATGTCTTTACCCTAGCAGGCGGGTTTTGCAATCCTGCTCTAGAGGGCTTTATGGAATGCCAGATGCCCGTGATTAACTGCCCGCATGAGCAGGTTGCAGGTCATCTAGCTGATGGTCATACGCGGATAACGCGCACCCCCTCTATCTGTCTTGTTGGCCCAGAAGGTTTTGCGAATGCTGTGCCAGCTATGCTGGAAGCAGGCGGAGAGCGCTCACCTGTGATTTTTGTTACTGGATCATCAACATTAAAGCGACAAGGTGCTGGCGGCTTCAAAGAAATTGATGATGTTGCGATTGCAGCTCCGCTTGTTAAATATTCTGTGCAGATTACAGATGGGGAGCGGATCAGCGAATTTGTTGATAGGGCCTGGCACGCAGCAACAACAGGTTATCCTGGGCCAGTCCATATTAGCCTGCCTGTTGATATAATGTTTTCCTCGTTCGATGAGGATGCTGGCCGCGAAGAACGTCCCTTTCTCAGAACAAATAAGCTGATACCGCGTGCCTGGCCTGATCCAACTGCGCTCTCCCATATTATGAAGATTATAAAAGCATCAGAACGACCGCTTATAATCGGCGGTCACGGAGTCTGGTGGTCAGGTGCGGAAGCTACACTTGAGAGGGCTGGCAAGATGTTGCGCCTACCAGTATTTAATGTGCCCTATCATTCAAAACTGCTCGGAGAGGAATGCGACGCCTATATGGGTCTTGCTGACTTTCATCAATATCATCCGAGCAAGCCAGCTATTCATGAAGCAGATGTCATCATCATGATTGGCGGCAGACTTGACAATCAGATGAATTTTGGCAATCCACCTTTCTTTCAAAAAACTACAACACTTATTTGTGTAAATGGGAGCCATGAGGAGTTAGATTATAATAGAGCAGCTGATGAAATGCTACTCTCTGATCCGGGCGCTTTCCTTGATGCACTGATGGGTGTGGGGAAAACATGGGATAGCTGGTTTGATGCGCAAAAACAGCGTCGAGCTGACTGGGTGCAGGAATGGGAAACCCACATTGCTGCTGAAACGGCGCGTGATTTGGCCGATGGGGGCAAAATGCACCCACTGCAACTCTCTCTTGATGTGCAGGCTGAAATGGGTGCTGAAGACTGGTTAATTTTTGATGGGGGCAACACCCATTTCTGGTCTGAAATTGCCGTCAATATGGCAGGCTGGCGCGGGCAAAAACTTGGTGGCATCATGCATCCGGGAAATTACTCCCTGCTCGGTGTTGGCGTGAGCTTTGGTGTGTCTGCTAAAGCGCTTCATCCTGACAAGAATGTGGTTGTTATTTCTGGCGATGGTGCCTTTCTATCGGGTGGACTTTCTATTGAAGCTGCCTTTCAAGAAGCAACGCCTATAACAGTTGTCATTGATAATAATGGCGGTCTAGACTGTATTAGCCAACAACAGGAGCGGCTGTTTGCTAATGGTCAGCATTTTGCTACGGACTTCCGAGATATTCCCTTCCATACGATGTGTGAGGGGCTTGGCGGTCATGGCGAGCTTGTTACAAAACGCGAAGAGCTAGGGCCTGCGTTACGCCGGGCAATGGCAAGCGGAAAAACAGCCTGTGTAAATGTTAAGTGCCGTGGTGTAATAAGCCCGATCGTTGCCGCTACATCAGATAAGCGGGATAAAGCTTCAATAGAATAGGAGCCGTGTTCTTTATAAGCACAACCCTGTGCCTTACCCCCTTTTTTCACATTAGCAACACATGAGAGACGAGATGGCCCTTGTTACATCGCATACCCTTAATAGCAGCAACGGAACGCACGCTGGCGGCATTGCTGTCACATTAAGCAATCTTGATAATGGTGATGTGCTTTTTAAAGGATATATGGATGAGGGCGGACGACTGTCTGAAACAGTTGATGTATCAGGCGCTGATCCGAAAACAGTCTATGAGATCTGTTTTACTACAGAGCCATATTGGCGCGCACAAAATATTCCTCAGGTGGGGGCACGTATTAGCGATCAGATTGTCTTGCGATTTTCAATGCCTGACCCAGATGCCCGCTATCATATGCCATTGATTTTATCACCAAATGGATATTCAGTCTGGATGTCTGTTCCGGAATGAAGGGGTCATTATGCTTGAGCGTTTAGGATAAGAGGAGGCAATATGTCTGATGGATTAAATATGTCGCGCCGCATCAGGCGCACCCCTTATACTGATAACGTTCAGGAGGCAGGCGTTCGAGGTTTCACCGTTGTAAATCATATGCTTTTACCCAAAGCCTACCAGCCTTCTGTTGAGGAAGATTACTGGCACCTCCGAGAACATGTTCAGCTATGGGATGTATCGTGCCAGCGTCAGGTTCAAGTAACCGGACCAGATGCAAAAGCACTTATTCAGTTAATGACGCCGCGTGATATTTCACGGATGTGCTATAATGACTGTCTGTATATACCAATTATTGACGCACAAGGCGGGATGATTAATGACCCAGTTCTGATAAAGCTAAATGACGATAAATATTGGCTGTCCATCGCCGACAGTGATGTTCTTCTATATGCCAAAGGAATTGCATACGGAAAAGGGTTTGATGTTGACCTTTGCGAGCCTGATGTTTTCCCCTTGGCAATTCAGGGGCCAAAATCTGAAGCCCTTTTATGTCGTTTATTTGGAAATCATATTGCTGATATTAGCTTTTTCAAATATGGATGGATTTCGTTTCGAGGTACGAAACAACTTATTGCCCGATCTGGATATTCTCGGCAGGGTGGGTTTGAAATTTATCTAAAAGGCGCGCATCTTGGGCCTGCATTATGGCAGACCATTTGGGAGGCAGGGCAGGACTTTAACATTACCCCAGGATGCCCAAATCTGATTGAACGGATTGAGGGCGGATTATTCTCATACGGTAATGAGATGACATCTCAGAATAATCCTTTTGAGGTAATGCTTGGAAAATACTGTGTTATTGATGGGTCGATAGATTATATTGGCCTGTCTGCGTTGCAGAAAATTGCGGCCTCTGGTAGTACGCGTGAAATCAGGGGTATTCTTTTTGATGGTGGACCTTGTCCGACCTGTTCAATACCATGGCCTGTGACGCGAGAGGGACAGGAAATCGGTACAATTACCTCTGCTATCTGGTCACCGCGACTTGAGCGTAATGTAGGACTTGCCATCATTGAAAATGCTGAGGGCAATACAGGCAAGCCGATTGAGGTTAAAAGACCGGATGCAACTGTTTCAGGTTCTGTTAGCTACCTTCCCTTTGCCTAGGCTAATGACCATTGGCATCAGATGTCGGCGATAATGGTTGTCTTGTGAAGATACTGTATAAAAGGATATTTCGTAGCAATGTTAACAATTTTAAACCACCCTCTTCTTGATGTTAAAATGACGACCTTGCGTGACAAGACGACGCCACCACATAGCTTTCGGCGTATCTTGCATGAAGTTGCTGGTTTGATGAGTGCCTCAGTTTTTAGTCATCTGATAACGCAAAATATATCAGTCGAAACTCCACTTGAGCATACCAAAGGATTTAGCCTGCCCGAGCCATTTCCCTGTCTTGTTTCTATTTTGCGCGCTGGGAATGGTCTGACCGACGCATTCTCGGCTATTCTCCCAGAAATACCTATTGGTCATCTTGGATTGCAACGTAATCCCGATACGCATCAGGCAGAAGCCTATTATGAAAAGCTTCCCAACAGGATAGCCGAGCGCCAAATAATTTTGGTAGACCCTATGCTGGCAACTGGAGGTTCGGCCATCATGGCCGCTGATAGACTAAAGGCCCATGGTGCGCATGATATACTATTCGCCTGCCTTGTTGCATCACCAGAGGGGTTAAGCGCATTACAAGAAGCACATACCGACATCCCTATCATTGCAGCGGCTGTTGACCGCGAATTAGATGAAAATTTCTATATCCTGCCTGGCTTAGGCGATGCCGGAGATCGTATTTATAATACTGTCTAAGTGCCTCTGAGAGGATAATATTGCGGACTTATATTTTCTGGCGTTGGCAACATTTAAAGATATCAACGGAGATTATCTGGCCCAAAGCTATGCGGTAGTAATTCTGCAAGAGTAAAACGCTTCCTCTCGCCTGTTGTATCGGCAATAACTATAGGTGTTGAGGCTTCGGCAAATTCACGAATGCGTTGCCGGCATCCGCCACACGGCGTACAAAGAATATCACCATTGCCAGCAACAGCGATGGCATCAATTTTTCGTCCGCCCGCCATAATCATCGCAGAAATAGCCCCCACCTCAGCACAGGCTCCTTGCGGTAGGCTGCATTTTCAACATTAGCGCCACTGTGGATCTGGCCATTCTCGTCGCGTATTGCTGCCCCTACGCAAAAGGTACTGTAAGGGGCATAGGCATGGGACATTGCGGTTATGGCCGCGGCAACAAGGTCTGCATCACTCATGATTATCTTTCCTTTGCGTAGGGAACGCCAATGGCACGGGGTGGAACAGCCTTGCCAACAAAGCCTGCCAAAAGAATAACTGTAAGCACATAAGGCAATACAAGGATAAGGTCAGTCGATACCTGACCTATGACGGGCAAATCAACCCCTTGAAGACGCGCTGCTATAGCTTCCAGAAAACCGAACATAAGACAGGCAAGCAGAACGGGCACAGGCCGCCAATTGCCAAAAATCATTGCTGCCAAAGCGATATAACCCTTACCAGCTGTCATTTCGCGGACAAACCCGCCACCATGGGCAACCGACAAATACGCGCCTGCCATACCGCACAGGATACCAGCAATAATGACTGCCTTATACCGCATCCAGCTTACACTTACACCCGCAGTATCAACCGCCTCAGGCTTTTCTCCTACAGCGCGCAAGCGTAAGCCAAATGTTGTTCTGAACAGGACATAGCCCGTCACAATAACAGCCAAAAACGCTAGCCATACCAGAATATTATGCCCCGAAATCACCTCACTATAAATGACCCCAAGCGACGGCCCAATAATCGGAAGCGATTCTATGACTTCTATAAAAGGAAGTTCCAGAGGCATGAACCGCTGTTCACGCCCTAGAAATGGCGTCTGGCCACCTTGTGAAAATATTGCAAACCCAATTGTTACCGTTAATCCAGAGGCAAGAATATTAATGGCAAGACCAGAGACAACCTGATTGCCTTTATGCGTAATACAAGCAAACCCATGCAGTAGACTAAAGAGAACAGAGATTATGATTGCCCCAACAAGTCCAATCATGGCAGAGCCAGTAAGTGCGGCAAGGGATGCCGCTGCAAAGGCACTTAACAGCATTTTACCCTCAAGCGAGATATCTATAATACCGGACCGCTCAGAAAAAATGCCAGCCATCGCGCAGAAAATAAGCGGCGTCGACATTCGAATAGTAGCATCAAGTGCCAGCACAAACTGAAGCCAGAGTTCAGCCATCATTATTCGGGTCCTTTTGATGCAGAGATAAATGATGAAAATACTCGGGTGACCAAAGGATTAAACATATATGCCAAAGCTCCAGAAAACAGAATAATAAGTCCCTGTATCATTAGTACCATTTCGCGCGTAATTGTCTGAAATTCAAAATCAAGCTCGGCGCCCCCCTGATATAAAGCGCCAAACAGCAGGCTCGCTAGTAAAATACCAATCGGATGATTACGCCCCATCAACGCAACAGCAATACCAGTAAATCCATAGCCGGAAGTGAAGTTGAGAATAACTCTTTGCTGCACGCCTAAAATTTCGTTCAATGCCATTAGTCCAGCAAGACCGCCCGAAATTGCCATAGTAATAATAATAATTTTAGCAGGCGAATGACCTGCATAGATAACAGCTTGTTCACTCTGGCCTGTAGCGCGAATAACATAACCAAGCCGTGTCCGCCAAATCAGTACCCACACTGCAACACAAGCAATCAGCGCAATGACAAAAGACAGATTGAGGGGTGATTTAGCAACAGAAATACCTCCATAACTCAATAGCGTATGGAAATGAGCCAGCGCAACACCATCAGCAAAACTGCGGGTTTCAGGAGACATCTGGCCAGGTGCCATCAACATACCAGCGAGCAGCCAGACCATGAGAGATGCCGCAATAAAATTAAACATGATCGTCGTGATAACGATATGGCTGCCACGCTTCGCCTGAAGCCATCCCGGGATTACACCCCAAAATGCGCCAAAAACAACCGCAGCCGGAAGAGCAATGAATACAACCAGAAGAGGCGGTAGTAACGGGTCCAGCATCAACGCGACAAGCCCGAGGCCAAGCCCGCCAACCATGGCCTGACCTTCCCCGCCGATATTGAATAGCGATGCATGAAACGCAACCGCCACAGCAAGACCGGTAAAGATAAAATTCGTTGCATAGAACAGCGTGTAACCAAGTGCACCCTTATAGATGAAGGCGCCTTTTACCAAGACAGACAACGCAGCAAAGGGATTTTCACCAATCACTGCAATAATAATCCCTGCTACAAAAAAGGCTGCCAAAATATTGATGAGCGGGAGTAAGCCAATGTCTATCCAGCGTGGTAATTTCTGTTCCATCAGCGAACCCCTGCCATTAACAGGCCAATAGAGCGGGCATCCGCCTCTTTCCTCTCAACAATCCCCATGGAAGAGCCATTATTCATCACCATAATCCTGTCTGATAATGTCAGAATTTCATCTAGTTCAACCGAAACAAGAATAATCGCACAGCCTTTATCTCGCATGGCAATAAGCTGTTTATGAATAAATTCGATAGCACCAATATCCACCCCTCTGGTGGCCTGCCCCACCAGTAGGATAGACGGCGCAGCTGACATTTCACGCGCTAGCACAATTTTTTGCTGATTACCGCCAGAAAACAAACTGCTTTTGAGAGACGGATCAGGCGGGCGAACGTCAAAGTCACGCATTAAACTAGCACAATGCTCGCCAAGCTGTTCACGATCAAGCCAGCCAGCCATCCCACCTGCTATCTTTTCCTCATAGCCAAGAACCATTGATTCTGCTGCTGAGAATGAGAGAATAAGGCCCGTCAAATGACGGTCTTCTGGCACATGCGCAATACTAAGAGATTTAATTTCAGATGGGGATGATGGCATCTCTGCTGTTATATGACGCTCACCAATCTGAATACTGCCAGAGCTTGGTGCGCGAATACCCGCCAGAAGTTCCAGCAATTCAGATTGCCCATTCCCCGATACGCCGGCGACGCCCAGAATTTCTCCTGCTTTTAACGCGAAGGAAATCTCTGAAACCAGAACCGAACTATCTGCTGATATCTCCGCATTTAACCCTAAATTATCAGCTCGCAACACGACCTGAGCTGGGCTTGGTGGATGCCATATTCCATCAGTACGTACCGGGCGCCCAACCATAATCTCTGCAAGCTCTTCAGGGGTTGTGTCACTGCGGCGCTTATGCGCAACCATTTCACCGCCCCGCATCACAGAAACATGATCTGTAATCGCCATAATTTCACGCAGCTTATGGGTAATAAGCAGGATAGTGACACCCTGTTCTTTCAAAGCTCTTAAAATATCAAAAAGCTGATCAGTCTCTTGTGGTGTCAGAACGCCTGTTGGTTCATCCAGAATAAGAATATTAGCACCACGATACAAGGCTTTGAGAATCTCAACACGTTGCTGAAGCCCAACAGGAAAATCTTCAATAACGGCATCAAGATCAACATCAAGGCCATAACGAGCTGCAAGCTGGGCAAGTTCCACGCGCGCTGCCTCAAACCCCTTTGCAAGGCTTTCTGTTCCTTCATGACCAAGGATAATATTTTCAAGGACTGTAAAGGTAGGGACCAGCATGAAATGCTGATGCACCATACCAATGCCAGCGGCGATTGCATCTGCCGTGGATCGTAATGTTCTTTCTTTACCAAACACGCGGATGGTACCCGCATCCGCGCGATAAAACCCATACAGAATAGAGACCAGCGTTGACTTACCTGCCCCGTTTTCTCCAATAATACCGTGGATATCACCGGTACAAATATCAAGGTCTATATTATGATTGGCGCACACGGCTCCAAAGGTTTTTTCAACCCCACGCAGTGAAATGGCGAAAGGCACTGTATCACTGCCTTTCGCCTGTTTGTGTGTAACTGTCATCACGAAAAAATGATCATATTAGTAAGGACAGCTGGAATCACTCTCGTAATTATGAACGACAACCTTTCCTGAGAGGATGTCCGAACGTGCTGCCTCAACGGCTGATTTGATTTTATCAGTAACAAGGCTGGCATTATTGTCATCCAATGCCCAGTCAACACCCCCTTCAGCAACACCCAGTACAGTTACACCAGATGAGAAATTGCCATTCTTGGCATCCATGAAGGTTTCATATGCCGCAACATCAACGCGCTTCAGCATGGACGTCAGAACCGAACCCGGAGCAAGACCATTCTGGTTTGAATCAACGCCAATAGCCAGCTTGCCTGAATCAGCCGCTGCCTGAATAACGCCGAGACCTGTGCCGCCTGCTGCGTGGTAGACAACATCTGCCCCACGGTCGATTTGTGATCGTGTAAGTTCTGCGCCTTTTGCTGGATCATTCCATGCTGATGGTGTTGGACCGGTCATATTCTGAAAGACATCTGCAGAGGCCGTAACAGACTTCACACCACCAACATAGCCACAGGCAAATTTCCGAATAAGTGGAATATCCATCCCGCCCACAAATCCGACTTTATTCGTCTGGCTTGCATGTGCAGCAGCCACCCCAACAAGGTAGCTTCCTTCATGTTCTTTGAACACATATTGGCGCAAGTTTGGCGCATCAAGCCAGCCCACATCGATGATTGAAAATAGCGTGTCTGGATTTTCTGCCGAAACTTTCGAGATAGCATCAGCTTGTGCAAACCCGACACCCAGTACAATCGTGGCACCACGTTCAACCATCCGGCGCATTGCTTGTTCACGCTGGGTTTCATTCGTGACTTCGAATTCCATAACTTCGATGCCAGTTTCCTCGGTGAATTTCTTCACGCCTTCCCAAACACCTTCATTGAATGATTTATCAAATTTGCCACCCATATCAAAGATGACAGCAGGCTTTATATCATTTGCAATAGCAGATATGGGACTTATTAATGACGTCATGGCTAACACGGCAACACCCGCAACCACTTTACCTAAAGAACTTTTTTTTATCATAATACTCTACTCCTTTTGTTATTTAAGACCTATTTCTCTTAGCCGCTGCTGGAGAAACATATCTGCTGTGAATCCTTGTGTTAGGGCAACATCCGGCCGCGGGTGTAAAAACATTGGCATGGAATAACGTGCACTATTTTGGGTGCGTTCAGGGTTCACGACACGATGCGTTGTAGACGGATAAAACCCATTTGTTGCAAGTGATAACATATCACCATTATTAATCGTAATCATTCCGGGATCACACGGTACATTATGCCATCTGCCATCTGTGTCCTGTGCTTCAAGCCCCGGTTTTGAGCCGGCCAGTAGCAATGTGATAAGATTAATATCTTCATGTGCTGCTGCACGAATTGCCGTGCTATCTTCAGCCCCTTTTTCTAACTCTTCAGATAGGGGTGGGTAATGTAGGATTCTGAGCAGGCTCTGCTCACTTTCATCCATCATGCTCGATAGCGGCGCTGTCATTCTGTCACGCACGTCAGCCGGCATTTCATTATCCAGCCACCCAAGCAGTTCCTGACCAAGCGTCACAAGATCGCCATAGAGTTGGCGCGTCATATTAGAGAGGTTGTCCGGCACCCGTCCCCATGAGTAGACATGATAAAATTCTTTCAAGTCTTTAGCCGTGGCCCCTTTTGCATTTTCAGAGAGAAACGGGAAGAAACCGTCCTGAGTCTCTGGGTGCCTCAACCAGTCCATCTTGTCGTCCGATGCAAAAAATTCAGACCAGAGCGCATAAGCTTCATCAATTCGCGGGGCAGAAATAGGATGATTGACCAACACAGCAAAGCCCGTCTCCCGAAGCGATTCCGCAAGAGAATGCTGAGCGTCTGGCGCGGTATAATCAACTGTTTTCACATCCATCTACAGAACCTCTCTGAGCCTGAAATGCCCTTTGCTCGCCGCCTATGAGGCAGTCGCAATCCGCGATTTTTTCATTCTGTCAGTTTCTTTGCAAATGTCCAGAAATGTCTTGCGTACGCCCTCGCTATCAACAGCTATTGCAACGCGCACCGGACGGCGTCCCGAAACATCATCGCGGATAGTTGCGCCGACCTGCGTACCCTCAGTCATCACGCGCAGCGGAATATCATCGAACGTAAAGTAATGCGGGTCAGTAATCGCAATAATAGCAGCTGGGTCATGGATAAGACAGGCATGATGCCCTAGCACCCCTTCATAAAAATCCATATAAAAGCCTGAAATATCACTAAGAAACCCACCAATATCAGGGGAATTAACAGATACATCAGCAAAATCAGCCGCATTACAGCTTATCTGCTGAGTGACATCAAGGCCGATCATCTCAACCTGCCAGTCAGCCGCAAACACCGCATCTGCAGCATGCGGGTCATTCCAGACATTTGC
>CATISA010000026.1 GCA_949529445.1 Alphaproteobacteria bacterium UBA4588
GCCACAACACCAATGACAGGAAGGCTGCCGCCAATATCAAAGCCCAGAACAAGTGCTGCACCAGCAAAGCCAAGACATATACCAGCCCATTGACGCCATGTGACAGTTTCATTTAGGACAGGGCCAGCTAATGCGCCGGCAAGCACCGGTTGAAGCGATACAATCAGAGCGGCAACACCTGCTGGCAGCCCTTTTGATATAGCAAAAAAGACACCACCTAGATAAAGCCCATGAAATAGAACACCAGTTGCACAGGCGCTCAATATATCAGTGCGCGTGCCAGAAAGTTGTTCACGCCGAATGACACTAAAGAGATAAAACCCAAATGCTACAATCGCAAATCGAAATCCTAGAGAGGCAAAAGGAGACGCATCGGCAACGATAATTTTGCTAGAGATAAAGGCTGATGACCATAAAAAGACAAAAATTAGGGGAAACAGGCGAACCATCTAATCAATCCAATACATAGCCTTAAGACCGCACATAGTCTTAAGACGGATAATAACGGTCAATGCCGGCATCATCCTGCTGTTTTATCAACCGGCCCGAGCTTTTCAGGTTATTAAGATGTGCACGCGCTTCACCTGACGCAAAATACAATTCATGCTCACCAAACATTCTGCCAAATAAGGCATCCATCGCCGTTGATACGGTAAGGGGGGCGCTTTTAGCTGCCCGTGCAAGCTGATCAAGGCGCATATGATGATGCTCTATCAAAGCTGTTGCCCGTAGATTGCCTTTGATAAACGGCCAGTCATGACCGGGAAAGATTTGCATATCTTCGGGCAACGCCTGCATTTCGGTAAGATACTGGAAATAATGCGCCAGTAAATCATCATCCGTATCTCGGATATCAGCAGAAATATTCGGTGAAATACGCGGTAGCAGAAAATCAATGGAGATAAAGAGATTTCTGTTTTTATCCATCAAACTGATATGGGCATCGCTATGCCCTTTATCGATACGTGCTGTCCATACCCCTGCCTTAGTTGTGATCTGATAGCCATCTTCAACTAGGTTAAAGGACGGCAGGACACCACACTTCTCGCGGTACCGACTGCCACGATGGCGCACCTCTTCAATCGCCTCTGGCGCAAGGTCATACTGGGTATATGTCTTCACCATCAATGCTGCGAAATCAGCAGGCTCATGGGCATAAAGCCAATGCGCATGCTCACCTTCCTTGGCACTTGTCCAAGCTTCAGCGCCTGTGATATCGCATAATGCGCCGCAATACCCAATATGATCAACATGGTGATGGGTTACTAATATCTGGCTAATGCGCTGCTGCGAGAGAGGCCCGTTCAGGAGCGCATCCCAATGCTCTTTAGTATGCACATTATCAATGCCGCAATCGATTAGTACCCATCCATCATCTGTATCTAGCATATACAGATTGATATGGTTTAACCGAAAGGGCAGATCGAAACGCGCCCAGAATAGATCATCAGCAAGCCTGGTTATGTGGCCAGGCTCTGGAATATCATACCCCAAGGCTTCCATCTATCTGCCCTTTTTTCGTTTATACATGACTGCTTGTTAAGCGCTTGGTCCAATCGTAATGGCAATATCACCAATGCTTTCGATACCGCCCGTTACAACATCACCTGATGTCACAGCCCCAACGCCAGCCGGTGTGCCGGTGAAGATAAGATCGCCAGCCTTCAAGGTGACAGACTGACTACAAAAAGCGATAACATCACTGACATTCCAGATTTGGTCGGCGAGTGATGCATCCTGCTGGATTTCACCATTTACCGAAAGCCAGATCCGGCCCTCTGCCAAAGACTGCCGCTCAGCCGGTAGATCGGCAGTCCGGACCAGAGGAGCAAGCGGGGCAGAATTATCAAATGCTTTACCCCAATCCCATGGACGGCCCTTTTCGCGGTGGGCTATTTGCTGATCACGGCGCGTAAAATCAATGCCAACACCAGCACCCCAGATATGGCTTACGGCGTCTTCAGGCGTAATATTTGCACCGCCCGTTCCAATCGCAAGAACCAGCTCAATTTCATAATGCAGGTTTTCTGTGATCGGTGGATAAGGAATGGTGCTACCTGTTTCAACAAGAGCATCAGCTGGCTTGGTGAAAAAGAATGGAGGCTCTTTATCACTAAAGCCCATTTCACGCGCATGTGCAGCATAGTTACGCCCAACACAGAAAATACGGCGGACAGGAAACCGCTCATCAGTCCCAGCAACAGCAGCACTTGCTTGTGGGTTTGGCGTAATCACATAGCCAGTCATCATTAATCTCCAAGAAAATAATTAATGTTAATATCTACTCATTAGCAGGAAATATTCAACAGTTGTAAAAAAACGGCACGAAATCTCACACCGCTAAGAGTCTAGGTAACGCTCCTTAGCTGACGCAACAGTTACGATTACACCTGCTACAAAAATCAATACTATGCCTGCAATAGTTAAGAAGGAGAAATCTATCTGCCAGAAGAGCCAGCCGAACAGGGCCGCTGAGACAAGGTAGCTATATTCATACACTACCGAGTAGCTACTTTCTGAAATTTGATACGCGCGAGCCATCATAACAATGGAGGTCATCGTTGTAAGAGCCATCACCGCAATAATCAGCACATCAGAGAATGAGATAGCCTGCCAGCCTAGTAGTAAAAACGCTGCCTGCGGCGTTGGGTTGGTAATATCTAGGTATGTTAATATGAGTGAGGTCAGCAATCCGGCGCCGCCAATAGCAATGAAAAAAACAATAACCAGAGAGAACGGATTTTCATGCTGGCAATAATGGCTCGTCATCAGAATCGCTAGCGCATAAAAAGCACCAGCGATAATAGGTAAAATAGCCAGCGGCTGAAACCCTGCCTCTCCAACATCAAGAACCAGAATTACCCCTGCAGTTCCAAAGATGATTGCAGCAATACGTCGCCAGCCTATTTTGGTACCAAAGAACAGGGCGCTAAACAGAAGTGTAAAGACAGGCGCCGTAAACAGGCCTGCCCCAGCAACAGCTGACGGCAGAAAGGATAGCACAGAAAAAAACAGCATCATCGCACAGACCATGAACAGAGTCCGTACAAGCACCGCACCCCATCGGCGCGGCATGAGAGAGATTTTGCTAAACCGCGCAATCACAATAATACAGATAACTGCAAAAAAGGAGCGGATGAAATGGAATTGCCCCAGACCAACTCTGTCTGAGAACGCCTGCACAAAACTATCACAAATGCCCATAATAGAGAGTCCAATAATCAACAACACAGCGCTCTGGCTCTGTGGCGGTAATTTGGTGAAGAATGCGGCAACTGACTTAAACATGATACCTTCATCCTATACCGCCAGTATAAGATAAATACCTAGTGCTTTTTTAATGTGGGTTAGCTTGCACTGCCAATACGCGGCGCAGACACAGCACTGGTCATCCAGATATCATCATCTGATTGTTCCTGACCAGCAGTGCGGAGAGCACGCAAAATCCAGTTATAACCATAAGTCTTTCCGTCGCGCGCGAGCACTGTGACCACAAAACGGGCCATACCGCCTTGTCTATCAATTTCTGTGATACTAGCCGATGAGTGGCCAATAAGCGGCGCATAGGCAGGGTTATCAAACAGCCCTGCAAATCTCTCAAGCGGGCCTGTTATCCGCTTATTATCGGGGTGTGCAAAAATCCAAACCTGCTCGATGCCAACCATTCTATCTTGGCCTGACGCCTTGAGCCCCAATAATTGAATTTCAACAACGTCAAAGGCTGAAAACTGCGAAGACGGAGAGATAAATACATCATCATTAGCCGATAAAGCTGCCCCCTTGAGGAGGTCAGGTAATAGCAGAATAATAAAAAGAAAGGCGCGCATATAAAACTTCATACACCTCATTACGCGAAAGAGGGCTGAACGGATTAGCCTGTGAGGGTATTAAGATGGGTTGCTACATAGCTAAGGTCTGAAGCGATATAATCCGGCGCGTTTGGCAGCCGCTCCATAGGTGCACCTGAACGATTAGCCCAGATAGTATGAAATCCAAACAATCCAGCCGCCGCCGCATCCCAGCCATTTGACGAGACAAACAGAATTTCAGACGGCTGTACATCAAAATATTTACAGCCAAGCTCATAGACTTGAGGGGCTGGTTTAAAAACCTCAACACCTTCCACCGACAACAACCCTGCAAGACGTGATGAAAGCCCCGCTGCTGCAAAGGCATCTGCCAGCATGTCATGATTCCCGTTTGACAGAACAGCCGCCGGAAGACCTGCTTTGTCAAGAGCATCCAGCATAGCTGGCACTTCGCTATAGGCATCAAGCTTGCGATAGAGTGAGAGCAAGTCAGCACGCATATCCTTATTATCAAGCCCAAGAGAGTCCATGGCAAAATCAAGTGCATCCTCGGTTATCTCCCAGAAGGGCTTATAGCTGCCGGACAGGCTACGGAGCCATGAATAATTTAACTGACGCGAACGCCATAGCGCCGATAGCTCTGGCCAGACATTACTCAGCGCGGGATATGTGCCAGACCCTGCTAGATTAGCTGCAGCTGAATCAACGTCTAACAACGTGCCATATGCATCAAATAACACAACCTTATACATGTATCCCTCCCTTCTTATTCAACTTTCTTGCGTATCAAGCGAACAGCAAAACGCTGCGATAAAATCACGCTTGTAATAATTAATGCCATTGCTATCAGTTTTTCAAGTCCTAGTGATTCGCCAAGAAACAATCCGCCAACCAGAACAGCAACTACCGGAATAAGATAGCCAACATTTGCCATAAACCCAGCACCAGCACGTTTAATTAGAACGTAGCGAAGTGAAAATGCAAAGCCACTGGACACCATCCCAAGCCAGCAGAGAGCCCACCATGTATCTGCCTGCCAGCTGGCAGGGTGTGCGACATTATTCAGAAACGCTGTCGGCACCATGACAGAAGCGGCAATTAGCAGCGACAGACAGGCAAGCTTTGCCGGCTCTATCATTGTTAAACGCCAGGCAATCAGGTTACCTGCCGCATAGCATGCCGATGCCAATACAACAGCAAACTGTGCCAACAAAGACATGCTGCCGACCTGAACAACGCCTTCATACATCAATACAATAACACCCAGAAAACCGAGTAAAATTACGCCAAAGCGTGCCGGAGTTACCTCTTCCTCACCCGTGATAAAATGCCCCCCAAGGGCCGTAATTAGCGGGCCCGTTGAAATCAAAAGGCCAACAAGGTTTGAATCAAGACGCGTTTCTGCCCAGCTAATTAAAAAGAAAGGTGCGAGCGTACCAACTAAGCCAATAAAAAATAGTATCCTCAGATTTTGTGCTGTCAAAAGTGATTTATTCACACGCCAAGCAGGAGAGCCAATTAGCAGAAGAAACACAAACAGCGTTAACCCCCCAATTAAGGAACGGGCCGCCGCAACGCCAAATGGACCGATGTCAATGACAGCAATTTTAATCGCTGCAAAGGCAGTCCCCCAGATACAGGACAGGAAGAGCAGAATGGCAATATTCACAGTGTCGGCTCTGGTAAATGTCATTATGTATGCTCTGCTTGTTGCTTTTTTTCTGATAGGCCAAGGCGCAACCCAAGACCAACAAGACAGAAGCCGGCAAAATGAAATAATTGCAGCGACTCATCAAGGAACATCGTAGCCATAATAGCTGTTGCGATGGGTATCCAATAAAAAAACATGCCTGCCTTATTCGGACCGAGTGTTGAGACGCCAGAGGTATAGAATTTGTAGGCGAGGAATGCTGGGCCAATTACAATATAAGCAATGACCCATACTGTTTCAGATGTGACCTGAATCTGCCTATCATAGGCAAACTCATAAAACAAGAAAGGCAGTAATTGTAGCGCGCCAATGACAAAAATCACAAATAGGAATGTCCATTGATCTAATTTTGGTAGTGCTTTTATCAATACTGAAAAAATGCTGTAAACACCAATGGCTGTCAGCATCAAAATATCGCCCAGATTAAATTGCAGGGCGTAAAGCTGCGCAAGCGAACCCTTTGTGAGAACAACAAACACCCCGATAGTTGCAAATACCATCCCTGATATCTGCAAGGCCGAAATGGGTGTCTTATAAACCACTCGGTCGACGGCGGCGATAAAGACAGGTAGTGCAACCTGCAGCAATCCTACATTTGTTGCGCTGGTATAATTAAGCGAAGCATATTGAAGTGTATTAAACATCCCAATACCAAAAGTTGCGGCCCAGAAAATCAGAAATTTATGTTGCCAAAATATCGGGAAAGACGCGCGCAACGGAGGGCGCATAATGATAAGTACCAATAAAGCAGCAAGCGTCCAGCGCCAGAAGGCAAGTTGAAATGGCGGTAGCTCTTCGAAGAACGCTCTGCCAACAATTGCATTGCCTGCCCAAAAAGTTGTTGTGAGGAACAAGTAGATAAACGCCGTACGCGTAGAGACAATCATAACACCAACAACCCTGAGCACACGCAAACTAAAATAGCCCCAAGCCATGCACCCCATGGCGGACAATAACGCGTCTGGAACCAAACAAATGGCAATATCAGCACAGGAGTTATTGAGGACAAAATAGTCACTTCGGCAACACTACCTGTTTCTAGCGCAATCAACAGTAGAACAACGCCAAAACTAATCCCAAAGAAACTATTTGCTGTGATTAATCCTGTAATTGTAATTGATGGAAACGCTCGCCGACTTTCTGGCCGGTTGTCAAAAGGCCAGGTAAGGCAAAAGCAGGCTGCCGCAAATCCAACACGCACCAGCGTTGTCATCATTGGGTCGGCGCCCCCCTCCATAACGGGGCGCAGAATAAGAATACCAATGGCTTGACCAAATGCGGCACACATTCCGGCGCCCACCCCAAGCCAAAGTGGTGGTGTTATCTCTTCCCAGACATGCAGCAAATCCCGGCGCTTGCCATAAAGAACAGCCAGACAAATTCCAGCAAATCCCAGGCAAATAGCAATAATTTTCAGACTGCCAATGCCCTCTTCTAAAAAGAGCCACCCAAGTACAGCAGCAATGGGCGCATTGGCGGCAAATAATACGCCTGTGCGTCGCGGACCAAGCCGGCGCAGTGCGACAAATAAAAAATAATCGCCGAGTACGACGCCAATAAAGCTAGACATAATAATTGGTAATAGTAAGTCCGATGAAATGTGCCAATTACCACCCTGCAGGACAATCATGACTAGCAAAATGAGCGTTGCGATAACCATTCTAAGCCGGTTGAAATGAAGCGGCCCAAGCATCCGGACAGGATGATGGGCAAACATGCTAGCAAGTGTCCAGCTTAAGGCTGCACCAAGGGCAAAAAGATGCGCAGATTGCATGAGGAAATTTTCTATTCGTGAAACAATGGAGCAAATAACACTATCATATTAGTCTGATGGCATTAGAGAAAAAACAACAGATGCGCTGTTTATAAAAATAATTAACTACGCGGTGCATGTTTAGCAAGAATACGCTGTAATGTTCTACGATGCATTTTCAACCGGCGGGCGGTCTCTGATACATTTCGGTCGCATTGCTCAAAGACACGCTGAATATGTTCCCAGCGCACCCTGTCTGCGCTCATTGGGTCTTCGGGTGGTTCCGGCAGACTGCCGTCAGCCTGAAGCAAGGCGCGGTGAATTTGGTCAGCATTTGCTGGCTTTGGCAGATAATCAAGAGCCCCTGCTTTCACAGCAGCAACCGCCGTCGCAATATTACCAAATCCGGTTAGAATTATAATGCGGCAGGCCGGACTGACTGACTGAAGATAGGAGACAACTTCTAGGCCATTACCATCTTCGAGCTTGAGATCAAGAATGGCATATTCTGGTGGTGCTTCTTTTATCATTGAAAGCGCTTCGGAAACCTGTTCGGCTGAGCGAACCTCAAAGCCACGCTGTTCCATCGCTCGGCTTAATGTCCGGCGTAGGGCATTATCATCATCTAGTATCAATAAAGAGCCTTGGCTCATCACATTATCCTCAATGCTCAGACCAGCCGCGCTAAGGGCATGGTAATCGTGATTTCCGCACCACCACTCTTCTGATTAGATACAATCAATGAGCCGCCACGACCTTCAACTATTGTCTGGGCAAGAAACAGCCCTAAGCCCCGATGGCCAGCTGTTCCCTGCCGGCTGCTATTCCATGGCTGGCCAACATCAGCCATCACAGAAGGTCGAAAACCAGGGCCATCATCTGCTAGTTTAACTACTATATGGGTCGCATTCCACGAGATATCTAGAGTGATAACGTTATTTGCATAATCATCTGCGTTATCAAGTAATGTTTCGAGTGCATATTTTATATCTGGTAGCGGTAAAAGTTCTGGCTCACGGAGTGTGCTGGAGTTTAATCCATCACCAAAAATATTATCAGACTCCAGTGAAGCACTCGTGATTTTGACCCTATGTTTCATATCAATAAGATGCGGGGCTAATTGAGATTGAAATATCTGACTGACCGGAAGAGCAGCCGCTAAATCCTTACCACTCATCTGCGCGTCTTTATCAAGCTCGGACAGGATAATACGGCACCGTTCAACCTCTTCATTTAGCAGCGCAATATCTTCCTGCAGCCCTTTATCACCTCCCCATTTTTTTCCTAATTGGGTGGGAAGCTCATGGGAAATCAGCGCAATTGTATTTAGCGGGGAGCCAAGTTTATGTGCGGCGGCAGCGGCAAGTGTACCAAGCGCTGTTATTTGTTGTTCGCGTGCCAGAATGAGCTGCGTTGCGCCAAGTGCAGCTTCTGTCCGGCGGGCTTCAGCGGCAAGCCACCAGACATAAAACCCAATGAAAACGGACGACACAAGCAGCGCCGAAAGCAAGCCGAATAAATAAAATTTTGGAAGATGAAACCCTGCTTCATACCATGGCAAAGGGAGATGGAAAAACAACAAGCTGGCAGCACTTATACCAACAAGAATGACCAGTGAAATTGTTGCCTTTATATCTAGCAATGCCGCAGAAACAACAATTGGCGCCAGGAAAAGCATCGCAAATGGATTTTCAAGACCTCCTGTCAGATAGAGCAGGCCAGCAAGCTGTAATACATCAAAATGCAAGGCAAGTACAACTTCACTCAATTTGATCTTGCTTGGGTTACGCAAGCGCCATACTTGCCATAAATTGACACAAATCCCCACAAGTACAATACCAAGAGCACTCAAAATCAGCACATCAAACTGCAGGATGTGATAAACCAAAAGCAATGCCGCGGTCTGTCCTGCCAAAGCAAGCCAGCGAATAGTCGTCACCGCCTTTGGGTCAATCGGTGAACGCCCCCTCAGGCGAGGTGGCATTAACGGGTCTGAAGTTCCTGCTATCGTATCAGCATCAACTTGGTTCATTAGATATCCAAATTGGAAACTTTAAGCGCATTTTCCTGAATAAAGTTTCGCCGCTCTTCCACGGCTTCTCCCATCAATGTCGAGAACGCCATATTTGCATCTTCTTCTTCGGTCACGCGAACTTGAAGAAGTGTACGCTGATTAGGATCAAGTGTTGTTTCCCAAAGCTGGTCAGGATTCATTTCTCCCAGACCCTTATAGCGTGCAATCTGTGCGCCTTTGCGCCCTTGGGCTACAATATGGGTGGCCAGATGAGATGGGCCTAAAATTTCTGACTGATGCGTCCCGCTTGCAAAGGTCAGCTTATGCGAGAACATTTCTTTCAACAAATCGGCTGCCCCATTAAGCTGTCTGGCTTCAGCTGTTGTGACAAGCCGCTTATCTAAACGATGCGTTTCAGTAATGCCGCGCAATGTGCGCCGCAAAACAATTTCAGGCCCAGCTGCAGCATCTTCTACTGCGCCGCTCCACCCTTGCTCAAGCGGGTCAGAATAATGATCCATCCGTTCAGCCAAAAGCCGCGCTGAGTCAGAGTCCGACAAGACATCTAGCGTAAGCATGCCGGCAATCGCAGCCTGCTCGACCACATCACGATTTTCAATTTGGAAGGTTAGCTGGTCGATTGTCCGAGATAGTGACACTGATTTTTCAACAAGCTCTTTTAGCTCTGGCCCGGCAACCTGCAATCCGGCCTCATTTGTCAGGGCACCGTCTTTTAGGCCAGCTGTAATGAGGTAATCATCAAGTGCATGCTGGTCTTTTAGATAAACTTCGGATGCCCCGCGTTTCGAGCGAAACAGCGGTGGCTGTGCAATATACAAATATCCCTGTTCGATAAGAGGCCGCATATGGCGGAAAAAGAATGTCAGAAGCAGAGTCCGAATATGGCTACCATCAACATCAGCATCCGTCATGATAATGATTTTATGGTAACGGATTTTTTCCTGGTCCATATCCGCATTTCCAACCCCTGCACCAATTGCGGTAATCAAGGTGCCAATTTCAGCAGATGATAGCATTTTATCAAGACGGGCGCGCTCGACATTCAGAATTTTACCGCGCAGCGGCAAAATAGCCTGTTGTGCACGGTCACGTCCCTGTTTTGCAGAGCCCCCAGCAGAATCACCCTCAACAAGAAATAATTCTGATTTTGACGGGTCTTTTTCCTGACAATCAGCAAGTTTACCTGGCAAGCTTGCAATATCCAGCACACCCTTACGGCGTGTAAGCTCGCGCGCTCTGCGGGCGGCTTCACGCGCCGCAGCAGCTTCATAAGCTTTTGAGACAATTTTACGTGCTTCTGATGGATGCTCTTCAAACCACTGACTGAGTGCTTCACTTACACAGCCCTCAACAATGGGACGTACTTCAGATGATACAAGCTTATCTTTAGTCTGGGATGAGAATTTTGGGTCCGGTACTTTCACCGATATGATTGCGGTAAGGCCTTCACGCGAATCATCACCTGACAATTGTACTTTTTCACGTTTTGCGATCCCACTAGACTGGGCATAATTATTCACAATACGGGTGAGAGCACCTCTAAATCCAGCGAGATGGGCCCCGCCATCACGTTGCGGAATATTGTTGGTGAAGCACAATGTTGATTCATGAAAGCTATCCGTCCACGCAAGTGATAACTCGACAATCACATCATCTTTCTCAATCGTGCTATGAATTGTAGGATGTAAGGCATTGCGGGATTTATTGAGGTAATCAACAAATGCTATCAACCCACCATCAAAGAAAAACTCAGACACATGTTCCTCAGCTTTTCGATTATCGGTCAACCGAATACGAACGCCCGAGTTCAAAAAAGCAAGTTCACGCAATCTATTTTCAAGGGTGGTGAAATCAAACTCAACCTGAGAAAATGTATCTGTTGAAGGCAGAAATGTGATTTGGGTGCCGCTCTTGTCAGGCGTAGCCGGTCCTTGCATAAGTGGCGCTTCAGATTCACCATTCACAAAGCGCATTGTATGTTCATAGCCATGCTTCCAGATTGTGAGCTCAAGCCATTGCGACAGCGCATTCACAACTGATACACCTACGCCATGAAGGCCACCTGATACTTTGTAAGAATTATTATCAAACTTACCACCGGCATGAAGCTGGGTCATGATAACTTCAGCAGCCGATATTTGTTCTTCAGAGTGAATTTCTGTTGGTATGCCGCGTCCATTATCTGAAACAGAGACAGAGCCATCACCGTTCAAGATAATCTGAACAATGTCACAATGCCCAGCAAGGGCTTCGTCAATAGAATTGTCAACAACTTCATAAACCATGTGGTGAAGACCGGAGCCGTCATCTGTATCACCAATATACATGCCGGGACGTTTCCGCACAGCGTCTAATCCGCGTAATACCTTAATCGAATCTGCCCCATATCCCTCAGAATTTTGGGGGCTATCTTTGGCGACCTGATCATCTTCGCTCATCACGACACTCCTTGCTAAAACCGATTTCCCTCGTCATGCGTCATCCTAATCTGGATGATGCATCAGACGGTGTCACCTGCCCATTCTGGACATGAAAAAACTGTGCATTTTGTGATAATGGTGCGAATGCATGTTCATCTGCTCCACTATACCATACCTGTCCACGTAATGCAGAACATAACGTGAATAAATGTGTGCGTCTGCGCTCATCCAAATGAGCCGCAACATCATCCAAAAGCAGCAGTGGCGGACGACCAAGACGTTCATCTTGAAGTTGTGCATGTGCCAATATTGCCGATATCATCACGGCTTTCTGCTCACCTGTTGAAGATTCTGCCGCCGAGCGACCCGAAAACATCATGACGAGGTCTGTTTCGTGCGGCCCTGGCATTGATACATTCCCTGCATTTCGGCTGTTTGCCGCCATGTGCATAATTCTATCTTCGATATCAATCGCTGGCAATCCAGCATCTAATAACTGGTGCGCCTCACCTTGCAAAAGGGCATTCACTTTTGGAAATAAGGTGTCCATCGCTGCAGATTGTCGGTTCATGTCAGCAATGAGAGCTGCACGTGTTGCCATGATGGCGACGCCTGTTTCTGCGAGTATTTGCTCCAAGCCTGTAAACCAGCTTTCATCACCAGTGCCGTCAGCCAACAGCCGGCTACGTTCACGCCACGCCTTTTCATACCGGACAATGCGGCCATTATGGGCATCATCAAACGCAATGGCGAGCCGGTCAACAAACCGACGTCGCGCTGACGCGGGCCCAATGAATAAGCCATCCATCTGCGGAATTAGCCATGATACGGAAAGATGCTGGGCAAGCGCGTTTTGGGATGATGGGGCGCCTTGAATACGCACAATACGGCTTGCTTCAGGATTTTCTGCATCTGCACCTGTCCCAATTGTTACAGGACCCTCAGGCGTTTCAAGTTCAGCAAAAAGAGCCCATGGCGTAATGGCAGCCGGACCTGCACTGTCCTGTGAAGCCACAGGCGAGCGGCAACCAAATGCACCACGAGGAGCGCGACGCAAACCTCGTCCAGGTGCGAGCATGGAAAGTGCTTCCATCATGTTTGTTTTGCCTGCGCCATTAGGACCTGTCAGGACAACAGATTGCGCTTCGCATGCAAGCTCGGCATGGGTATAATTTCGAAACTTATCAACTAACAGGCGACGCAACTTGACCTGCGTTTCAGAGAACGGCGCTAGTGGCGACACGGCCTCTGTTGCTGTGAGCAGCACGACATCACCCATCAGCAACACTACACCCGCATCGGCATCAGGACGAACAGATTATGTTCGTCACCAGGCGTTGAAATAAGACTAGGCGAGCCTGAATCTGACAACGCCATCTGCATGATATCACCTTCTATCTGCTGGGCAATTTCAAGCAAATAACGCGCATTAAATCCAATTTCAATATCATCACCCGAATAGGTTACTTCCAGCTCTTCTGTAGCGCTTGATGCGTCAGGGTTACTGGCAGACAATGTAAGGGTTGTCCCAGAAACAGCTAGTTTTACCGAACGCGACTTTTCAGATGAAATGGTTGAGACGCGGTCAACAGCACTCGAAAACAGGCCTCTATCGATTGTCAAAATCTTATCATTACCTGCTGGAATCACGCGAGTATAATCTGGGAATGAGCCATCAATAAGCTTTGACGTGAGACGCACTGAACCAAAGCCAAACTCGGCCCGTGTCTCAGACAGGGATATTTGCATTTCACCTTCGGCATCATCCAATAATTTCCGTAACTCACCGACCGCTTTGCGCGGCAAAATGATTTCCGGCATTGCCTCAGCGCCTTGTGGCAAATCAATACGAGCAAGTAAAAGCCTGTGGCCATCTGTTGCAACCGCTGCCAAGGCTCCTGAATCTGACTTATGAAAATAAATACCATTCAGATAATAACGGGTTTCTTCGGTTGAAATAGCAAACCGTGTCATATCGATCTGATGGCGTAAATCAGCAGTTGTCAGAGCAAATTTCACTGGCAGGGCTGATGTATTAAAGGCAGGAAAATCATCAACAGGTAATGTGGGTACCTTAAAACTAGACCGGCCAGCACTTATCTGGGCATTCCCATCAGCTACATGAATGCTTACCTCAGACCCGTCAGGCAGCTTGCGAATGATATCATAGAGAAGATGGGCTGGCGCTGTGCAACTTCCCTCCTGTATCACTGAACAGTCTAGCTCAGTAATAATATCCATATCCATATCAGTTGCTGTCAAAGACAGCTTTGATGATTCGGCGCGCAGGACAATATTAGCAAGAATCGGAATTGTATTCCGACGCTCGACAACAGAACTTACATGGCCTAGAGGACGCAACAAATTCATCCGGTCGATAGCAATTTTCATCTGGACAAACCCTGTCTTGTTCGTGGTAATGACGTGGTTATCTTAGTTCTACACACAAAATGTAGCATAATAAACACAAAAAACCGCTATATGTCGGTGAAAAAGGTTGGCGATTTACGCATAAAAACAGTACGCTCACGACAAATCGAAAAGCCAAGCAATCACAACAGCATGTTTTGCGTTTAATTATCGACCAGATTTGCTTTTAACGTACTGATATCATCAGCGATTTCAGCATCATCACGTAGCAAATCACCTACCTTTCGGACGGCGTGCATAATTGTTGTGTGATCTCGACCACCAAAACGACGCCCAATTTCTGGATAGGAAAATGTTGTCAAATCTTTCGATAGATACATTGCAATCTGGCGCGGGCGCGCAACAGCACGCGAGCGGCGCGCAGAAAACATATCAGCTGTCCGAATATTATAATAGCTTGCAACCTGCTTCTGAATATCTTCAACCGTGACGCGCCTACTATTGCTCCGGAGCAAATCGGATAATACCTCACGCGCCATTTCAACAGTTATATCGCGGCCAACCAATGTAGCTTGGGCAACCAGCCTGTTGAATGCCCCTTCAATTTCACGAATATTGGATGTGATTCGGTTTGCGAGGAACTCAAGCACCTTATCTGGGACCAGAACATCACAGCGCTCGCAGCGCGACTGCAGAATTCCAAGCCTCAGCTCGTAATTAGCCGGATGGATATCAGCCACCATACCCCAACCCAGACGCGAGCGCAGCCGCTCTTCCATGCCGGATAGGTCTGTTGGTGATTTATCAGCTGACAGAATTACCTGACGCCCATCTTCAACAAGCGCGTTGAATGTATGAAAGAACTCTTCCTGCGTTGAATCCTTGCCAGAAATAAACTGCACATCATCAATCATCAGAACGTCAACAGACCGGAACTGCTCTTTGAAAGACATCATGTCACGATATCTCAAGGCCCGGATAAATCGGTACATGAATTTTTCTGCTGATAAATACATCACGCGGCGATGCGGATGGCGGGCGTTAATTTCCCATGCGATTGCATGCATCAAATGGGTTTTACCAAGACCAACCCCGCCATATAAGAAAAGCGGGTTAAACGCTGTTGTGGTTATTTCAGCAACACGGCGGGCAGCCGCAAATGCGAGCTCGTTTGGCTTACCAACGACAAATCTATCAAAAGTGAAACGACTATCAAGACCACCAACGAGCTCAGCTGCATTTTGTGATGCTGGGGTATCCGCCTCGGGCATCTTTGATAAGCGTGGTGGATAATCTGGTGCTAACTTCATCGGTGCTGGCGCAGCAAGAGGCGCCAGATGGGCTGACCCAACTGTGACAGATACCTGCTGAACTGCGCCATATTCGCGCCTCAGCATAAAGCGAAGTTTTTCTGCATATTGGGACTGTACACGGTCACGAATAAAGGAATTACTTGCCTGAAGAACAAGGGTTTTTTCAGATAAGGCAACGGGCGAAAGATTTTTAATCCAAGCCTGCCAAACAGCCTCTCCCAAATCCTGCTTCATTGCCGCGGACACGCGTTCCCAGATTGAAGAGACAGTCTCAATCGGCTCTGCTGTCGCAACAGAATCAGACACAGCATCTTTAGTGTCTATCTCCTTCTGGGGAGGACGGATGTTTCGTGAGTCAGACATTAATACCTAAGACGTCAGGAATTTGAATTTTGGTTTTTTCAGCCAGAAATCCAGAAATGTGACGCAAATAATGGGCATAAAAACCCATACTCAAGCCTGTCCCAAGACACTCTGTGCATCCTGAAATGTAGCCTTAAACATGCGCAGAAAGCAAGCCGCAGAATCGGTGATTTCAGAAAATATATTTTCTTGATCAACACAATTTGCGCTTGACAGCATATGTGTAAAATTTAGGTCTGTACGGCTGACCCACTTCTTGTTTTGCAAATTAAATCAGCATCTTTATTGCATCCGAATCATTGAGAATCGGACGGCAAGAACTGAACAGTCATTGCTATCCCATAGGGTTATTTATAAAGGAGAGGTAAGAAAACGAGAGTATGTAGGCTTTTAGTCACCCAAAATAGACACAAAAAAAGCAGGAGGTTTCCTGCTTTCCTTCACTATTCTAGCTGTATATGCGGAAAAACCGCAAAAGGTTCGTTGTGCCTTAAGCTCCAACAGCCTTAACACGAGCTGAAAGACGCGACACTTTACGTGAAGCAGTGTTCTTATGAATAACGCCTTTTGATACACCGCGCATAATCTCTGGCTGGGCTTCTTTGAGTGCTACCTGAGCTGATTCTTTATCACCAGATGTGATCGCCATCTCAACCTTCTTGATGAAGGTACGAATCCGGCTTATCCGGCTTTTATTGATTTCGGCGCGATTCGCGTTGCGGCGAATACGCTTTTTTGCAGATTTGTGATTAGCCATCACGGGTCCTCTAAATATAGACGATAAAACAGACTGCGGCTTATAAACCGCCTATCTGTTATGGTCAAGCATTCTGTCACTATTTTCGCCAGAAACCTGCCAAACACTCGCCATTATAGCAGATTTAGGGGTTAGGAAATGTCTGGCACACTAATTTAGCGTGCTGGTTGAAGGGCAATTCGCCAAAGGCCTAGCCCATTAACATTAACCTGTTTTATAGCCACTTCTTCTGGGCCACGCCGGAATACATCACCACTTCCTTGCCAGCCAAGGGGCGGCAGGATGGCTCTATAATAGGACCGAATAGCTGACGCTGGAGCATCTGTTGTAGCAAATAAAACAATAATGCGTCCCGAAGGGGAATCAAAGCTAAAGCCGAGATCTGTGGCAACAACTAGGCTCTCTTCAAGCGGAATATCTGCAACCCACCGTGCTTGGGGTGACACTGCTCCATTTTGCTGGGCTTTGGCTACCGGAAAACATGTGAGAACAAAAAGTCCAGCGAGCACTGTCAGAATAAAAGGCATGCGTTTCACTGCGGCATTGGGAATTACGGATTTTATCATCATCGCACCTGAATCATCAATTTGGCCTCGTTAATCTGGCACCATTATTACTGTGAAAAATATGAACCGGCCAGCGTTACACCTCCTTACAATGCCTTAGCGCTGACATGAAGGACAGTAAAAACTGGCCCGTCCTGACTGCCGCAACTCTTTGATTGGCGTAGCACAGTTCAGGCATGGCTCAGATGTCCGGCCATAGACCAAAAGACGTTGCACAAAATAGCCGATTTCACCGCCTGGCTGAACATGGTCGCGCAAAGAAGTTCCGCCAGCTTCAATCGCGGCTGCCAAAACTGTTCGAATCGCTATTACCAGCTTTTCAGCTCTTTTCCCTGTAATTGTCTGCGCCCGCCGCCGCGGCGATATACCCGACATATGCAGCGCTTCATTGACATAGATATTGCCGAGTCCTGCAATAAGCCGCTGATCAAGCAAGGCTGATTTTATCGGGGTTTTTTTGCCCTCCAGCACCTCAGAAAGCCACGGGCCAGACAAATGGTTTGACAGTGGCTCAATGCCGAGATGAGACAATAGCGGATGTTCAGCCTCGCCACCCGCTGGAATAATATCAAGATGACCAAAACGGCGGGGGTCTGAATAAACCATCCACATACCCGTCTCCATTTCTAGCGAGAAATGATCGTGGGCACCAAATTCTGGCTTACTATCATGAAGACGGATTGCCCCTGACATGCCAAGATGCACTAGCAGGGCCGTATCGTCTTCGAGTGGTACCATAATATATTTCGCGCGCCGCCGCGGTTCACCACACCGTTGTCCGGTTAAATGAGCTGCCATGGCATTCGGTAACGGCCAGCGTAAATCTGAGCGTGTTAGGCGAACAAACTTGATAGATTGTCCTGTAAGGACCGGTGAGATCGCGCGCTTAACAGTCTCAACTTCAGGTAATTCAGGCACAGTGATATCTCCAGACATGTTATTTTGCCATTGCTTGGCATTCCCCTAACAGAGGCTGTCTGATATAACGGGGTCAAACCTATCTTAGCCTCTAAACCAGAGCGGATAAAACTGAAAGTCATATACTCACTTTGAAAGCTTGTTTTGTTACCTGCTTTCAGGACAGTCTTTAGCCGTTCGTTAACATTGTAGAATTTATGATACTACCTCTATCTGATAGACCTAGTCTGACATCTCCTTCAGCTTCTTCTGGTGAGGGCCAGGCAGATATTGATTTTGGCTTTTCGCGTATTCCTATTGATGAAAAACAAGGCCGCGTTGCCGAAGTTTTCTCATCTGTCGCAAGCTCTTATGATATAATGAATGATCTAATGAGCGGCGGGGTTCACAGGCTTTGGAAGGGTGCATTAATGGATTGGCTTGCCCCCCGTTCAGGCCAAAAGCTGGTCGATTTGGCAGGCGGAACCGGTGACATTGCCCTTCGGTTTCTCCACCGTGGTGGTGGCTCTGCACATATTGTCGATATCAATGAAGATATGCTGAATGCTGGGCGCAAACGCCGTGATCTTACATCCTATACAGACCGGCTCACTTGGACTGTTGCTAGTGCAGAAGACCTGCCGATTGATGATAATAGTGTGGACCGTGTGACAATCAGTTTTGGCTTGCGCAACGTCACAAACAGGCAAGCTGCGCTTGCAGAAGCATATCGTATTTTAAAGCCAGGTGGCCGGTTTTGTTGCCTTGAATTTTCTCATATTACAACACCAGCGCTTGAAAAAATCTATGATTTATGGTCGTTCCAGGTACTACCTAGGATTGGCCGGATAGTTGCGAATGATGAAGCAGCCTATCGATATCTAGTTGAGTCCATTCGCACCTTCCCAACCCAGCAGGAACTTGCCGATATGTTTAGTCAAGCAGGGTTTGCGCAGGTAAGAGTGCGCAATCTATCATCTGGGATTGCGGCAATTCATTCCGGCTGGAAGCTTGATTGATGATCTGGATCGTTATTATTTTCCGACTTCCCCGCACTGGCTGGATCCTCGGCCGCGCCGGCGTTCTGGGACATTTATCACAGATCGAATTATTGCCACGCTGGCTTCGGCGCCTACTGGCTATTGTGAATTTTATGATGGCCGGGCGCTCAGCAAAAAAAGACGCTGGACAGGCCTTATGCGATGCCTTGCAGGCTTCTGGTCCTGCCTTTATCAAATTTGGTCAGGCACTTGCCACCCGTGCAGACCTTATTGGGCCAGAACTAGCCAACGGCCTCTCTCAGCTGCAAGATAGCCTGCCTGCTTTTTCAGGAAATGTTGCCCGCCGCCATATTGAAAAAACAACTGGCCGGCCAGTTGCAGATTTATTCAAAGATTTTGACGGCGACGCTGTCGCCGCTGCCTCAATCGCACAGGTTCACAAAGCTGTCTTACATAATGACCAAACTGTTGCTGTAAAGTTACTGCGGCCGCAGATTGCCCAGCGCATGCAAGCTGACATCCAGTTTTTTCGGGCGCTGGCAGTTATGGTTGAAACTGTTGCCCCTGGCCTCAAGCGGCTTAAGCTCGTTACAGCAGTAGACCAGTTCGCAACACTGTCCGAGATCGAGCTCGACCTGCGCATGGAAGCAGCCGCAGGGGGCAGGCTCGCTGAAAATATGGCTGACGATAAGGGTATAAGGATACCCCATATACATATCGAGCATTCAACAACTGATATGCTGGTAATGGAATGGATTGACGGTATCAAAATCGATGATCGGGTTGCATTGGAAGCCGCAGGCCATGATATTTCAGCCGTCACAAATATCGCTGCCACCAGTTTCTTTAATCAGGTGTTTCGCGATGGATATTTCCATGGTGATATGCACCCCGGCAATATTTTTATCACTGCTGATGGCTCATTAGTGCCCATTGATTTTGGCATTATGGGCCAGCTTGACATCAAAGATAGGCTTTTTCTGGCTCAGCTGTTAGTCGCTATCCTCACGCGTGATTATGACAAGGTTGCAACCTTGCATGCTGATGCCGGCATGCTCCCAGACGATATTTCACTACCCCTATTTTCACAAAATCTGCGGGCCGTGGTTGACCCTGTTTTAGGCAAATCGCTTGGCGATATCTCACTGGGACTTGTTCTTGGCCAAATTTTACGTCTATCAACCCGGTTTGAGATTTCGGTACAACCTCAATTCACCCTGCTTCAAAAAACAATGGTTATGGCAGAAGGGGTGGCACGTAGTCTCAATCCAAATGCCAATATGTGGGAATTGTCACAGCCACTGGCCGAAAAATGGATGGATGACCATGCCCATCCTTTAGCTGTCCTTGAACGCACTATCACAGAATTTACGAGCATCATACGCCGTCTTCCCGCCATACTTGACCGGTTAGAGCAGGACCCAGAGCCACCCGCGAAGCGCCCGCATTTTACCCTGATCATTACCAGCCTCCTCTCTATGAGTGCCATTGTCATTTCCCTTGCTACCTTGCTTCGATAACACTATTATTGTGAATAGTTCACGATTTTGTGAATATTAAGAAAACTGCTCCAGAACGGAAGCATAGGATGACAGACTTCAATACTCTTTTTGACCAGATTGTTGCCGAGCTAGGGGGACGAAATTCGGTAATGGCGCTGTTAAATGTTGGTCCAAGTGCCTTATCAAATTACCGGAAACGCGGCACCATTCCGTCTGCAAAACAAGCTCTTCTCGACAAGGCCCTTGCCCAAAAGGGGTTAAAATTTGAGGCAGATGACTTACGGCTTAGCGCGCATAATTCTGCTGAAATACGGCGTATCTTGCTTATTATTACAGGCGGCATAGCTGCTTACAAAGCCCTTGATCTTGCGCGCCGTCTAATGGAGCGGGGACTTTCAGTCACGGGAGTGATGAGCAAGGGGGCGCAGGAATTTATCACGCCACTTTCAGTAGCGGCTTTGACCGGAGAAAAAGTCTATACAGATTTATTTTCACTCACCGACGAAGCTGAAATGGGTCATATTAGGCTCGCACGGGAGACTGACATGGTTCTTGTCGCGCCTGCTACAGCTCATTTCATTACGAAAATGGCGCTTGGCATGGCTGATTGCCTTGCAAGTACTATCTGCCTCGCAACAACTGCACCTGTGATGATAGCGCCGGCCATGAACCCACAGATGTGGGCCCACCCCGCCTTACAACAGAATCTCAACACACTTGTGCAGCGCGGGGTTGAAATTATTGCACCGGCAACAGGCGATACAGCATGCGGCGAGGTTGGTGCTGGGCGCCTTGAAGAACCTATAATCATTGCAGAGCAGGTTTCAACGCGCTTGCGGCAGACATATCAGAACGGGCCGCTGAGCGGTAAACATATTCTGATTACCTCTGGCCCGACAATCGAGCCTATCGACCCGGTGCGCTTTATTGCAAACAGATCCTCTGGAAAACAAGGTCATGCGCTTGCCGCAGAAGCAGTTAAACGCGGTGCCCGTGTCACATTAGTTTCTGGTCCTGTTACAGAAGCGCCGCCGGCAGGGCTAACGCATATCAGCATTGAAACAGCCCATCAGATGAAAGAAGCGTGTGAGGCAGCCTTGCCAGCAGATAGCGTTATTTGTGCAGCAGCTGTTGCTGACTGGCACGTTGTTGGTGCTAGCACCAGCAAGCAGAAAAAGACAGAGGCAGGACCGACTGTCATCACACTTGCAACAAACCCCGATATTCTGGCGAGTCTTAGCCATCATGATAAACGGCCATCACTGGTAATCGGCTTTGCGGCTGAAACAGATAATTTGGAGACTGCAGCTCGCGAAAAACACAGACGAAAAGGGTGTGATTGGCTCATCGCCAATCATATTGCGGCAGACGCTAAGCATTCTGTTTTCGGAGCAAACACAAATAAGGTACTCTTCATCTCCTCAGAAACCTGCGAGGAATGGCCTAACCTGAAAAAAACTGACGTTGCACGACGCATCTTTGACCGAATGGAGGCATGGTTTGACGGTGACTAAAATTTCATTTCTACAAGCAACTCACGCCTGTCATCTACCTCTGCCTGCCTATCAGACAGCAGGGGCGGCTGGCATGGATTTGCAAGCAGCTCTCGGCCCAGACACAGTTACGCTTCTGCCGGGCATGCGGACGGCCGTTCCGACCGGCCTTCACTTATCAATGCCACCCACAATGGAAGCCCAAATCCGGCCACGCTCGGGTCTTGCACTCAAACAAGGGGTTACTGTTGTTAATGCACCGGGCACGATAGATAGCGATTACCGCGGAGAAATTAAAATTCTGCTTATCAATCTGGGTCAGGAGCCTGTTGAAATCACAGATGGAATGCGTATCGCCCAGATGGTGCTTGCCCCTATTCTTCGACCTGAAATTACCCAAAGAGATACGCTTGATGGGACAGAACGCGGGTCAGGTGGCTTTGGGTCAACAGGAACGGGGTCATGATACTCACTGATGATGAGCTAGAACGCTATGCCCGTCAGGTTGTTATGCCTGAAATTGGAGAAGAGGGTCAAAAACGGCTCTGTGATTCGCATATTGCCATTATTGGGGTAGGAGGGCTTGGAGCACCTGTCATAATGGCCCTTGCCGGAGCGGGGACAGGCCGTCTGAGCTTAATTGATGATGATGATGTCTCACTATCAAATCTAAATCGCCAATATATCCACAATACCCAAACACTTGGCTTGTCAAAGATACAAAGTGCAGCAGCTTTTGTTCGCTCCTTAAATCCAGATATTACGCTCCATACCCATGACCAGCGTTTTGACACGGAGACTGGCCATAGCTTGCTTAGCGATGTGGATATTGTAATTGATTGCTCGGATCTGCCAGCGACACGCTATGCCGTGAATGCTTGCTGCATTGCCTTGCAGATTCCTCTTATTTTCGGCGGCGCTGTTCGAACTGATGGTCAGGTGACAAGCTTTCTGCCAGCAAATGAAAAAAGCCCCTGTTTTGCCTGTTTATTTCCAGACGCAGATGTTGAATTTGAACAAGCTCCTTCTTGCGCACAAGCTGGCATTTTGGGCACAACAACAATGGTCATTGGCGCGTTGCAAGCAGCTGAAGCTATTCGCATTATTGTCGGGTTTGGCGAGAATCTCTGTGGCACGTTACTGCTATATGACGGCCTAAATGCGTCATTCACGCCCATAAAGGCACAGCGCACGCCCCACTGCCCTGCCTGCGCAGATCGGCCTTAGAGCATTGCAGCAACAACACGGTCGGGCGGTGTGTGCCCATCAACAAATGTCTGAATATTAATGATGACTTTATCGCCCATAGCGTGCCTACCTTCAATCGTTGCAGACCCAATATGCGGCAACAGGACAACATTTGGTAATGTCAGAAGCTGTTCATGAATCGCTGGCTCATCTTCATAAACATCAAGGCCTGCCCCTGCGAGCTTTCCCTCCGCCAGTAATTTTGCCAAAGCCAATTCATCAACAATTTCACCACGAGCCGTATTCACTAGATAGGCATGTTCTGGCATTAGTGACAGACGTTCCTCGGATAGCATTCGGTGGGTTGCCTCTGTGTGTGGGCAATTGACTGACACAATATCCATCCGCCGCAGCATTTCATCCAAATCATCCCAGAAGGTAGCTTCAAGCTCAGCTTCTATCGCAGGGTGTACTGGCTTGCGGTTATGATAATGCACTGACATACCAAATCCGCGGGCACGACGTGCAATCGCCTGACCTGTCTGGCCCATGCCTATGATACCAAGCCGCTTGCCGTTAATACGGTGACCTAGCATGCCTGTGGGTGACCATCCGGTCCAATCGCCTGACCGCGCGAGAGCATGGCCTTCTATGATTCGACGCGGCACAGCAAGAATGAGTGACATCGTTACATCCGCTGTATCTTCAGATAGAACGCCTGGTGTATTGGTTACCGTGATGCCTTTTTTCTTGGCCGCATTGAGGTCAATATGGTCAACGCCTGCGCCAAAAGAAGCAATGAGTTTCAACTGAGGACCTGCCTGCTCAATAAGCGCGGCATCAAGCCTGTCTGTTACGGTTGGCACCAGAACATGGGCACGTTGAAGGGCATCACTCAGTTCAGCTCCCCCAAGAGGAATATCCTGACTATTAAGTTCAGCGTCAAAAAGCTCACGCATTCGTGTTTCGATTGCGTCAGGCAGTTTCCGCGTCAGAATAACCTTCTGTTTCATGCTGCACCTATCTCCTCAGTTACACCCAGACGTGAATTGCTGACCTCTATTAATTAGAGAAGCTCATAAAGCTATCCTCAGGTGAGGCACATAAGCGACTGTCTCTTAGCGAAAGAGAGAAAGCCAACTACCCCTTTATAATCAAGCATAGCCTGTCTTTCCACATCTGAAATACCCAAAAGACTGTTTTCCTGTTTTCAGGCAGTACTAAAAATCGGCTATTTGAGGCATGGAAAGGAAAAAAGCTAGAAACTCAACCGGCCATAAAATTTACATACTGAAGGAAGTTTGCAGTGTTTTTCAGGTGATGCCGAGATGATTCTTCTGTAGGTTCTTCCTAACGAATTAATGATCATAGAAGGCTTGATGGCTGTGACAACAATTTTTCAACGACTAACGCTAGGCACTTTCGCCAGCATAATGATGCTATGGGCGAGCGATTTTCAGCCCATAATGGCTCAACAATCTGCCACCTCACAAACAGGGAGCAGCCTTACGACCCGCACTGTTATTCAAGGAACAGGGCTGCCGGTGCCGCGCTTTGTGTCGCTAAAATCTGCAAAAGTGAATATGCGTGTTGGGCCAGGCAGAGAATATCCGCTGGACTGGGTATATGTCCGTAGTAACCTGCCGGTAAAAGTCATTGCTGAATTTGATGTCTGGCGCAAAATTATTGACCATGAAGGCTCAACCGGCTGGGTCCATGGCCAGCTTGTGAGCCTCAAACGTCATGCGATTATCACAGAGGCATTTGTGAAGCTACGCCGTAGACCGAGTGCGGAAGCCGATGCCGTAGCGATCGCAGAAAAAGATGTCGTCATGGAAATTCAATTCTGTGAAAAAGAATGGTGCAAACTAGCCTCTGATGAGGTCAAAGGATGGGCGCTACGCTCTAGTTTCTGGGGCATGCTGGAGGGTGAGGTGCTTAACTAAAAACGGCCGGTTTCATGTATAGACCATCATGCCTGTTACTCATTTAACCGGAATATCTAGAAAAGGCGCTCATCTGTGGCAATCTAGTGCAAATTAGTCTAGGGTGACGTAATTTTAATAGTGGAATTTATGCAAGGAAGGCTCAGGAAAATCATGTCTATGACCCATAGAAATTCTTTTTCGTATGACGACCTCATTAGCTGTGCCAAGGGCGCAATGTTTGGACCCGGAAATCCGCAGCTTCCTTTGCCCCCTATGTTGATGACCGATAGAATTACCAGCATTACTGAAAAAGGTGGTGCTTCTGACAAAGGTTTTATTGAGGCAGAGCTCGATATTCACCCTGACCTCTGGTTTTTCCCCTGCCATTTTGAAGGTGACCCTGTTATGCCGGGCTGCCTTGGTATGGATGGTCTGTGGCAGCTCGTTGGGTTTTACCTTGGCTGGCTGGGCGGCAAAGGGCGTGGGCGGGCCTTATCTGTCGGTGAAGTCAAATTCACTGGACAAATTCTGCCAACGGCAAAGCTGGTAACCTTTCAGCTAGATCTGAAACGAGTTATCATGCGTCGGCTTGTTATGGGTATCGCTGATGGCCGTGTTCTGTGTGATGGTGAGACTGTGTTTGAAGCGACCGATATTCGTGTTGGCTTGTTTGGTGCTGAAGGAGAATAAATTATGAGACGTGTTGTTGTTACCGGTATTGGTATTGTTTCATCTATTGGCACTGATGCAGATGCCGTAACGCAATCTTTGCGCAATGGCACGTCAGGCATTATCGCAGCACCTGATTATGCAGAACTTGGTTTCCGCTCTCAGGTCAAAGGTGCTGTTGATATTGATCTGTCAGAACATATCGATAGAAAACAGATGCGCTTTATGGGCGAAGGAGCCGGCTATGCTGTTGTTGCGATGCAGCAAGCGGTGGCTGATTCAGGGCTAAGCGAAGCAGAGGTATCACACCCACGTACCGGCCTTATTGCTGGCAGTGGTGGCCCATCAACCGCAAACCTTCTAGCGGCGGCAGATATTACACGCGAAAAAGGACCAAAACGGGTTGGTCCTTATATGGTGCCACGCTGTATGTCTTCGACTGTGTCAGCCTGTATTGCTACTTTTTTTAAAATTAAAGGTGTTAACTACTCAATTTCATCTGCCTGCTCTACTTCAGCACATTGCATAACAGCCGGCGCTGACGCGATTCGCTATGGCATTCAGGATGTTGTTTTTGCTGGCGGCGGTGAAGAGCTCCACTGGACGTTATCAGTTCTGTTTGATGCTATGGGCGCCATGTCATCACGTTATAATGATACGCCGGAAAAGGCCTCGCGCGCCTATGATGCAAACCGTGATGGTTTTGTAATCGCAGGCGGCGGCGGTATGGTTGTTCTAGAAGATTATGACCGTGCAAAAGCACGCGGGGCAAAAATCTATGCTGAAATCGTTGGCTATGGCGCCAACTCTGATGGCCATGATATGGTCGCGCCATCAGGTGAAGGCGCACAACGCTGCATGGAGTTAGCGCTTGCCGGGCTTGATGGAAATGGACTGACACAGCCCGTTGATTATATCAATGCCCATGGGACATCAACGCCGGTAGGTGATGTGAAAGAGCTGGAAGCTGTTCGCGCCGTTTTTGGTGCTCGTGGATATCTTCCTGTTGTTACATCAACTAAGTCACTTACCGGACACTCTCTTGGTGCAACCGGCGTTCAGGAAGCTATTTACACAATGCTGATGATGCAGAATAACTTTATCGGTGCTTCAATCAATATTGATGAGCCCGATGAAGCTATCGGCGATATTCCAATCCCATCGGCATGTATGGAAAATAAGCAAATCTCGCTCGCCCTTTCTAACTCCTTTGGGTTTGGGGGCACTAACGCAACATTAGCTTTGGCACGCATCTAGCGCACGCTTGAGTAAGGAGGCGCAGGTTATGGGAATACTCAGTGGCAAACGCGGTCTTATTATGGGTGTGGCAAATGAGCGTTCCGCAGCATGGGGTATTGCGGCAGCGGCAGCCAAACATGGCGCCGAGCTTGCTTTTACTTATCAGATAGAAGGGTTTCGCAAACGCCTTGAGCCACTGGCTGCCTCTATTGGCTCATCCCTTTTAATCGAATGTGATGTCGCACAGGACGGAGCCATTGCTAGCAGCTTTGCTGAACTAGGCAAAAGTTGGGATAGCCTTGATTTTGTTGTCCATGCAATTGGCTTTTCAGACAAATCAGAGCTAAAAGGCGCTTATTACAATACCAGCCGGCAGAATTTTGCTGATACGATGCTTGTCTCTGCCTTTTCCTTTACAGAAGTTGCAGCAGCAGCACGCAAGATGATGCCGAACGGTGGATCACTTCTGACCATGTCATATCTTGGCGGCGTGCGCACATCACCTAACTATAATGTGATGGGTGTTGCCAAAGCTGCTTTGGAGGCGTCAACACGATATTTGGCAGTTGATCTCGGCGGCCAGAACATCAGAGTGAACACGCTTTCAGCAGGGCCCATGCGGACATTGGCCGGTTCGGCTATCACAGGCGCTCGGCATATCTTCAGATATTCTGAAAAACACGCCCCGCTGGGCCGGAATCCTGATATTGAGGAGGTAGGCCGCGCTGGTGTTTATTTATTATCCAACCTTTCAAGTGGCGTTACTGGAGAGCTTCATTATGTGGATGGGGGCTATCATCATATTGGCGTACCAGGTGAAGATACCGAATAGGATTTCTTTATCTTCCCAGCAGAATTTATGACCAAAAAAGGGCTACCAAATGGCAGCCCTTTTTGGCTCATATAACGTCGTAGCAAAACCCTACTCTTCGGTCTGATTCGCTGTATCAATGTCAGCGCCAGTTTCCTGATCAACACGCTTCATTGAAAGCTTCACCTTGCCCCGGTTATCAAAGCCGATAACTTTAACTTTGACTATGTCACCTTCGCTGACAACATCTGTTGTCTGAGCAACGCGCTCATTTTTTAGCTCAGAGATATGGACAAGTCCGTCACGCGCACCCAAGAAATTGACGAACGCACCGAAATCAACAGTTTTAACGACCTTACCATCATAGATTTCGTTAAGTTCTGGTTCAGCAACAATATCACGGATACGCGCAAGAGCGGCATCTGATGACGTCTGACTAACAGCTGCAACAGATACTGTGCCGTCATCTTCGATATCAATTTTCGCGCCTGTTTCTTCTACAATCTCTCTGATTATCTTGCCACCCGGTCCAATGATGTCACGGATCTTATCAACCGGAATTTTGATGGTTGTAATTTTCGGCGCAGAATCGGCCAATGCATCACGCGCTGATGTAAGAGCCTTGGCCATTTCATCAAGGATATGTAGCCGGCCATCACGTGCCTGATCCAGCGCAATTTGCATGATTTCAGGTGTGATAGACGTGATTTTAATATCCATCTGGAGCGAGGTAATGCCCGTTTCTGTCCCAGCAACTTTAAAATCCATATCGCCCAGATGATCTTCATCGCCCAGAATATCGGATAGGACAGCAAACTTATCGCCTTCTTTAATCAGTCCCATTGCAATACCTGCAACAGGGCGAGCAAGTGGCACGCCAGCATCCATCATAGCAAGCGATGTGCCGCAGACAGTAGCCATTGATGATGAACCGTTTGATTCAGTAACTTCTGATACAATACGGATTGTATATGGGAATTCATCCTTTGACGGCAGAAGCGGGTTAATCGCGCGCCATGCCAGCTTTCCATGACCAATTTCACGGCGACCAGGAGAGCCTACCCGGCCAGCTTCACCAACTGAGTAAGGCGGGAAGTTATAATGAAGCATGAAGCGTGAGCGAGATTCGCCTGCAAGCGCATCAATAATTTGCTCATCCTGACCTGTCCCCAAAGTCGAGACAACAAGCGCTTGTGTTTCACCACGTGTGAACAAAGCCGATCCGTGGGTACGGGGAAGCATGCCAACTTCGGCAACAATAGGACGCACTGTCTTTGTATCACGGCCATCGATACGAATACCTGTTTTCAGAATATCAGAACGAACAATATCTGATTCCATTTCTTTTATCAGAGAGCCGACCATAACAGCGTCGGCGCCATCACCGGCAAGCGCTGAGGCTTCAGAACGAACAACAGCGACCGCTTCCTGACGTTCAGATTTGTCCGCATGACCATAAGCTTCTGACATTTTATCACGCAGTGCAGACAGTGTTTCACGCATTGGAGCAGCTTCAGGCGCTTCCTGCGGAAGGTCGCGCGGTTCTTTTGCCGCTGATTCTGCCAAATCAATAATGGCATCAATCGCGACCTGCATCTGCTGGTGACCAAAATTCACCGCACCTAGCATATCAGCTTCTGAAAGTTCAGATGCTTCTGATTCAACCATCAGCACGCCTTCTTTGGTGCCCGCAACAATCAAATCAAGATTTGATACTTCTGACTGGGACAAGGTTGGGTTCAGAACATAGGCACCATCAATCATGGCAACACGCGCTGCCGCGATGGGGCCAAAGAAAGGGACACCTGATAATGTCAGAGCAGCAGAGGCGCCGACCATGGCAACGATGTCCGGGTTATTTTCCATGTCATGTGACAGTACGGTACAGATGACCTGTGTTTCACACTTAAATTCTTTTGGGAAAAGCGGGCGGATAGGTCTGTCAATCAAGCGACAAACAAGTGTCTCATTTTCAGACGGACGTCCTTCACGCTTGAAAAATCCACCTGGAATTTTTCCGGCAGCGTATGTTTTTTCCTGATAATTCACCGTAAGCGGGAAAAAATCCTGCCCGGGTTTTGCTGATTTAGCGGCAACTGCTGTACAAAGCACACTTGTTTCGCCCATAGTGGCGAGAACCGCACCATCAGCCTGACGGGCGATTTTGCCTGTTTCCAGAACAAGGGTTTTCCCACCCCAGTCAATTTCTTTGCGATAAACGTGAAACATATTTTGTCTCTTTCCTAAAGGTCGATGATGGCTTTGCGCCATCCGTCATTACAATTTCTCCGAATTGAGTCATTGTTTATTCATGCCACCTCCGTCTCATAAAACCGGAAAGTGAGCACTGTAATTTCATTTTTTAAGGGGACGTTACATGGGTATGACACTCAGTCCGGTCACCTGCCAGACTGTCTGGCGTCCGCTTCTTCTTCTGAATGCGGTGATAATGCTCTTCTATTCTCTATTTCCTCGTCGCAGTAATGGCAGAAAATCCGCTTAAAAGCAACCTAAAGTCCATAAAAAACCGCCCACACGCATCTCTGCTTTGGGGCGGTGTATCTTATCAATCAAACGAAATTAGCGGCGGAGACCTAGCTTAGCAATCAGGTCCTTATAAGCAGCCTCATTCCGCTTGCGGATGTAATCAAGGTGGTGACGACGCTGACCAACCATTTTTAGAAGGCCACGGCGTGACGCGAAGTCTTTTTTATGTGTTTTCATGTGGTCAGTCAGGTACAGAATACGGTCGGTTAGAATTGCGACCTGTACAGCTGACGATCCTGAATCTGCACCGTCTTTGCCAAATTCAGCCACAAGTTCTGCCTTGCGCTCTTTTGAAATCGACATCACATTCTCCTATCTCTTTAGCGAACAAACTTATCATCCGACAAGTTGTTCAGGTTACAGGTTGAGCACCCGTATCGGCGAAATCTGCATACCGTCTAGCGTTACAAGAGCAACAGGTTGATTGTCGAAAACAGCAATAAATGCCTCTCTATCATCTTGTTGCCGCAAAAAAGCTATCGGGCTCGCCTGAGTATCTGTGAGTAACACAGTCTGCCCAAACCGCAGTTTTCGTGCCTGCACCTCGTTAAGGGCCACTGCCGGGATGTCGTCCAGCACGGTCAATATCGAAGTGATATACGAATGCGCGGACGGACCATGCCCTACTTTCTCTAATAAATCCAGAGAAATTGCACTAGATACATTAAATTTGCCAACTGACAGGCGTCGGAGAGCTGTAACATGCGCAGCTGTGCCAAGAGCACGCCCAAGGTCACGGGCAAGAGACCTAATATAGGCGCCCTTGCCACACACGACATGAAACCGCGCTGATTCAGCGTCACAAGATAGCAACTGAAACGAATCAATCTGAATGTCACGCGCGCTAAGCGCCAGCTTGACCGAACCCTCTTGATTGTTTTTATCGGCCGTTCGGGCAACAGCATAAGCGCGCCGTCCTGCAACTTTCACAGCAGAATAATCGGGTGGTATTTGCTGGATAAGGCCTGTAAATGCCGGAAGAGCAGCCAGAATATCAGCTTCTGAAGGGCGAAAATCACTGCTCCGTGTAATGTCGCCTTCTGTATCATCTGTCTGCGTTTCTGCTCCCCAGACAAGGCTGAATTCATAAGATTTCTGGGCCGTCATAACATAGGAGATTGTTTTTGTTGCTTCCCCAAGAGCGATAGGCAACACACCGCTGGCAAGAGGATCAAGCGTACCAGCATGACCAGTTTTTATCCCCTTAAAAGCTTTTCGGACAAACGCAACTGCCTTTGCAGAAGAGATGCCAACCGGCTTATCAAGAACTATCCATCCATTGCAGTTGGTTGCAGGCAGGTTATTAGGAGGAGAGTTTGTCATACGCAGTATCATCAACTGAATCTGCCTCAGCAACATCCTCAGCGTAACTCGCGTCATGCTCGCTTATTGACGCAAAGGCGCGTGAAATCTTATCTGCATTATCATAGGATGTGTCAGCAAAGAATTTAAGTCGCGGCAGGCGCCGGAGATGGACCTTTCCAGCAATCAGATGGCCTAACTTTGGAGCTGCCACATTCAATGTAGGCAACACAATATCAAGGCTATCACCGCCAAGCGTCATGACATAGACTGACGCGTTGCTCAGGTCAGGGCTGACTGAGACTTCCGATACGGTAATGGGAATAGTATCAAGCCCCTCAATATGCGTTTCCTGACGCATCAATAGGGCAGCGAGATGATGCCGTAGCTCTTCTCCCACCCGCAGCTGACGCTGGCTTGGTCCTGTTCCAGATCTATGTTTGCGTGTCATAATCGCCTGTCTTTGACACAAATGTGCTGTTAGATTTATTTATGCTTAATCAAGCGTACGGGCCACTTCTGTTAGCTCGAAACATTCGATCATATCACCTTCTTGGATATCAGAATAATTTTCGAAGGCCATGCCGCATTCCATGCTCTCGCGCACTTCTTTTACTTCATCTTTGAAACGCCGCAGGGTTTTCAGGGATCCTTCATGAACAACAACATTGTCACGCAGCAATCTAACCTTACAGCCACGCTTGATGATACCATCTGTGACCATACAGCCAGCAACCTTACCATATTTTGACATCGAGAAGACCTGTCTAATTTCGGCATATCCAATGAAGTTTTCCTGAGTATCTGGGCTAAGTAGTCCGCCCATTGCCGCTTTCACTTCGTCAATTACTTCATAAATAATTGAATGATACCGAATTTCGACACCGTCACGTTTTGCTAAATCACGCGCTTGAGGAATGGCCCGAACGTTAAAACCAATAACCATTGCTTGTGACGCTGCGGCCAACGAGATATCCGATTCGGATAATCCGCCCACACCGCCTGTCAGTATTTTCACTTTAACCTGGTCGGTGCCCAATTTTTCAAGAGCGACACGAATCGCTTCTAGAGAGCCATGCACATCTGTCTTGATCACGATTGGGAGCTCTGCTGCCTCACCTGCCGCAATGGCGGAAAGCATCTGCTCAACAGAACCACGGGCGCCAACCAGCGCTTCTTTGTCGCGAAGGCGGCGATGACGGTATTCGGCAATTTCACGCGCACGCGACTCACTTTCAACAACACTAAACGGGTCACCTGCCATAGGCGTACCGTTTAGGCCAAGCACCTCAACAGGCTGCCCTGGGGTTGCTGTTTTAAGCTGTGCACCTTTATCATTTAGCAGGGCACGGACACGCCCGAACTCAGCGCCAACAACAAAAATATCGCCAACAGATAAAGTGCCGCGCTGCACAAGTACTGTTGCAACTGAACCACGGCCTCGTTCAACCTTTGCTTCAATCACAGTACCTTCAGCTGCACGGTCTGGGTTTGCTTTCAGCTCAAGCAGTTCAGCTTGCAACATCATTGCTTCTTCTAGCTTATCAAGGCCCTGTTTTGTGTGAGCTGATACATCGACACACAGCACGTCGCCACCAAAATCTTCGGTTACAATTTCATGCTGCAACAAATCATTACGAACGATTTGTGGCTGTGCATCTGGCTTATCACATTTATTGACTGCGACAATGATAGGACAACCCGCTGCCTTAGCATGATTAATTGCTTCAATCGTTTGTGCCTTTACACTATCATCTGCTGCCACAACGAGCACAACAATATCGGTTGTTGTTGCGCCGCGTAACCGCATTTCAGTGAAGGCTGCGTGACCTGGCGTATCAATAAAGGTAATAGTATTGTCATTGCCTGTTACAATTTGATAAGCGCCAATATGCTGTGTGATACCGCCTGATTCGCCAGCTGCAACATCGGATTGGCGAACCGCATCAAGCAGGCTGGTTTTACCATGATCAACATGGCCCATCACCGTTACGACAGGGGGGCGCGGTTTCATCATCTCTTCAGAATCAGGCTCGCCGCTCAGACCATCTTCAATATCTGAATCAGAGACGCGCTGTACTTTGTGACCAAATTCGATTGTTACTAGCTCAGCAGTTTCAGCGTCAATTGTCTGGGTAGCTGTCACCATAATCCCAAGCTTCATAAGCTCTTTAACAACATCAGCAGCACGTTCTGCCATCCGGTTAGCAAGTTCCTGAACCGTAACCGTATCGGGAATAATAACGTCACGCACCTGCTTTACCTGCGGCTGGTCTTCTTGCATGCGGGCTTTTTCACGTTGACGTCGCACAGAGGCAAGCGAACGCTGGCGTGAATTACCATCTCCAGAGAGCGCCTGAGAGATAGTCATCTTACTTGTCTGACGACGACCTCCATCCTCGCGCTTTGTCCCTTGCGTGCGGCGTGGTGCTTCAGCTTCTGAGGCACGGCGACGGTTGCGCGGCGCACCGGTATCTTCGCGCGACGAAGGCGGCGCATCTTCATTGGTAAAGTTCTTTGGGCGCTGGGGTATGACAGCCGCCTGGCGGGCGGCATTTTCTGCAGTGAGCTTATCCGTATGTACTTTACGCTGTGCAGATGCTTGCTTTTCAATTTCCTGGAGTTCAGCAAGTTCAGCGCGGCGACGCGCTTCACGCGAATCAAGCGGCGCTTCTTCTGCCGCTGGCGCTTCAGGCGTAGCCGTTTGTGCCTCACCCTCTATATCTGCTGCAGCTGCAACAGCATCATCTAGCTGATCATCATCAGCTTGCTCTGTAGCGCTATCGGATGATTTTGACAGACCTTCTTGAAGAACCTTAATCCGATTAGCCCGCTCAGCCGCTGTCAGACGGTCATCTGCCGGAGTAGGTTCTGCTGCTGCAACAGGCTGTTCTGCTGGAGGAGTAGCAGGTGCTGGCACTGGTTGAGCCCCACGAACAGGTGTGCCACCAACTCGTTTCCGGCGCACTTCTACCTGCACTGTTTTGCCGCGCGAGCCCCCAACGACCGCTCCGCCCCGCAACGGGGGCTGCTCACCAGTACCACCAAGAGAGAGCTTGCCACTACCTGACAGGCTCAGTTTTTTTGGTTTTTTCTGTTCTTCGCTCATTCTCGACCTTTCCAAGGTGCTCACAATACCAGATATACCAGCCTATTGCTTTGGGGGCGTGATAAATCTTCTGCACGTCGCGCCTAGCGTAGGTAATACACCTGCTTAACCTAGTCTGACAAGCTAGGAGGCTTGTCTTCTTATTTTGGTGGAGCTTACTCCTGCTCCATTTTATCATGCTGGCCATGATAACCAGAAAATTGCCGCCACCGCGTAATCATATTACGAAGCTGGTCACACATTCTCCGATTTGCTGCCGATTTTACCGGTATTATCCCGACATAAGCGACAGAACCGCGACCAGCAGCCTGACCTAATAGCTCTGCTGGTAGTCCGGTTTCAGTCCACTCTGGTTGCACAGCGCTGATAAGTTGCCGTGCTTCTCTGGTGCTGGCATCGTCAGCAATCAACAGCGCCTGCATAAGCCCTTCGTCGCGTATAGCCCCGCCGCCACATAGGGCCAGACCCGCACGCCGAAACATTGAAAGATGCTGTAACAGTCGCCGCTCTATCTGTGTTGTGACGATTGCCACAAGCTGGGTAGGATCAGAAGAGGTTGCATCAATATGGCGTTTAAAACGACCCTTCTGTGCTGCTTCTGAAATTACTGCAGGCAATGCTGTTACCCATGCCCCCCGGCCTGGCAGCTTTTCAGCCAGGTCAGCCACTGGCTGTCCGTCGGGCCCGGCAACAAATCTGATAAGGTCAGATTTATCTGCCGTACCGCCCGTTACAATGCACTTTCTCAACGAGATATTGTCAGCTGCGATGACTGCTTTGACGGGCTGTGAGGGGGAAGATGCTTGCATGGGTGATGCCTGTGATACCGAGTAACATTAGCCAGCGTCCGGTGAGGCGTCAGCTTCACTTTCGTCTGTCGGCGTTTCTTCATCAGAAAACCAATGCGCCCGTGCAGCCATGATAATTTCACCTGCTGCAGCCTCATCTTCAAGGCCGTGCTCACCAAGGAAGCCAAGTAACTCTTCGCTGTCGAGCTCGGCTAAATCATCAAGACACAGGATGCTATTTTCAGCCAATGTAAGAACCATTTGAAGCGACAAATATTCTGCTTCTTTCAAATCATCTTTCACATCAAGACGTTTTAACTCGCCTTCGATACGGACCGCTTCAGCCTCAACAAACTCTACCGCACGATTATTGAGCTCGGTTGCAATATCTTCATCAAACCCCTGAATTGTTGACAGCTCATAAATAGGGGTAGCTGCAATATCTTCAACACTTACAAATCCTTCAGCAACTAGCAGGTGAGCAATAACATCATCAATATTCAAAGCTTCAATGAAACGCGTTGAACGGGTTTTAAACTCTTCTTGGCGACGCTCTGATTCTTCCGCCTCTGTTAGAATATCAATATACCAGCCAGTCAATTGAGAGGCGAGCCGGACATTCTGGCCACGGCGACCAATCGCAAGACTGAGCTGTTCGTCCGGAACAACGACCTCAACTCGGCCTGCAACTTCATCAACAACTACCTTGGCAACTTCTGCCGGTGCAAGAGCGTTAACGATGAAGGTAACGGGATCTTCTGAAAAAGGAATAATCTCAATCTTTTCACCCTGCAATTCACTAACAACTGCCTGCACGCGGCTGCCTCGAAGACCAACACAAGCACCAACGGGATCAATGCTGCTATCACGTGACAAGACCGAAATCTTCGCTCGGCTTCCTGGCTCTCTTGCAACAGCTTTAATTTCAATAATACCGTCATAAATCTCAGGCACTTCTTGAACAAATAGCTTGGCCATAAACTCGTTTGCTGCCCGTGAAAGGAAAATTTGTGGGCCACGAGGCTCTTCACGTACATCAACAATATAGGCGCGAACTCTATCGCCCTGATTGAAATTTTCACGCGGAATCATCTGATCCCGGCGAATCACGCCTTCAGCGCGACCAAGGTCAACAGTGATAGAATAGCTTTCAGCACGTTTTACCGTACCAATAACAACTTCCCCAACGCGGTCCTTATATTCCTGATATTGACGGCCGCGTTCAGCTTCACGCACTTTCTGCGAGATAACCTGTTTGGCTGTTTGGGCAGCAATCCGGCCAAATTCAATCGGCGGAAGTGGCTGGCGCAAAAATTCGCCAAGACCAATCTGGTGTTTGACACCTTCAGTGACAGTCATCTGGGTTGCCTCATTCTCGACATCTTCGACAACTTCGGTCCAACGCTCAAGATGGATGGCGCCTGTTTTGCGATCGATCATAGCCCGGATATCACGATCATTACCGTATTTCGAGCGTCCCGCTTTCTGAATGGCTTCTTCCATTGCAATGACAACCTCTTCGCGATCAATTGATTTCTCGCGGGCCACCACATCTGCAATTTGCATCAATTCAAGTCCTGGAATAGATGATGTATCCATAACGTCTGTCCTTTTTATCTTATATCTCTTACCAGCCCCTCATGGGTTGATAAGATATTTGCCTTTCTAATGGCTAACCAACATCTGTGCCGGACGAAGCCTCATTGTCCGGTATGCTTGTGTTTTTAGCCTTATTTTTTTTCTCATCTCTTCGGAGCTGCTGTTTCAGCGTTGAAAAAAATTCGGTCGGGTCAATTTTGGCAGTATCTATTTCGTCGAAGGCAAAGCTAACACGCCCTGTTCCTGTATCCAGGTGGATAATATTATCTTCATCTACGCCACCAAGTCGGCCACGAAAACGTTTTTGGCCATTACGCGGCTGTAATAATGAAACCTTCGCAAGCTCACCAGCAAAGCGAATAAAATCTTCCGGACGGGTAAGCGGTCTATCCATACCAGGAGAGCTCACCTCAAGTTGATAGGCTTCACTTATCGGGTCTTCAACATCCAGAACAGCGGCAAGCTGACGACTAATCAGCGTACAATCTTCAACTGTCATTTCTCGGCTTTCGATTGGTTCAGCCATAATCTGAAGCTGAGAGCGCGCTTTTCCATCTGCGCCAACGCCAGAAAAACGGACGCGCACAAGCGCGAACCCCAAATCTGAAAGGGTCGGTTCGATTATCTGGTTAAGCTTTTCAGAGACCATCCCTGCCCTGCCCTGCTCTTTTACAATTCGCTATGCATTGTGTTCTTGCTTAATCTTTTTCATAATCGCTTTTCTGCATCAGCCTGTGTTCCACATTCACTTTTAGGCAACAAAAAAGGCGGGCTTTTGGCCCACCGCTTCGAAAGAAAACGCTATGTAAGGCATGTGATACGCCACATTCAAGCAAAAAGCAAGTTATACACCTTTCAGACGGGCAAAATCAAACCAACTTGACGCACGGCCTTCTCTTGTCCCTTTTGCCATATAGCGTGTTTCAGGCCAATTTTTAGGAAGCGTACGCCAATCGGCGGCGGTTTCTGCGCGCCAATCAAAAGCAGGATGGCGCATAGCTTCTGCTAACAGCCATGTCTTTGCAATCGGATGGTCACTTGCCATCCGAAGAAACCCACCCGGCACAACCGAGCGCGCAAGGCTATCAAGCATTTTTTGAGACAGAATACGACGATAAGCGTGCCGTCGTTTCGGCCACGGGTCAGGAAACATAACATAAACGCCATCAAGACAGCCCCGCTCCATAACATCTAGCAAGGGACGTACATCGTCGGACCAAATACGAATATTGCTCAGGGCATGTTCATCTATCTGGCGCACAAGGCTTGCCACCCCATTGATGAACGGCTCAGCGCCAATAAATCCTGCATGCGGGTTGCCAGCAGCAAGCTGAGCAAGATGTTCACCGCCACCAAAACCGATTTCCAGAAACAACGCATCCTTGTCACTATCAAACTGGCTTGCAAGCGGGGCAGATGAGAGTGCGGCCTTATCAAGAGAGAGGCGAGGTAATTCTTTGCTTAGCAGTTGCTTCATATGGGTGCTTAACGCGCGCCCTTTTCGCCTACCATAAAAATGATAGTCCGGAAGAGACGATGGCCGCGCTCCTGTCATCAAAGCAACCTTTCTCTCACATGAGACCAGAACAGCACATCTACAGACTTGCTTTAATCGCATCAACCAAATCGGTTGCTTCCCAGCTAAATGTACCGGCGCCCGCTTCCCCGGCTTTTCTGCCAAAATGACCATATGCAGATGTCGGTGTATAGATTGGATTATTCAGACCCAGATGAGTTCGGATTCCTTGGGGGCGTAAATCCATGATATCGCCGTTAGTAAATAGCGCCGCAAGACTGGAATCTGATACAGTGCCCGTACCATGACTATTCACATAGACAGAAACTGGAGCTGCAACGCCAATGGCATAAGCAATCTGAATAGTACATTTTTTAGCAAGGCCGCTTGCAACAACGTTTTTTGCAAGATAGCGCGCCGCATAGGCAGCTGACCGGTCAACTTTTGTTGGGTCTTTTCCTGAAAACGCGCCGCCGCCATGAGGTGCTGCACCGCCATAAGTATCAACAATGATCTTACGGCCTGTCAGTCCGGCATCACCGTCGGGTCCGCCAATAACAAAATTACCTGTTGGATTAATCAAAAAGTTCTTGGCGCCAACCATCCAACCATCTGGCAGAAGATCTGCAGCAAGAGGGGTTATCAGCGCTCTGATATCAGATTCGCTCACACCTTCTTTGTGCTGGGTGGACACAACAAGCGTTTCAACACCCTCGATGCTACCATCATCTGCATAGCGCAGCGTGATCTGGCTTTTTGCATCAGGACCCAAAATACTATCAGTATTCTTTTTGCGCAGGGCGGCCATCCCCTTCAGAAGCTGATGTGCATAATGAATCGGCGCCGGCATCAGCTCTTCGGTTTCACCGCACGCATAGCCAAACATTAAACCCTGGTCACCAGCCCCTTCTTCTTTGCTGTCAGAGCTATCAACACCAGCAGCAATGTCAGCCGACTGCTCATGCAAATAATTCTGAAATTCAAAATGAGCATGGTGAAATTTGTCCTGCTCATATCCAATATCAGAAATTGCGTTGCGCACCTCAGCTTCTATCTGATCCATAATGGAGGGCATATTGTCTTTAGATGCACGCACCTCACCAGCAAGGACAATCCTATTTGTCGTTGCAAGTGTCTCACAGGCAACTCTGGCTTCGCTTTCATGGCGAAGAAATAAATCAAGGATAGTATCCGAAACACGGTCACAAACTTTATCCGGGTGACCTTCGGATACTGATTCAGATGTAAAAAGATAAGCCAAAATAAACCTCGCAGACGACTGCCATTATGAATTTTTTCAGCATAGTTATTGCCCCACTTACATCCTTTTTACAAGGAAGAAGACACCAAAAACGAGCCAACTTATAATTAAGGCAGCACCAAGACAGCGATATTGAGAATAAAATGTAGCAGAAAGTGCCGGTGGCACGGGAATATCAATACTCCCTGAGTGACCAAGTGGTAGCACGCCTAACAGGCGACCATACCCATCAATACCTGCGGAAATACCGGTATTTGCCGCACGCATAATAGGAATGCCTTCCTCGATAGACCGCATCCGGGCCTGAGCAAGATGCTGCCAAGGCCCCGCTGTCAGTCCAAACCAACCATCATTTGTCAAATTAACCATTAAATCAGGCCGCTCTTGTCGTTTTTGCTGATCAAGGAAATCAGGAAACACAACTTCATAACAAATAAGAACAGCAACATAACCAAAAGGCGACACTCTTAAAAAAGGTTGCATCTGTCCTGACGAAAAATCACTTGGGCCAGCTATCGCATCAATAAATGGCACCCCTCGAAATGGCACATATTCTCCAAACGGCACAAGATGTTCTTTGTCATAATAGCCAGAAAGGCGCCCCTCATGATTGAGCATTACAGCACTATTGAAAAAACGGTTCGCTTTGTCTGATGCATCAGACCTGATAATCCCTGAAAGAAGATAACCATCAAAAGCAGTTGTAGCGCGGGCAATTTGTCGTACCAATGCAGCTTCTGTCGGCCACCGTCCTGCAATCGCTGTTTCAGGGAGTATAACAAGCTGCGGCACGGGCAGGCGCGTGGCTGATAGCAAGATCATATCGCGCAAATGTCCATCACGCTCTTCGGCGCGCCATTTTTCGTCTTGTGGCACATTTGGCTGAACAAGGCGGACCTGGGGAAGTCCATCTGCAAGGCGCGCTATCGATGGTGCCTCAAATGAACGGAGAGCAGCAATGCTAAAAACCAAACAAGCAGGCGCAATAAAAAATAACGCAGCCCACCCGCGCTTTTGATAAAGACACACCACCGCGCCCATTACCATGAATATGACAAAATTGAGCCCATGCTGACCGATATAGGCGGCTGACTGTGAGATAGTGTCAGACGCCATCACAATTTGTGCTGGCGCATTCCAGGGAAACCCTGTGAATAAAATCGTACGCAGATACTCACTGATTCCCAGACCAAGAATAAGAAGAAGAAGGCGTATCATAGGCGTTGACGCCACTTTGGCTGCGATATAGCCCGGCACAGCCCAAAATAGCGCGATAAAGGCAGGCAGTCCGAGACAAACAAATGGGAGGAGCCAGACAAATATCTCAGGCCCTGCAAAAAGAGCAGAACCAAGCCAGTATAAAGAGGTTGAAAAATATCCCCATGCGCCACACCAGAGGAAAAGGGCGCTTCTAAGAGGCGACTGCGCCGTACAGGCAGCGCTCAAAGGTAGAGCAAAAGCACATAAGGCTGCCATAAACCCTGCTGGCGGAAGCGCCAAACTTGTTAGGCCACCAGACACAAACGATAGCAAAAATATCATAGGCTGACCTCCCGTAAGATATACTAAGGGAACTATTTTGTGCCGTTTGGCACTAGCTACATCATACTAGGTGAGCGAGGGATCACTTCGGTCCTGCTGGGGCGCAATCCCGCTGATACGGATGAGTGAAATACGACGTGGGTCCGAATCAAGTATTTCAAATTCAAGACCAGAAGGGTGCCTGATCACTTCGCCGCGAACAGGAACACGACCTGCCAATGAGAACACAAGCCCGCCAATCGTATCAACTTCATCACGCTCGCTTTCCTCGAGCAAATCGCCAAACATATCTTCTAAAACACTGATTTCCAGTCGTGCATTTGCTGTGGCTGAGCCATCATGAGCGATTTCAACATGCGGTGCTTCATCATCATCATGCTCATCTTGGATTTCGCCAACAATTTCTTCGACCAGATCTTCAATTGTTATCAGACCGTCAATGCCGCCATATTCGTCAACAACCAGAGCAAGATGCTGGCGCTTTAGCCGCATTTCTTGCAACAGTTCAAGCAGACGGATTGAAGGTGATACGAATAAAACAGGCCGCAGCAACCCTGATAGGGCTGGTTGTTTTTCCTGCAGCGAATGATGCAACAAATCTTTGATATGAAGCATGCCAACAATGGTATCAACGCTACCTTCATAAGCGGGAACCCGACTATGGGAGGCTTCATTTATTTGACGCATCACAGCTTCAAACCCATCCGCAATATCAACTGACACAATATCAGCACGCGGCACCATCACATCTTCTGCTGTAATATCACGCAACCCCAGCATATTGCGGAGCAGCAAGCCTTCATTGATATCAAAGCCAGATTCCATTTCTGAAATAGACGTCTCTATCAGGTCAGTCAGCTCATCACGCATAGTAGCTGATTTACTAAAGATGGGGATTTTTTTTAAAGCAGACATAAATGCCATTATGCCAGCTCCTGCGCGCTCTTTATCAAAACTTCATCATACGGATTTGCAATACCAACCCGCGCCAGAAGCCGCGTCTCGTATGCTTCCATTTCTTTGGCACCCTCATCATCTTCATGGTCATATCCGAGCAAATGAAGAACGCCGTGAACTAAAAGATGAATAATATGATCATGAGGTGTTATACCGCCATCTTCAGCTTCTTTTAAAATAATTTCACGGCCAAGTGCAATGTCACCAAGGATAATGAGATCATTCTCACCTGAATCACCTTCTTCATCTACGGGGAAAGACAATACATTGGTTGGGCTCTCTTTCCCCCGAAAATTTTCGTTGAGCTGGCTCATATGAGCATCATTGGTCCAACAGAGAGAGATGCTTGTTTCAGCTAGCCCTTCTTCGGTGAGAAGAATATCAAAAAGCTGACAGCTAACCGCTTCAACATCAGCTATTAGCGGAAGCCAGTCAGGCTCTTCAATGTGGTGTTCAACAATATGACCAGCACCTGATTTCCATTCGCGGTACATGTCAGCCATCTCTGTTTCAGATGGATTATTTTTGGCAGATACCGTTTTGCTGGCACTGGGCGTTTGCGCGCTAGAGGGAGGTTTGTTCACGTTTTTTTGCTATCTTCCTAAAACTAAAGTAAGAGTGCCTAATCATATTAGTTTTGTCCAGCATCATAGGCTTTGAGAATACGGGCCACAACTGGATGTCGGACAACATCATCTCCTGTTAATTTAATAATGCCAATTCCCTTTACATTATCAAGCCGCCCGACAGCATCGGACAAACCAGACATATGACCCTGCGGTAAATCAACCTGAGATAAGTCGCCTGTAATGACCATACGTGACCCATCACCAAGGCGGGTAAGAACCATCTTCATTTGAACCGGGGTTGTGTTCTGCGCTTCATCAACAATCACAAAAGCATTGGTAAGCGTTCGTCCTCGCATGAAGGCCAGCGGCGCAATTTCGATTTCGCCGCTTGCGAGCATTCTGTCAACCTTATCAGCCGGCATCATATCATAGAGCGCATCATAGAGAGGGCGTAGATAGGGATCGACTTTTTCTTTCATATCGCCGGGCAGAAACCCGAGGCGCTCTCCGGCTTCAACAGCTGGGCGTGACAGGATAATTCGATCAACAGTTCTGCGTTTGAGGCAGTCTACAGCCTGCGCCACTGCCATATAGGTTTTGCCTGTCCCAGCAGGACCAATCCCGAACACAACTTCATTATTGGTCAGCAGTTTGAAATAATCACCCTGACCAGGCGTGCGGGCAAAGATTTTTTTCTTCCACGTCGTTGCAAAAAGCTGTGTAGATACCGGCGCATCAGATGGGTTTGTTCCATTATCAGCTTGTCGCAGGAGGTCATCAATCAAGGTAGCGTTGGTTTCTTCTCCTGCAGCAGCGCGGGCACTTAATTGCTTATAGATACCCGTAATAATTTTGCCAGCACGCGCGACATTTTCGTCTGACCCACTTACCTTTAGTTGATTGCCAAAACTATCAATACTGATCTCTAGCGCCTCTTCAATTCTCGAGAGGCGCTGGTTATGCTGGCCACATAATGTCAGGAGAATATCATTATCTTGAAACTCTAAACGAACTGTCTTTTGCGCGGTGTCAGCTATCACGTGGAACCCTTTTTCTATCCTGTCAGTGGCATTCACAAAACCGAGCTATCTGACACGACTGATGCCAGTACGGAATTCTGCCTACCCTGTTCAATTTTCATATCAACAATCTGTCCAATCATGCTGCTATTTCCGTCAAGGTAAACAGATTGCATATAGGGGCTTCGTCCAGTCATCTGGCCTTCACGGCCCCCATCACGCTCAATCAGGACAGGCATAACCCGCCCCTCACACGATTTGTTAAAAGCTAACTGTTGAGATGAAATCAGTTGCTGAAGAGCTGCAAGCCGGTCCGTTTTCACCTGCTCGTCTACCTGTGTTTCGTCACTCGCAGCGGGCGTGCCTGGACGCTTGCTATATTTAAATGAGTATGCCGAAGTGTAGCCAACCTTATCAATAAACGAAATTGTGTCAGCAAAATCCTTATCTGTTTCACCCGGAAACCCAACAATAAAATCACCTGATAATGCAATATCTGGGGAGGCATCGCGAAGCCTATCAATGATACGGAAATAGTCATCACGCCCATGTTTGCGGTTCATCCGGCGCAAAATATTATCTGAGCCAGACTGAACAGGAAGATGCAAATAAGGCATCAGAACATCAACGTCTCGGTGCGCATTGATTAAATCATCATCCATATCTAATGGATGTGATGTCGTATAACGCAACCGCTTTAGCCCATCAAGGTCCGCTAATTCCCGTATTAGCCGGCCAAGTCCTGCACTGTTGCTAGACTGCTTATCATACCCATGCCATGCATTCACATTCTGACCAAGCAGGGTAATTTCAACCGTTCCACCTGCAATAAGCCGTCTTGCTTCTTCAAGAATCTGGCTTGCTGGACGAGAAAATTCTGCTCCTCTTGTATAGGGCACAACACAGAAACTACAGAATTTGTCACACCCTTCTTGAACAGACAAAAATGCAGCTGGTCCTCGTGGGAGATGTTCTTCAGGAAGCAAATCGAATTTTACTTCTTCTGGAAACTCAATATCAACAACATGAGAACGGGCGTGCGGATCGGCCTGAGCGACCAGTTCAGGAAGCCGGTGATATGTTTGCGGCCCAACGACCATATCTACCCATGGTGCACGCCGAGTGATTTCTTCACCTTCTGCCTGAGCAACACAGCCTGCCACAGCAATAAGAACCTGTTTGTTCTGTTGGTCGGCTGCCCTGCTTTTCACTTGCCGTAACCGCCCAAGCTCGGAAAACACCTTTTCCGAGGCTTTTTCCCTGATATGGCAGGTATTTAAGATGATCATGTCTGCATCTTCTGGTGCATGGGTTGGCATATAACCAGCAGGGGCAAGGGCGTCTGCCATTCTATCTGAGTCATAGACATTCATCTGGCAGCCATAGGTCTTGATAAAAAGTTTTTTCATTAGCGGGCGACTACATACCTTATTTTTTGCAACCACTGTGAAAAGCGTGGTTCATCTTGTTATTATGAAGAATCGTCTCCGGCATAGCCAGTAACCTCTTACAGGGTCAAGTGTTTTGGTGTTTTGAATATAAAACTGTGCTCTTTTTTGTGAGTCTGTCCAGATATCTTTTTGGTTCAGGCTTTCTTCTGCCACTGTTAAAATCTTTTTTGCATAATAATCGCATCAACAGAATGGTCTTCATGCTGATAATATCCAGCGCGTTTGCCAACATTTTGGAACCCGCGCTTCTGATAAAGAGCTTGTGCGGCCTGATTATCCTCTGCCACCTCTAGAAATAGCTCAGATATGTTGTGGCGGCGTGACAGCGCCACCAGCTGATTAAGAAGCCCCGTTGCAATTCCGATACGCCGAACAGGAGGCGAGACAACAAGCTCAATAATGTCACTGCTTGGGCATACCTGCTGCGCAAGAATAAACCCTGCCAACCTACCGCCAACGTACCCACCTATCCCTACTATTGTTGGCGCATCTATCAAATCAGCACATAATTCTGCTTTTTTGCTGCCCTTCTCTGGATAGGTTTCCGCATAAAGGCGCATCATGTCCGCCTTATGCTGACCGAGCATGTAGGAAAATACAGGGTGCGTCATAACCTGATCCTAATGAACTCCTTTATGCTGACGTGCCTGTTTTTCGGGGCCAAGGCGCGCTGGGTTAACATAAAGCGGAATTAAAGGACTCATCTGACGGCTAGGGTCGTCAACGGCCCGTGCCGCATATTCGGCAATATCGCGCGCATCCAACATATGGTGCAGAACCTCTCCATGAGAAGAGAGGCTTTCTTGTGCAGGCCCATCAAGACAACCTATGATATAAAGCGGGGCGTCATTACGGTACTCCTGTAACCAGCTACCCAGCATATCTGGAGTATGTTCAACACAGGGACTAACCCACCCCCCGCAGGCGTCGTACATTTGGGCAAACCAACTGCCACGACGCGTATCTGCAAGGCTTAAATACTGCGCCTGCCTGTCAGCTGTCTTGGAAGCAGCCCTCACGGCAAGAGCCGCCAGCCCACTAACACCAGCCTCTGCGATATTATGGGCAATGACAAAGCCAGATGCTGCAGCAAGGCATACACGGATGCCTGTAAAAGAGCCCGGGCCACATCCAGCTGCAACCAATGTAACATCGCTAAAAGTCGCCCCTGATTGGCCAAGAGCATCCTGTACTAACAAAATAAGCGTCTCAGCATGACCATGGCGGGCTTTATTTTCAGCATAGCCGATAACATCACCAGTTTTGCGTATGGCAGCAGACGCCATATCACCGCTCGCCTCAAGGCTGAGGATAAGACTACAGTCACGTGCCAAAATTCTGCTAGATTCGGTCATGGAATGGTTTATCTTCTTAACGTAAATAATACAAAAATAGCTTGTTTTGCCTATCGTAAAACGCGATGGCGGCTTGCAGGCCTAATGAAAAAAAATTAGAATAGCGCACAGAAAGTTTTAGGGGAAATTCTTTTCATTTCATCAATTTCACTCTTGGCTATTTACCAATCATGCTCTTCTCGATAGAGATGTGCTTACCAGAATCAGAATTTCAACCGTTGAATTGTGTTAACCCGTTATCAGGTAACAAATTATGATTAAAATAGATGGTAAAATGGGTCTATACGGTCTGTTAATTAGCCTGCTTTTGCAACTTTCTGTTGTTTCTATTTCACCGGCTGAGGCTGAAGAAGAAATGCGCGATAGTGCAACTGTCCTGATGTATCACCGTTTTGGCGAATCACGTTACCCGTCCACGAACATCAGCATCCAACAGTTTGAAGCGCATCTCGCTCATTTAGCTGGAGGAAATTATACTGTCTTAAAGCTAGATGATATTATCGTGCGGCTTCGGGCAGGTGAGCTTCTTCCAGACCGCACAGTTGCGATTACAATAGATGATGCATATTTGTCTGTTTATACCGAAGCTTGGCCCCGCCTGACCGAAGCAGGGTTTCCGTTTACTTTGTTTGTTGCAAGTAGCCCGATAGATAGGAAACTATCGGGTTACATGTCATGGGAGCAGATACGCGAATTACAATCATCAGGTGTTACGATTGGGTCACAAACTCATACACACCCGCATATGCACAGGTTAAGTGATGAGGAAGTTCGCGCCGAAATATCAACATCGAATGGACGATTCATTGAAGAACTTGGCCTAAGACCGGAGCTCTTTGCCTATCCATATGGTGAATATTCTCAATTTGTCATTGATGCTGTTAAAAATGCTGGCTTCCGTGCCGCCTTTGGTCAAAATTCAGGTATCATGCATAGTGCCGATGATCAGTTCCAGCTTCCTCGATTTGCCTTTAATGAAGCCTATGGCACAATTGATAGGCTTAAGTTGGCTGTTGATGGTTTGCCGTTAAAAGTGCATGACCTTACCCCTGAAGACATGGTTTTAACGATGAATCCGCCACTTTATGGATTTACCGTGAGCGAGGAAATGAGCCCCGTGAGCCAGTTAAGGTGCTTTTCAAACAACCATGGAAAACTTGATGTTACAATGCTTGGTATGCGTGCCGAGATTAGAGCACCAGGCCCGTTAACAGAGCCCCGCGCGCGGATTAATTGCACAATGCCTGCTGTTGATGGTCGTTGGCGCTGGTTTGGGCGCCAATTTCTGACGCGTTAAATTAACCCTCACTTGATAATTGTCGTGAGGCTAATCTGTCAAAATCATTTTGTGTGATCATCTTTTCTAGGGTCGTAACATATTCAGAACCTGTTTCAGCATATCGGGATAAAAACGGGATAAGCTGCAGACCAGAAACAGATGTCTTGCCTGACAAGAGAAGCTCAGAGCGGCGTTTGCGAAACGCTTCATAAGCATAATGTGTATTTAAATTCGTCATATATGAGCGAACCGAACTCAAAAGGTCAGGAAACGAGCGAACTGCGGCACGGCTATTACTTGCCTGCGCAGGCTTGATACCCTCACTGATATCCCACACCCACTGACCGAACAGCGCATTTCCTTCACGTGTAAAGCGTGACTGACCCCAGCCAGATTCAACAGCCGCCTGCGCTAGAGCGATGTCAACCGGTATCGGCTGCACCCTTATCTGCAAGGACCGGTCACGCTGTTCAGCTGATTCCTGTGTCTCTGGAAGTCTATATTTTTTGGCAAAGGCTGCCAGAACATCATCATTTCCAGACCTGAGCGCCAGCGCTATGGCTTGTTTATCATCTAATATCTCATCGTTCGCCTTTAAAATTAGTGGCAGCATGACCTGAATAAATTGCTGTTTGCGGCGCTGCGTATCATGTTCATCAAGGGCGGGCATTCGGGAGATAAAAAGTCTTGGGATCACCTGTGATGTGTCAAAAACATCATAGTCTAACTCAGGTGGGAAGGGCGGTAATTTCAGCGTGGCAATCGGGCTGTAGGAGGAAGAAGCCGTTTTACCCGGCTTCTTATCTTTCTGTTTCATGACAGCACTGTCAGAGTGACCAACAAAATCATCGTGCGGGGCTGTTATTGTTGGCGATGGCACATGCAGAAGAGGTAAAAGATAATGACATGCAGTGGCCAATAACATAGCCAATACAAGTGTTTTATTGGAAATTGCAGGGAGAGTTGTGTGATTATTGACCATTTAAACAGCTTTCGTGACCCATAAGACAAAGACAAGAAAAGCATAAAAGGAAAAGGTTAAAAAATGATGTTCATAGAGCCATTTTTAATCCCTATTTTATGATTAAAGCCCATCATTCGTAAGGCCGCACCTCTTTCACTTCGGGAATATAATGGCGAAGCATATTTTCAATGCCCATTTTCAGCGTCGCTGTTGAACTTGGGCAACCCTGACAAGCGCCACGCATCTGAAGCGTAACAACACCCTCATCAAAAGAATGGAAGGTAATATCACCGCCATCCATCGCAACAGCCGGACGCACTCTTGTATCAAGAAGATGTTTAATTTGCTGAACGGTCTCAGTATCTTCAAAAGCCTCTTCGTTCCCGTCGCTCGTAACTTCCATTACCGGCAGACCCGATGCGAAATGTTCCATAATACCTGCCAAGACTGACGGCTTGAGCGAAAACCACTCACTGGCATCATCCTTGGTGATGGCGATAAAATCGCCACTCAAGAAAACAGATACAATACCATCAATCTCAAAAATACGCTTCGCAAGCGGTGATGTCTTTGTTGCATCTTTTGATACGAACTCAGCTGTATCACCCGGCAATACGGCGACGCCTGGTATAAATTTCAGTGTCGCTGGGTTCGGGGTATCTTCGGTCTGGATAAACATAGTGAGATTTCAACTCCAATATTGAGGGTGCGACAAAACCGCGTCATAGAGGCGCAATGCAAAAATTTTCTGGTTTTAGCATAACTTCCTGTAGGTGAAATGGGAAGCCGAACAGCCGAAGGCAAGTATAAAGAATATAATTACTTCGTATCATGTATCGTAATTATCTGTTTATTCTGGCAAAAACCCGACTATTTTTTTAACCTCTGCCAGCACAGGCTCTGCTCGAGCGCGTGCCTGTTCAGTGCCCTTTTTCAGAATTCTGTCAATTTCTACGCTATCGTCTAATAATCTGTTCATTTTTTCAGAAATAGGTGCTATCTGCGAGACGGTAAGCTCGGCAAGAGCTGGCTTAAATACACCAAAACCCTGCCCTCCAAATTCAGACAAAATTTCGGCGCTTGTTGCACCTGATAATGCTGCATAGATACCGACCAGATTGCGGGCTTCAGGCCGGTCATCCAGGCCCGCCATCTCAGAGGGTAGTGGTTCGGGGTCTGTCTTCGCCTTTTTAATTTTCTGCGCAATTTCATCTGCAGAATCTGTCAGATTTACACGTGTATAGTCTGATGGGTTCGACTTACTCATTTTTGAGCTACCATCACGAAGGCTCATGACCCGGGCAGCAACACCCTGAATCTGTGGTTCAGGGAGAGGAAAGATATCAGCACCAAACATCGCATTAAACGCTGCTGCAATATCACGTGCGAGCTCAAGATGCTGTTTTTGATCTTCGCCAACAGGGACATGTGTTGCTTTATATGCGAGAATATCTGCTGCCATCAACGTAGGATAGGAATATAAACCCACTGTAGCATTTTCTCGATTTTTCCCTGCTTTTTCTTTAAATTGTGTCATCCGGTTAAGCCAGCCAAGCCGCGCTACACAATTAAAAATCCAGGCAAGTTCTGCATGCTGAGGGACAGTTGACTGATTGAAGAGCACAGCTTGGTCTGGGTCAATGCCAGAGGCTATGAGGCACGCCGCCACTTCTCTAATCGATGTCCGAAGGGCATTGGGGTCCTGCGGTACCGTAATCGCATGTAAATCAACAACGCAGTAAATACAGTCAAAATCATTTTGTAGGGCAACCCAATTCCGAATCGCACCAAGATAATTTCCAAGATGCAGGTTTCCGGTTGGTTGGACACCAGAAAAAATCACATTCTTTGGCTCTTTGTGAGCCGATGAAGTGATATCGGCAGAACGAAACTGTGTCTGAGACATGGGAACCCTTTATGGTTATATAAGCTTATCATGTTCTGGCTCTTTATGACCAGCAGGAGCTGGCTTCTCAAGCCTTTTTCCCCTATCAGGCGCTAAGGTTAACGCAGCTTGGGGGCAATTTTCAAGACAACAGCACTGACACCATAAAGAATAAGCCCGCTTACAACCAAAAGTCCAAGCTGAAGCCGCGGTCCCAACACCTCACTAAAGGACAGCCATTTATTCAAATGCATTTGTATTGCTATCAGCCCAGCGGCCATTACAAGCGACGCTGTCAGAGCCTTCGCCATAAAAAGACCGGCTGTAAAATCGAGCTTTTTCTGACGGCGTAACATGGCCGCTTGCCAGATAAAAACGATCCAAAAAGACAGGGATGTTGCCAGTGCCAAACCTGCATGCCCAAGGCTCTGCATTAATAGCAGGCTCAGGCATAAATTTATCAGAACTGACACCAGAGATATTTTCAGAACAAGCTTTGCCTGTCCTGCAGCATAAAAGGCGGGTTGCAAAATTTTTGTCCCGACAAAGGCCGGCAACCCCACACCATAAGCAATCAATGCTAATGACGATAGATAGGCATCATTTTGTGTAAAAGCTCCTGAAAGAAACAGGCCAGACAATAACGGCTCAGCAATCACAATAAGAGCCGCCGCAGCTGGCAGGATGAATAAAGAGGCTGTTTTAAAACTATTTGATATTTCAGTAGCTACCCCATCTCGCTTTCCAGCAGCTTCAAGGGCTGAGAGCCGCGGCAGTAATGCTGTGCCAAGCGCGATTCCAATAATACCCAGCGGCAATTGAGCTATTCTATCAGCATAGTAGAGCCATGAAATGGCACCGATATTCAGCAAAGAAGCAAGAATCGTATCAACAAGAAGGTTAATCTGAAGGGCCCCAGCACCAAGTGCAGCCGGCAGAAATGATGCCCACATACGCCGTGCTTCTGCTGACAGTCGAAAGGAAAAAAGACGCGGATTAATCCGCTGTTTTCGCATCCGAATTTGTAACAAACTCACCTGCCCAATGCCTGCAAGCAATACGCCCACCGCCAGAGGCATCACAATCAGGAGTCCTGTTTCACCTGAGACTTCCTGATAGACCGGTATCATAATGGCAGCACCAATCAGGCATAAATTTAAAATTACTGGCGCGGCTGCCCCGCCGGTAAAATCATCATGCGCATTACTGAGTGCTGCCCACAGCGCAACCAACGATATCATAGGAAGATAGGGAAGTGTTATCACTCCAAGAGCAATCGCAGCTTCAAGTCTTTCTGGTGTGTCTGCAAAACCCGGCGCCAAACCAATCATTATAAAGGGAAGAAAATATTCAAGCAGTAGAACAAAAACTGTTAGTCCAAGAAGGAGAGCTGTTTGAACTTCACTTACAAAGACAAGCGCTCTTGCTTCTCCTTTTTCAGCACGCATTGCAGAATAGACTGGCAAAAAAACATTCGTGAGCGCGCCTTCTGCTGTGAGGCGCCGAAATAGATTAGGCAGTTTAAACGCTACCAGAAACGCATCTGCTGCTGCACCAGCCCCCAGAAAATGTGCAAAAACAAGGTCGCGCACAAAGCCAGCAACCCGGCTGATAGCTGTCCATGAGCCTATTTGCTTGACAACAGCATTCAGGCTTTTTTTCGGAGGGGTCTCAATCGACATGTTCACCAGTCCCTATGATGCTGACTTAGACTCAGTCCCGCCATCAAGAATAGCAAGCAGGGCTTGGTAGATTTTTTCTTGAAACTGTTCACGCTTGACCTGCAAACCAAACACATCTTTTACATAGAAAACATCAACGGCTTTCTCACCATATGTCGAGACACTTGCTGAATTAATCTGCAGACCCATTTGTGCGAGATGATAGGTGATTTGATATAACAGGCCAGGTCTATCTGTCCCATTCACCTCAATAACAGTATGTGTTTTGCTTCGTGCATTAGTAACCAGAACGCGTGGCGGCACTTTGAGAGCCCGAACCCGTTTTGTTATCCGCGCAGATTTTTGCTGAAGCGCATCAAAGAGCGACATATCACCGGCAAGTGATTTTTCGATCAGTTGGGAAATACGATCTTTGATATTTGGATCGGCAATTGCCTGCCTGTCTTTTGTCTGGACACGGAATTCGTCTAGAATTGTCCCATCATGCCGGGTATTAATACGCGCACTGACAATCGAACATTCTGCCATCGCAACAGCGCCAGCAATGCGCGAAAATAAACCAGGATGGTCTGCTGCCATCACCGTTAAAATAGAGGATTTACTATCCTTGTCAGTAATAATATCAATCAAGAGTTCCTTTTTGCTGGCCTTAAATATCTCAGCAAAGGTGGTATGATGTACCAGGCGGTCCGTTGGAAAATTTGTCCAATAGCTTGGATAGAATAGTGATGCATGCGCCTCGAACATCTCATCCGACCATTCGGACAGGGCGCGGCGCGCCTCGTCACGAGCATCAGCAGCAGCCCCAAGTGAGACTTCAGTCGGAGCAGCCCCACCAAGCACAGCTTCTGCTCGCCGGTATAAATCGCGCATTAACGTTGCCTTCCAGCCATTCCAGATGTCCGGACCAACCGCGCGAATATCGGCAACCGTCAATATCAGAAGCAGTTTAAGGCGTTCTGGAGACTGAACTTCACTGGCGAAATCGCTAATGGTCTGCGGGTCATGTAAATCATAGCGAAAGGCTGTTTTTGACATCAAAAGATGGGACTGGACCAGCCAAATAACAGTCTCAGTTTCACTCTCACTCAACCCTAGCTGCGGGCATAAGGTACGAGCAACTTCAGCACCTAATATGGAATGGTCACCACCACGCCCTTTTGCAATATCATGCAATAGCACCGCAACATAAAGGGCGCGGCGCGAGAGGACTTCATGAATAAGCTGTGATGCCATGGGCGCTTCGGCACGCACAGCCCCCTGTTCAATTTCATTTAATGTACCAAGCGCACGAATGGTGTGCTCATCGACAGTATAGCTATGATACATATCAAACTGCATCATTCCGACGATCCGGCCAAAATCAGGCAGAAACTTGCCAAGCCAGCCTGCTTCATTCATCAATCTCAATACTCGCTCTGAGCTATGTTTTGAGGTAATAATGCCCAAGAAAAGCTGTTTAGTTTCATCAGATTGCAAGTCTTCTGTTGCCGCCGCACGCACAGCACGAGTAAGCCGGCGGAAGCTATCTGGGTGAATATCGAGTTGATGCTGCTGGGCAAATGAAAAAAGCTGAATCATGCGTAACTTATCATCACCAAATCGCATATTAGCTGGCAGTTGAAGGCGTTTATTTTCTATGGTGAAAGGCGATACTTCAAGCATCACATTCATACCAACCGATATGATTCTGCTTAGATCAATCCGCGGATTGATAAGCCGGCTATGGGAAAAATCTGTTTCAAGAGCGGCACAAAAAATACGGGTCAAATTTCCAACATGCCGCGCTGCCAGATAATATCGCTTCATGAATCGCTCAACATCTTTCATACCAGACCGGCCTACAAATCCCATAAGCGGCGCAATTTCACGTTGAGCATCAAATGTTAGCCGGTCATCTTCGCGGTCATGATACAGGTGAAGAAAACACCGCACTGTCCATAAAAATCGCTGGGCACTGGCAAAAGAACGCGCCTCTGATACCCGCAGAATACCAGTATCCATTACATCAAGCACATTGGTGAACCGATAAGCATGTTTTGCAACCCAAAACAGCGTATGCAAGTCGCGCAAGCCGCCTTTGCCATCTTTTACATTTGGCTCAACAGCATAACGCGTACCCCCGGTTCTTTTTATCCGTCTTTCACGCTCATCAAGCTTAGCTTCGATAAAGGTGGAAACAGATTGCTGTGATAGCCATTTCGACCAGCTAGACTTCATCTTGGATGCCAGCGCTTTGTCACCGGCAATATAACGAATTTCAAGCAACGACGTTCGGATTGTCATATCTTCTGTTGCTGCTTTAAAATTTTCGTCAATCGTGCGGGTTGCATGCCCAACTGCAAGTGACATATCCCATAATATATAGAGGATAAATTCAATAAATTTGGTTTGTTTGGCGGTTTCCTTCCGGCTGAGGATAAAGAGCAAATCAATATCACTTGATGGCGACAACTCACCACGACCATAGCCACCGGTTGCCATGATACTAACAGGCGGGCAGTCGGCAAATAAATGACGGCGCGCTACATTTGCAATACCTGCAATGAGCAAATCCATCATCACTGCATGTTTGCCAACATACTCAGCGCCATCATGGTTTTTGGTGAGCAGATTACTAAGCTGCGCTTTTCCCTTGCTATGCGCCTGTTTACATAACTCTAACAAGCCGTCCCGAAACTGTTTATCATTAGGCGCAATATTACAAAGCGCGTCACTATTTGCGCGGAACGTAACATTATCAAAAACAGGTTCCTGTTTTTCTGCAGCCTCATAAGGCGCCAGCCATGTCTTCCATAGCGGTAATTTTATCGTCTCTGATGCAGCAGCAGAGGGCGTCTTATGAGAAGAAGTCGACGACATTGGCACTATATTTCCTGTATCACGCGATAATATCTTGAATTCTACGGATGAGTATGACCGATTTATTTTGATTTCGCATCAATAGCTTTCAATTGGTAGATTACCGCAAGCGCATCGCGCGGACTAAGACTGTCAGGGTCAATATCATGGACCATTTTTTCAAGGTCAGTTGGCCCATCATCAGCTAATGGTGATTCTGGTGTTGGCGGCGCAAAAAGAGGGAGCAGCCCATCTTCGCGATCTGCTGACATTAGGCCTGCTTCCATTTCCGAGACAAGATGGGCAGCACGTTTAATCACTGTCTGAGGTAGTCCCGCCAGTTTTGCAACATGAACACCATAGGACTTATCAGCAGACCCTTCACCAACTTCATGAAGAAATACAATATCACCCTGCCACTCTTTTACTTGCATCGCATAACAGCGCAGGCCCGATAGCGGGCCTGTCAGAGAGGTCAGCTCATGATAATGGGTGGCAAATAGAGCACGACAACCAATATTATTATGCAAATATTCAAGGCAGGCCCAGGCAATCGAAAGCCCATCCCAAGTAGCTGTTCCTCGGCCAATTTCATCCAAGATAACAAGCGACCTACTTGTTGACTGATTAAGGATAGTTGCTGTCTCAACCATCTCAACCATGAAAGTTGAACGTCCCCGCGCAAGATCATCAGACGCACCAACACGACTAAATAGCCTATCAATAATACCGATTTCAGCATTATCGGCTGGCACAAATAGTCCAGCTTGCGCCATAATTGCAATATGGGCGTTCTGCCTCAAAAATGTCGATTTACCTGCCATATTTGGGCCTGTCAGTAACCACAGATGCGACCCCTTTTCCAGCTTACAATCATTGGCAATAAATGGTGTATTGTCAGCTAAGGCGCGCTCTACTACTGGATGCCGGCCGGCTGTAATAGTAAAACGGGTATCGTCTGTAATAACGGGCCGGCAGTAATAACGCGAATTGGCTAACTGCGCGGAGGCTGTTGCAACATCAAGGGCGGCTAGCGCTTTGGCTGTTTGTTCAAGCTCGAGGGAGCGTGCCAGCACCTGGTTCACAAGTGTTTCAAACAATGCCAGCTCAATAGCTAGAGCGCGATCAGAGGCCGATGCCATTTGTTTTTCCATGTCAGCCAGTTCGGTAGTTGTAAACCGCACCGCCTGTGCTGTGGTCTGGCGGTGGATAAACTGGTTATCCGACATTAATTTATCACCATGAAGACTCCGCACTTCGATATGATAGCCCAACACATTATTGTGTTTGATTTTCAACGATGAGATATCTGTCAGAGCAGAATAATCTGCCTGCAATCCAGCAATTAGACGTTTACTTTCGTCGCGGAGCTGGCGGATTTCATCAAGTGAACTGTCATAGCCCGCTCTGATAAAATTCCCATCCCGCGCCAAAAGCGGCATGTCTTCTGCCAAAGCTTGTATCAAGCTATCAGCTAGGTCAGCCGCGCATTGTGTATTTTCTATCAACATCATGAGGTCGGGCGCATGTTCGTCAATGCCTTGCGCCTCACTCATCTGAACTGACAGGCGAACAGAAATTTCTCTACCCAAAATTAAGGCGCGAGCTATAGCCGATAAATCACGTGGACCGCCTCTGGCAGCGGCAAGACGCGATAGGCTTCGCTCAATATCTGGCAAGCCTTTTAATGCTGAAATAACGTCACTGCCAGTCGCCTGACTACGCAGAAACCAGCTCACCAAATCAAGCCGGCTCTCAATCAGTGCCCTATCTGTTAGCGGGGCCGAAAGACGCGTTGCTAGAAGGCGCGCTCCTGCAGCTGTTTTTGTCTGATCAATTGCGTGTAACAGGCTACCAGAACGCGTCTCGGTCAATGTTTGAGTCAATTCCAGCGAGCGGCGGGTTGCAGCATCGATTTCCATAAAGGCGTTCTGGGATAAAACAGATAGGCGGGACAGGCGTGGCTTGCTCTCAATCTGCGTCTGCTGAAGATATGTTAATAACCCTCCTGCAGCAGATAACATCGCACGGGTGAATGTCCCAAGACTTTCGAGTGTCGAGACCTCATATAAAGAAAGCAACATATCTTCACTGCGGCGACTATCAAAATCCTGTGCTGGACGAGCGGCTGGATTAAATGGTGCAGCCACTGTTTCAAGAGACTCATGCATTTCATCAGGATATAGGAATTCAGCAACCCCGAGTCGGCTAAGCATGGCTTCAATATCTTCTTCATCACAAGATTGCACATTAAAGGACCCGGTGGACATATCTGCCCACGCCAGAGCAAATTCTCCTGATGAACGTCCAAGAGCAGCAAGATAATTATGCTGATGCGAGACAAGCAGTCCGTCTTCTTGAAGCGTACCAGGTGTAATAACCCGCACAACATCACGCGGAAGCGGGCCTTTGCCACCGCGTGCTTTGAACGTTTCAGGAGTCTCTGATTGCTCACAAATCGCAACTTTATAGCCCTGCTGAATTAACCGCGCTAAATACCCATCAATTGCGTGAACCGGCACGCCGCACATTGGCACTGGATCGCCATTTAACGTGCCGCGATGAGTAAGAGTAATACCTAATGCCTGCGCTGCAGTTTCCGCATCTTGAAAAAACATTTCATAAAAATCACCCATCCGGTAAAACAGCAAGACGTCTCTGTATATATCTTTGATGGTCAAAAATTGCGCCATCATAGGTGTTGGCTTTGATGTTTGGTTTTTTGCTGTGGGCTTGTTCATCAGTTTTCTTAGTTGCTGTTTATGATGTGCCTAGAGTAGAAGTGAGATATGTTGATAAATCTTAAACAGTCGTGAGTATAGATAGGTTTTATGAAAAAATCACTCAAACAGGACGCTCTTGATTTTCACTCTACCGGTCGCCCGGGAAAGCTGGAGATTACACCGACAAAACCACTCACAACGCAGCGTGATTTATCTCTTGCTTACTCTCCGGGTGTTGCAGAGCCATGCCTTGCCATAGAAGCGGACCCGTCAAAGGCTTATGATTACACAGCCAAGGGGAATATTGTTGGCGTTATCTCAAACGGGACAGCTGTTCTCGGGCTTGGAAATATCGGGGCAACGGCCTCAAAGCCCGTTATGGAAGGCAAAGCAGTCCTTTTCAAGAAGTTTGCTGATATTGATGGTGTTGATTTAGAGCTGGATACCCAAGATGTAGACCGCTTTGTTGATGCCGTCAGCCTGCTTGGCCCTTCTTTTGGTGGCATTAACCTGGAAGATATTAAATCTCCTGAATGTTTCATTATTGAGCAAAGACTACGCGAAATGATGGATATCCCTGTTTTTCATGATGACCAGCATGGCACAGCGATTATAGCTGCAGCTGGATTAATTAATGCGCTCCACATCACAGGGCGTAGCATGGCTGATATAAAAGTTGTCTGTAATGGCGCTGGTGCGGCATCAATTGCCTGTGTTGAGCTTATTAAGGCGATGGGTGTGCCCCATGACAATGTTATTATTTGTGACCGCGAAGGTGTGATCTACCAAGGTCGTGAAACAGGCATGAATCAGTGGAAGTCAGCGCATGCGGTGCCAACAGATGCGCGCAGTCTGGCAGATGCAATTGACGGCGCAGATATTTTTCTCGGCCTATCAGTTGCAGGGGCGCTTACACCTGAGATGCTAAAGAAAATGGCCGACCAGCCAATCGTTTTCGCCATGGCAAATCCGGACCCAGAAATTATGCCCGATATTGCCAAAAAAGCACGTAAAGATGCCATTATTGCAACTGGTCGGTCTGATTTCCCGAATCAGGTTAATAACGTTCTTGGCTTTCCATATATCTTCAGAGGTGCACTTGATGTGAGAGCCTCTGCGATTAATGAGGAAATGAAAATTGCAGCCGCCAATGCCATTGCAATGCTCGCCCGCGAAGATGTGCCAGATGAAGTAAATAATGCCTATTCGGGTGCAAGCCTGAAATATGGCGTTGATTATATTATTCCAGCACCGTTTGACCCACGGCTTATTTCAGCAGTATCTTCAGCAGTAGCCGAAGCCGCAATGGCATCAGGCGTCGCCCGCAAACCAATTGCAGATTTGGATGCCTATCGCCGAGACTTATCTGCCCGCCTCGATCCGACAGCCTCCTTCCTTCAAGATGTTTATGAAAAAATTTCTCCGGCCAAAAAACGCATCGTATTTGCAGAAGGTGAAGAAGAAGTTGCTATCAGAGCAGCGGTTGCATTCCGCAATGGCGGCTATGGCCATCCTATCCTTTTAGGACGTGAGCACCGTATTCGCGAAGCGATGGAGCGGATGGGTCTTGACGGTATCGAAGATTTAGAATTCACAAATGCCAAGATTTCAGACCATAACACCAGCTATATTAGCTTCCTTTATAAAAAGCTTCAGCGACGTGGTGTGTTGGAGCGTGATTGTCAGCGCATGGTCAATCTAGACAGAAATGTCTTTGCCGCATGTATGGTTGAAAATGGCCATGCTGATGGGCTTGTAACAGGACTTACACGCTCTTTCCGGTCAACATTTGAGCATGTAACAAGAGTGATAGATTCGTCTGGCGGTAAGGAATTTACGGCAACATCAATGCTTATTTCTAAAGGTAGGACTGTTTTTGTTGGCGATACCTCTATCCATGAACGTCCTACAGGTGAGCAGATGGCCGATATTGCAGAGGCAATCGCTGAACGGGCTAGCTCAATGGGCCATACGCCGCGTGTTGCGTTTCTGTCCTTTACCACATTCGGCAGTCCAGAAAGTGATATTGTTCAGACATCACGCGATGCGGTCGTAGCTTTAGATCGCCGCGCGGTAACGTTTGAATATGAAGGTGAAATGACAGCTGATATTGCACTTGATTTTGAGCTTATGCAGTCACGTTACCCTTTTTCACGTTTATCAGGGCCAGCCAATATTCTGGTTATGCCAGGTCTGCATTCTGCTAATATCTCATTCAAACTCATGCAGCAATTGGGAGGTGGGTCTGTGATTGGACCAATGATTTTAAATGCTGAACACCCATTCCAGATTATTCAGATGAGTGCGACAGTGAATGACCTTGTAAATGCAGCAGCACTTGCAGCCTATGAATCCCTCTAAGGGTATGTGGGTTATGCTGACCTAGGAAGAGACGACCTATGACTGAGCCTGCGGGGGATGAGAAGATAGCGGGTACACTTAACAGGGATAGGCTTCTAATTTTATTCTCCTACCTAATCCGGATAAGTTCAGGGTTTCTATTCAGCTCCATTATTCTGTTTTTTACTGAACGGATCGCCATTCTTGACGTTGTGATCATCATGTCAGTAGGGCTTGTTTTAAGTTATTTTCTTATCCGTGGCGATACGGTTATTATTGACCAGCTTATCAGCTATTTTCGAAAAAAAAATTCGAGCAGAGAACCTGCCGCTAGTGTGCCTCCGTTAAACCCTAATGAAAAATATTTGCTGACCTTCACAGATGAGCTTACAGAACTCAGATGGCTTATTTCGAGTGCTGAGCAAAAAAGCGCGCTTGCTTATAAAAATCTCATCTCTGAAAATATCTACCGTACTGAAATTGCGAGACATCTACCCTTTCCCCTTATACTTATTGATGGTCGTGGGTATATTGAAGAGTGCAACCAACAAGCACGCCAGCTGTTCGTTCCTATTACGATTGCGGAGCCTATAGACTTTTTTATCCGAAGTGATGAGGTGTTACAAAAAATCCAACAGGTCCGTAACGGCGCCATCCCTGCAGGGGAAACACAGATGACCTTGCGCGGGGCCTTCGTACGGCATTTTACCGTCCTGATATCACAATTTATTATTGATGATGTACCCCGCATAGCAGTTATTTTCATTGACCGATCGGCTGCTATTGAAACTGAAAGAATGCGGACAGACTTTGTTGCTAATGTGAGCCATGAGTTGCGAACACCACTCACCTCTATTCTGGGCTTTGTGGAAACGTTACAAGGCCCAGCAGGCCAGGACAAAACAACCCGTGCAAAGTTTCTGGCTATCCTCCAACAGCAGTCCGAGCGAATGGTTCGACTTGTTGCTGATCAGCTTTCATTGTCGCGTATTGAGCAAACTGAAAATGTTCAGCCCACAGCCATTATAAATCTAACCGAGATGGCAGAACGGGTGCTAACAAGCCTCGAAAAACAGGCAGCCACAGCAAATATTACGCTCAGCATCACCGCGCCTCCATTACCTGTTCTCATGCACGGCGAAGCTGATGAACTTATCCAGATGATTCAAAATCTAACTGAAAATGCCATCCGATATGGTCGCCAAGGCGGATTTGTAAAAATAACGATTAATAATAATACAAGTCACCCAAGCTTCCCTGATGAGGGGGGGTGTTTTTCACTTGCCGTCAGTGATGACGGAGATGGCATTGCTGAGGAGCATTTACCACGTCTCACAGAACGTTTCTATCGCGTTGATGCAGGTCGTTCGCGTGAAATTGGTGGGACGGGTCTTGGGCTTGCTATTGTAAAACATATCATAAACCGGCATCGCGGTGTGATGGAGATAACATCTCATATTGGGACAGGAACAACCTTTACTATTTATCTACCGATGATAGAACAAACAAACAGCGCTTATCAGGAACAGTAGTTCGCAAAAAATAGAAAAATATTACGGTAATAAATCTGTCGCAAATTTGTCATAATTAATGATTATGTTGTAATCTTATGATGTTGCATTTATATAATTAAATGCGTCTTTTCAGCGAGGTGGAAATGGTAGATTATCAGTCACCAAAAAATGTAATGGCTGAGAGCACGGATAGTTCAGACACAACCCCCACAAAAAAAATCCTTGTCATTGAAGATGAAGCAGATATTCAGGTACTCCTCGATTATAACCTGCGAGTAGCCGGCTTTAGCGTCATTCAGGCTTATGATGGTGAGGAGGGGTTACTGCTGGCTGTTGAACATCAGCCTGACCTCATCCTTCTTGACTGGATGCTGCCACTTTTGTCTGGCATCGATATCCTCCGCCAAATCAGAAATCACGCTGAATTGCGTAATATTTCCGTTATTATGCTGACCGCCAAAGGTGAAGAACCTGATAGATTGCGCGGCTTGAATGGTGGCGCAGATGATTATATTACAAAGCCCTTTAGCCCAAAAGAGCTATTAGCACGCGTCCATGCTCTCCTGCGGAGAGCCTCTGGCGGTCATAACAATATCCTTAGTTGCTTTGGCTTAGATCTCGATATTGAACAAAAGCGCGTAATGCGTGATGGTCAAGTGATACATCTTGGCCCAACAGAATTTCGGCTTCTAGAACATTTTCTGCGCAACAAAGGGCGGGTTTATTCCCGCAGCCAATTGTTAGATTCTGTCTGGGGTAGAGATGTTTTTGTTGAACTACGGACAGTTGATGTTCATATCCGCAGACTCCGGAAAGCCATAAATATCAATAATAAACCAGATCTCATTCGGACCGTGCGTTCAATGGGTTATTCTCTTGAAGCTCCAACCGAATAATAGACGCCGCCCTGCCTACTATTTATTGGTCAGCCTTTTTTCTTGCCCTTTTATGAGAAGCCTTTAAATAAAGTGGGAATATTCATTTTTCATATGATTTATCATATTGTTAAGAAAGGCTTTCACTGTGGTAGCTCTTGCCGGATATTCAGTTCCAGTGAAACGAATCACACAGATTTTACTATTGTGTGCAGGGGCTTTACTTGTAGGCTGTACACCTCAAATTCCTCCTGTTACGCAGGAAATTACAACTCTGCCCCAACCCGAAAAAAGACTTCCACTGTCGAATGATACTATTAGTGACGGGGATGACACTAGCCTTTTAGCGACGGAAACCATCGACCCTGAGGCTGATGAAACATCAGTGACAATTATCGTACCAACCCCTCAGCTGTCTGAGCAGACAGTAGCTTCATCGTTGGAGCAGTATCTTTACCCAGATTCATTTATTGGAATTCCGGCATCGGAGGTGCAGAAGAAAATAGGTGGCGCTGATTTTATTCGCCAAGAAGGCTCAGTTGTGACATGGCAATATAGCATGCCGTCTTGTGTTATCGATTTTTTTATCCTTTTTGCGACTACTGAAATTGGCTCAATGTATAATCTGCCAAGCGATAAGATTATCGATTCCCACTTTACCAGGTCACGCATCCATAACCAAACCCTCAACGAGACACAGTGCCTCACAGAGTTTACCATGCGCCACCAGCCACACTAGCCACCACTCTTGAGTCGGCTAGCTATACTGTTTTGTGGGCATAAAGACAATAATCACAAATAGAACAGATACCACAGTCAGGCTTGCGCGCTTTACAAACATAACGGCCATGTAGAATAAGCCAATGATGAGCTCCCAATTTAAACCGTTCTGGAACCCGGCGATTTAATTCTTTTTCAACGGCATCGGGATCTTTTCCTGGCGCCATACCGGTTCGATTGCCAACCCTAAAAATATGGGTATCGACCGCAATTGTTGGATGCCCAAAGGCTTCGTTCAACACAACATTAGCTGTTTTTCTGCCAACACCGGGAAGGGCTTCTAAAGCGTGACCATCTTCGGGAACAACACTATCATGTTGGTCAATGAGTATCTGGGACAGCATAAAGACGTTTTTCGCTTTAGTATTAAATAAACCAATTGTTTTTACATGTTCTCTTATGCGATCTTCGCCCAGCGCTACCATCTTTTCAGGCGTGTCAGCTACAGCAAACAAAGGCCCTGTTGCTTTGTTTACGCCTACATCTGTTGCTTGTGCCGACAACACAACCGCTACCAAAAGCGTGAATGGATTTTTGAAGTGAAGCTCGGTGCGCGGTTCGGGTTGCCGCGCTGCCAAAATATCAAACACCGTTTCCATGTCAGACAGGCGCATTTTACGAGGCATTTGATTTTCCCTTTCTCTGCACTAAGTGCCATTAGTATATAGCGGTGCATAAGGACTGTCAGGATGACATCACAACTTCGGTGGCAATATGAGACATCTCATACAGGAGATCATATTATCACGATTAGGCTATGGCCATATAGATCTCTGAGTCTACAAAGCTTCAAAATTGTTATGACAGCCCTCAGCCTTGCGATATTCAGTCTCGGATTAGGCTTCTATCTGCTCGGTGCATGGCCTGTTATTGGGTTTTTAGGTGCTGAAATCGGTTTGGTCTGGTTCGCGTTCCGATTTAATTATCGAGCTGGACAATTAATTGAGGAAATTACAATAAGTCCTGTCTCTGTTACTATCACGCGCACCGATTGGCGAGGCCGGCACACAAAACAGATACTTGATAGTGCGTGGATTAAAGCTGATCTCATGCCCAAAAAAGCGCGGCGGCGTAAATTGTTCCTGCGGCATCATTCAGAATTATTAGAAATTGGTGCGTTTCTTCCGCCGGCTGAAAAACCCTCCCTCGCATCAGCATTAAATAATGCTCTCGCGCAGGCGCAACTTAACCCTCCAAGACATCATCCATCGTAAACAGACCTGGTACTGCTTGTGCGGCTGCAAATCGTGCCGCCCGAAGAGCACCACGGGCAAAAACAGTGCGGCTATTCGCTTTGTGCGTCAGTGATAGACTTTCCTGCTCACCGTAAAATACTACAGAATGCTCGCCGGCAACATCACCGCCGCGCAGGACAGCAAAACCAATATCACCTTCTTTTCGGATGCCTGTTATGCCATCACGGCCGCTATCGCGCACATCATCCAGTGCAACACCACGACCGTCTGCTGCTGCATGCCCAAGAGCAAGGGCTGTTCCGGAGGGCGCATCAACTTTCTGGTTATGGTGGGCTTCAACAATCTCAATATCCCAGCCATCTGATAGCTGGCGAGCTACCTGCCGAACAAGATGCGACAGTAACGTCACGCCAACGGATGTATTTGCACAGTAAATAATAGGAATATGCTGTGCCGCTTTTGCAAGCTTTGCTTCCTGCGCATTCGATAAGCCAGTTGTGCCAATAACCATTGCTGTTTTACTGCCAACTGCGATATCAAGTAGAGCCATTGTTGCTTCGGGCCGCGTAAAATCAACAATAACACCGCCCGGACCAATACCAAGTGATGCTTCATCATCGCTAATCAATATATCACCCACAGCCCTGCCAACCCAAGGACTACCGTTTCGCTCGGCAGCTGCTGAAAGATGCATATCATGATTTTGTGCAATAAGAGAGCTAATCATTTGTCCCATTCGGCCACCAGCGCCTGGTAGGGCAATCTTTAAGATATCTTCGGACATGCGTCTTCCTCTTGGCATATTTTGTCTATCCATACCCCTATCACAGACAGAAGAGAAGAAGGGTTATGACCAGATCCGCTTTACTCGGTTCAGGAAACTTGTTGTCTGGGGGCTAGAATCACCCGCTTTATCAAAAGCTACAAGCATTTCTTTTTGCTGCTTCGTCAAATTGGTTGGCGTTTCGACTTGAATTTCAACAATTTGGTCCCCATGACCGCTACCACGCAGAGCAGGCATTCCTTTGCCGCGCATTCTAAATTTACGGCCTGTCTGGGTGCCAGCTTCTACTTGCAGGCGTGCCATTTTTCCTGCCAATGTTGGCACATCGATAGACCCGCCCATAGCAGCTGTGACCATTGGCACGGGTACTTTAATGAAAATTTGATTCGCTTCTCGTTCAAAAATTGGATGGCCTTCAACTGAAATGAAGATATAGAGGTCACCAGATGGCGCCCCGCGCAGACCTGCTTCTCCTTTGCCAGACAGTCTGATACGTGTTCCTGTATCAACACCCGCAGGAACATTCACGGCGAGCGTCTCGGTAGCTTCAGTGCGGCCTTGACCGCGGCAGGGACGACACGGATCACTGATTGTCTCTCCAGCACCATTACAGGTTGGACAGCCCCGTTCGACAGTAAAGAAGCCCTGCTGAGCTCTTACTTTGCCCGCGCCACCACATGTATTACAGGTAGTTGGCGGGCTACCAGATGCTGCGCCGCTTCCGTTGCATTGGTCACATCGAGAAGAAATATTTGCCGTGATATCTTTGGATGCCCCTAAAAAGGCCTCTTCAAGCGTGATATCAAGGTCATAACGTAGGTCTGTTCCTTGGCGTGCCTGAGCATTAGATCTTCCGCCTGAAAATTCGCTGAACATCTGCTCAAAGATATCGGAGAAGCCACCGCCAGCGAAACCGCCACCGCCGAAACCGCCACCGCCAAATCCAGATGATTGCTCAAAGGCAGCATGACCCATCTGGTCATAGGCAGCACGTTTTTGACCATCTTTTAGTATTTCATAGGCTTCGCTGGCCTCACGAAACCGCTCAGCTGCAACCTCATCATCAGGCTTTCTATCCGGATGATTTTCCATCGCTAGCTTACGATAAGCCGCTTTGATAGCCTTGTCATCTGCATCACGCGAAAGACCTAAAATTTCGTAATAATCACGTTTTGACATTTGCTCTCACAGCTCCTCGCGCACCGATATTAAGATGCGACAAAAGGCTGGAAACAGTTTGACCAGCCTTCTATCTTTATCAATTTTATCAACTACAAGCATGACAGGAGCATGCTCCTGCGACAACTCTGGCTATTCATTATGCCTTTTTCGAATCCTGTTCGTCATCGACTTCTTCAAAATCAGCATCAACAACATCAGCATCTTCAGTCTGGTTAGTGCTAGCATCTTCTGCACCGCCTTCAGCCTGTTCTGCTTGATATGCCGCTTCACCCATTTTCATTAATACAGATGACAAGGCTTCTGATTTAGCTTTGATATCTTCATCATCATCACCCTCTAGCGCTGTATTAAGCTCTACGATACCTGCTTCAACCTCGGCCTTTACAGCGGGATCTGCTTTATCGCCCAAATCATCAATCGATTTTTGAGCGCCATGAGCAAGAGCTTCAGATTGATTCCGGACTTCGACCTTTTCCCGACGGGCTTTATCTTCTTCAGCATATGATTCTGCATCCTGAACCATTTGTTCAATCTCATTATCATCGAGACCGCCAGACGCTTTAATACTAATCGCCTGTTCTTTGCCAGTTGCTTTATCTTTTGCGCTGACCTTTACAATGCCGTTTGCATCAATATCGAAGGTGACTTCGATTTGCGGTACACCACGCGGGGCAGAAGGCAAGCCTTCCAAATTAAACTGGCCAAGCGGCTTATTATCACCGGCCATTTCGCGCTCGCCCTGAAACACAGAAATCGTCACAGCAGACTGATTATCATCAGCTGTTGAAAAGACTTGGCTTTTCTTTGTCGGAATTGTTGTGTTGCGGTCAATCAGACGTGTAAATACGCCACCAAGAGTTTCAATACCAAGTGACAATGGCGTAACATCAAGAAGTAGAACATCTTTGACTTCACCAGTCAGAACACCGGCCTGAATAGCAGCACCACTTGCCACCACTTCGTCAGGGTTGACGCCACGATGCGGTTCCCGGCCAAAAAACTCTTTTACTGTATCGATGATTTTTGGCATCCGCGTCATACCACCGACTAGAATAACCTCATCGATTTCACCTGCAGACACACCAGCATCTTTTAATGCTTTTCGGCATGGCTCAAGAGACCGTTTGATCAACGTTTCAACAAGCTGCTCCAACTTTGTGCGGGTCACCTTCACATTAAGGTGTTTTGGACCAGAAGCGTCCGCAGTAATAAAGGGCAGGTTCACTTCTGTCTGTGTTGTACTAGATAGCTCGATTTTGGCTTTTTCTGCTGCTTCTTTCAGACGCTGTAGCGCCATCTTGTCATCACGCAAATCAATGCCTTGATCTGCTTTAAATTCATCCGCCAGAAAATCAATAATCACCTGGTCGAAATCTTCACCACCTAGGAAAGTGTCGCCGTTTGTTGATTTTACTTCAAAAACGCCATCGCCAACTTCGAGGATAGAGACATCAAATGTACCGCCACCAAGATCAAATACCGCAATAACACCCGCTTCATTCTTATCTAACCCATAGGCAAGAGCAGCTGCTGTTGGCTCGTTGATAATCCGCAATACTTCAAGACCAGCAATTTTGCCTGCATCTTTTGTCGCCTGACGTTGTGCATCATTAAAATAAGCCGGAACCGTAATAACAGCTTTGTCGACCTCTTCGCCAAGAAAGGCTTCAGCATCTTCTTTTAGCTTCCGGAGAATAAAGCTCGACATCTGACTTGGCGAATATTCTTCATCGCCAACACCAATCCATGCATCACCGTTTTTCGCAGCCTTAATTTCATAGGGCACAAGTTGAGCAAAGCTTTTCGTAGGCGCATCATCTGCGCGTCTACCAATCAGGCGCTTCACAGCGAAAATGGTTTTTTCAGGATTTGTTACAGCCTGTCGTTTCGCAGGTTGGCCAACCAGTCGCTCACCATCATCAGCAAAACCAATCATGGAAGGGGTTGTGCGCGCACCTTCTGCATTTTCGATAATTTTTGTATCTTTGCCGTCCATGACCGCCACACAAGAATTTGTGGTGCCAAGGTCGATACCAATAACTCTACCCATCTGTCTTTGTCCTTCTTTCGTGTTAAAAGAGCACCGGAACACCGGCCTGTCAGCACCTGCTGCATTTTAATGGCAAGGTTCATATAAGGTTTGTCATGTCGACCTGCAAGAGGGGAGGACATGAAGAAAATTCAGTATAGCTAGCTTTCTGTTTCAGATGCTTCAGTCGTCTCTGGCGGGCTAGCGGGTTTGGACACGCCTACCATTGCAGGACGAAGCAATCTGTCATGAAGCTGATAGCCCGACTGCACAACCTGCATCACAATGCCAGGCTCGACCTCATCGGTCGGAACCTCGAACATGGCCTGATGCAGATTATAATCAAACTTTTCACCATCAGGCGAAATTTTGGAAATATTATGGCGCTCCAAAACAGACGCAACCTCGCGGCCAGTCATCTCCACACCAACGAGAATATTTTTCAGCGTTTCATCTAGCTTATCCTTATTTTCAGGAATAAGGTCGATTGCTTTGTCTAGATTATCAACTGAAGCCATCAAGTCACGGGCAAACCCCATAGCACCATATTTCTTGGCTGATGCTACTTCGCGCTCTGTACGACGACGCAAATTTTCATTATCTGCGAGGGTCCTAAGCAATTGGTCGCGCAATTCGTCCCGTTCAGCGGCAAGGGTGACGATATCATCATCCCCATCTATATCATCAGATTCTGGTTCAGCAGCATCATTAGCTAGCGTTGCGTTATCGTCGCCATCTGCAGGGGCATTATTAATATTGGGGCTAATTTCAGCATCTATCGGTGATTCTGCAGTATTTTCAGCAGGCGCATCTCCTGCTGGCTGATTCGTGTCGTTTTCTTGTGTCATTCAACGTCCTGACAAACTAATGAGAAAAATATTGTTGGGCCAGATCTGCCTCTTTGAGAGTTAAGTGGGGTGCCACTTTGCCTATGCCAAGAGTTTGAAAGGTTTTTTTCAGACTTTTTTGATATTTTCTATGTTTTATAATTCTCTTCTTTCTGTAAAAAATAAAAACAGGCTATAAGAAGGTCTCAGTCCTTTGTGACGCAAATAGCTTATGCGAAAAACTGCCAGACAAAATATGTCTGCAAAGCTGAAATAGATAGTAATGACGTCAAAAACAGATAAAAATGCTCACATAGCACAGGACGACGCCCTTTTTGGCAAGATAGAATCGCTTTATCGCGAAGCAGATGATCTGGGACATAATGAGCTGGGGCATGATAATCAGTCAGACCCGTTGGAAGCTTCGGTCAGAGTCAGAAGCCAAGACCCTGCCCGACTGCCAATTATTGGAAGCCTGCCTGTACGTGCTAGTAGCGATCATAATGCACCAAACCATCTCGCTGATGAATCTATTCCGCTGTCCTCAATTAGCAAGAATGATCTTATGACAAGTATTGTGTTAACAGGAATGGTATCACGGCCGGGGGCAGAAAAAGAACAGATAGATCCCCTTCCTGTATCTGGCACGCCCCCCAATGAGCCGATCGATAATCATATCATAGCACCGTCAGATGACCCCTTTATTGCTATCAGAAATGCTGTCGAGACAGCAGGTCAAACTGGTGGACCAACATCAGATAATCGCAAAAATGTGAGCAACCCACCACATCTATCATCTCAAACCAAAGAACTCGCTGCAGCATTAGCTATCATCATAAAAGAACAGATAGACAACGCCATTGATGACCGGCTATCAGCGCCTGACGGAGCTAACAGTGTTGAGGCAACATCAAATTTTGATACCAGCAGCACCGATAAAAATATAACAGCATCCAAACGCGCAGCTGCTAAATCAGTATTAAAGAAAGCAGCAAAGCTAGTACGGCATAACGAGAATGCGTCAGTAAAGCCCAAAGCAAAAAGCGCTAAATCAAAATTGAGCGTCAAGAAAACTGAAGCAAAAGCAAAGGCTGTTCGGAAAAAGTCTTCGAAAGGGCCAGATACTAAAAATGATTAAACTTGCCTGTCCACATTGCCGAATGGTGGGGATGGTGCCAGAGCTCCTTTCTGAGACGGGAGGCTGGCCAATCGCCTGTCATCATTGTCATCAGCATTATTTTGCGCCGGTATTATCTGGCCCGCTGCCAATGGCGCGGCTAATAGAGTTGAACTGTTCAAAATGCGCCTTTGTCTCCCAACTCGATATAAAGGCACTTGATGAGCTTAAAAGTCAGAATTTCACCTTATACTGTCCTGAATGTCATGACTCTCTTAGTGTGCCACGCTATGAAGGAACTACTGAAACCAGTCTGAATGCGTCCGCATCCGATACGGCAAGGCAGAAAGAAAACAAACAATCTGTTGCGCGCCCAAAAGACACGTCACGTCAATCTGAGCATAAGAAGAGCCCCAGAAAACTCAACCTTGGGAGTGTTTTGCTTCTGCTTTTAATAGGATTTGTTATTAGCCTTATTATGATTGATGCAGCTCAGCAGGGTATTATTGATAGAGCATGGCTTGATATGATTCTGAGTATTTTGCCAGACAAATCACAGCTTGAAATGGTCATTAGGGACATTATCGCAAAAGGCGCGCAATAGTTTCGCTGGTATAATCAACCATCGAAATAATTTTCGCATAATTCATATGTCGCGGCCCAATAACGCCGATCGCTCCAATAATCTGATTATCACTCCCCCGGTAGGGTGACAGCACCATAGAACATCCTGTCTGGGAAAAAAGCTGGTGGTCTGAACCAATAAAAATACGCAGTCCGTTAGCATCCTCAACAGCATTCATCAGCTGACCGGCATGTCGATGCATTTCCAACCGGTCGAAGAGTAACTTAAGCTGAGCCACATCCTCGATAGCCTTGATATCATCAAGCAGGTTTGCCTGCCCATGAAGGATAAGAGATGCATCATCGCTACCTTCTCCATCTGACCAGCTCGCAAGGCCACGCTCAATAAGTCCTGATGCGAGAACATCTAGCTCTTTGCGCCTCTGTGAGATATCTTGCTGAACAGAACTTTTTATCTGGGAAAGTGATTTTCCCAGATAATGCGCATTCATATAATTACTGGCCTCTATCATTGCTGATGCTGGAAAGCCATCGGGCAAGTCGAACATCCTATTTTCAACCTGTCCATTGGTAAAGACCAGAATGACAAGCATTCTCTTATCCTGAAGGGGCACAAATTCTATATGGGTAACGGAGAGGTCCTCGGTTGGGGCGAGAACAAGCGAGGCACATTTTGACAACCCCGACAATGCCATACTTGCCTTCTCAAGAAGCTGTTTCACACTCAGGCTTTGGGCTACAGCAAGGCCGTCAATAGACGCATGTTCGGCCTCTGAAAGAGCACCACCAACTTCCATCAAGCCATCAACAAATAAGCGTAAACCCGCTCTGGTAGGTATGCGTCCTGCAGATGGGTGAGGAGAGAACAACAAGCCCGTCTGTTCAAGATGGGCCATAATTGCGCGTACAGATGCCGATGATAAATCAATATCCGGATGTGCCGCTATTAAGCCTGAGCCAACAGGAGAACCTGATTCTAGATAGTTTTTTACAATCTCAGCAAAGATATGCTGATTACGACAGGTCAATTCTGGCACAGAATCGGTCATTTTTCCTCACAACTGGCGTAATTAATAACGCCCCACGCTACCTTCTCACGATGGGAATAGCACCTATCTTCTGGTGATATCAAAAAATTTACTGCCTGCCTATGTAAAGAGATGAAAAGACAACTTGAAACGTAAGCCAGAAGCGTGTTTTGTCTTATGCCAAAGCTATCTTGGAGTAGGCGGCTCTTTTTTGCCGCTATCTCTCATCCGCAATTAAAGGAAGTAATCATGTCTCACGAAACATACTCACCACGGCCTTCTGGCCGATTAAGTGACCAATTGCGCGATATTCAGATAGAGCCACATATATCGCCCTATGCTGAAGGGTCCTGTCTGATTAAAATGGGTAATACCCATGTTTTATGCACAGCTTCTATTGATGACAAGGTTCCAGGATTCTTGCGTAATACTCAAAAAGGGTGGGTCACAGCTGAATATGGCATGCTACCGCGGGCAACTCATAGCCGAATGGATAGAGAAGCAGCCAGAGGCAAACAATCTGGTCGGACTCAGGAAATTCAGCGTCTTATTGGACGTTCTTTGCGCGCCATCATTGACCTGAAAGCACTTGGTGAGCGGCAAATAAAAATTGATTGTGATGTAATCCAAGCCGATGGAGGCACCCGAACCGCCTCTATTACCGGCGCGTGGGTCGCATTATCTCTTGCGTGCGAAACATTGCTTCTGAACGGTGATATTAAAACTATGCCACTCAGCGATCAGGTTGCCGCTATTTCCTGCGGTATTGTAAATGGCCAGCCTGTTCTTGACCTTGATTACAGCGAGGATAGTACGGCTGGTACAGATGCAAATTTTGTTCTCACCTCATCTAACGGCATTGTTGAGATACAGGGTACTGCCGAAGAAACTCCGTTTAGTGAAGAAGAATTCATTGCAATGCTCCGACTAGCACGTTCAGGGTGCGAGGCATTATTTGCCCATCAAGTGAAAGCTATTCATGTGCCACGGACACGATAAAAGAGGGTAGGATTAATCATGACACGCATATTCAGCCGCTCTGAAAAATTGGTTATAGCTAGCCATAATCCGGGTAAGGTATCCGAAATACGCGCTTTGCTAACGCCGCTCCGGGTTGAGGTAATTGGCGCAGATGAGCTGGGTCTGATAGAGCCAGAAGAAACGGGGAAAACCTTCACTGAAAATGCTGAGCTAAAGGCACGACTTGCTGCGGAAGCATCTGGTCTGCCTGCGCTTGCAGATGATTCCGGCATGGCATTATCAGCTCTTGGCGGAGCGCCTGGTATTTATTCGGCGCGTTGGGCAGGTCCCAAAAAAGATTTCAGTGCGGCTATCCAGCGGGTCAATGATGCCTTATTAATGACAGGGTCATCAGATAGAAGTTGCTCCTTCGTCTGCGTCCTGTCTCTGGCCTGGCCCGACGGTCATATTGAAAGCTTTGAAGGTCGGGTTTCTGGCACAGCTGTCTTTCCACCACGCGGCACAAACGGGTTTGGTTATGATCCCATTTTTCAGCCCACTGGCTACAACCTCACATTTGGCGAAATGGTGCCGCAGGACAAACATGCCATGAGTCATCGCGCCCATGCCTTTTCCCAGTTGCTTGAACAATGCCTGCTTCCCGCCTAGAGTCGGCTTGTGCGCCGAATGCCGCAGCAGTGCCTCTCAGTCTTTATATTCATTGGCCCTTTTGTGTTTCTAAATGCCCTTATTGTGACTTTAATTCACATATTGCAGGTGAGCTTGATGAAGCAGCCTGGCTCCGCTCCATGTGCGCAGAACTTGAGCATATGGCAAGGATTGCAGCCGAAACCTTATCGACTGATAAGCTGCGTCTGGAAACTATCTTTTTTGGTGGTGGCACACCCTCTTTAATGCCACCAAAAATTGTATCTGCCCTGATTGACAAAGCAGCTACACTATTTTCTTTTGCAAATAATATTGAAATTACCGCAGAGGCAAATCCCAATTCAGCTGAAATGAAGCAAATGGAAAGCTTCCATTCTGCTGGCATTAATCGGCTATCACTCGGTATTCAATCCTTACATAATGAGGGTCTTGCCTTTTTGGGGCGTGCCCATTCAGTAGATGAAGCTTGCAACGCATTAGAGCAGGCACTAACCCTTTTTGATCGCGTATCAGCAGACCTTATTTACGGCCTCCCAGAGCAAACTGCAGCAGAATGGCAACAACAACTCACTCAGATCATTGGCTTTGGGATACAACACCTTTCAGCTTATCAGCTTACCATTGAGCCAGGCACCATTTTTCATAGTCGCACACGCGCAGGTGCTATCCTAACGGCGGAACCTGATCATGTGGCTGATTTATATGAACTGACCGAGGACATAGCAGCAGCAGCAGGGTTGCCTGCTTATGAAGTATCAAATTATGCGGCAGCGAACAATCAGGCACGCCATAACCTCACTTATTGGCAGAGCGGAAACTGGATTGCTGTTGGCCCCGGCGCACATGGCCGGATAACATACCCTCATCAACAAAAACGTCGCCATTTCAGGCTACGCCGTAGCCCAGGGGGCTGGCTGAATGATGTCGCATCAAATGGGCATGCTATAGAAGAAGATAGAATTGAAGCGGCATGTGATATGTATGAAGAATATTGGATGATGGGATTACGGCTGGTTAAGGGCATGCCCTTAACGCCGCCTTTTTTCGCTCCAGACATAGCGCTACCAGGATCCGTCTTTTGTCTTGATGCAGAATGGCAAGCCCGCTTTTGCAAAGAAGGCTGGTTAATAGAAGAGGGCGGGTGCCTGAAAGCAAGTCTACAGGGCCGGATGCGCCTTGATTATATGCTTGGTAAACTTCTTGGGTAGCTACATTTTTAGCAATTGGCCATCACGCAATAGATGAATATCATAGCTTCTTAAATTGCGTCCGTCTGGCAGTAATCTGAACGTGCCGCTAAATCCAGCAAAGCCTTGCTCCTGAATGAGGCCACCCTTCCAGTCCACATCCAGAGAGTTGTCGTTAGGTGTTTTTGCTGCATGCGCTCTTTTTGTGACGGTAATAAGGGCCATCGAATCAAAGCCAAGTCGCGATAGTGATGATGATTCTGTCTTAAATGTTTCTTTCCAGGATTTTTCAAAGGCTGCAGCTTGAGGAACCTGCGCCCGTGCAACAAAACTACCTTGAAGAGAGGGCTCTCGGAGCAAATCGCTCCTAGTCCACAGATCTGTACCAACAAATGTCACCTGTGATGGGCCAAGGTCATAATAGGCAAGGACGGGCGCTGTACGTAGCACAAAATCTGCATCACCAGCCAGAATCACAGCATCATAAGGTGGGGGTGGTAAGTCAGTAACACCTTCTTCTGGCGCTACATAGCGGCTAAAATCTTTTATCGCACTCTTGAGTGCCGGCTCATCTGCAAGGACGTCCGGCGGTAAGATAGTCAAAGCCGCAGGGCTAATTGCCAATTCCTTTAGCCGGCTTGTTGCGTGCGTCAACATGCGAGAGCCAAATACATCCTCAGATGCCAAGATTGCAATCTGCATCTTATTTTCCTGAACCAGATATCCAAGAAGATTATCCATCTGCTGCTCGGGAAGATAATTCATAACCCAGCGCCCCGTTTGCGCCGCAGCTTGGTTGTTTGACATTGATAGCATCGGGATGCCGGCTTGTGCCAGAATTTCGGCACTCTGCTCAATAGAGGCGGTAAAAAGTGGCCCAATAATAATATCGACAGCTTTTGATTTAGCATCCAGCGCAGCTTGATAGGCAGATATGCCACCTTGCGTATCAAGATAGATAAGCTCTATATCGGGCTCACTTGTCTGAAAAAGAGCCATTTCAATGCCACCAGCAATGTCGAGGCCGAGTTCGACATAATCACCACTCAAAGGCAACATTAGCCCAACACGCACAACACCATCATTGCGCACTGCTGGCGGTAAATCCTGAACTGCCGTTGTTTTCGGAATCACCGAGTTTGGCTTGCTGCGCAGTAAATCAAGAGCCGCATCAAGTGCCTCTTGTGCAAGGGCAGATGTTGCTCCATCCGGCGCAGGGCTTAGTTTTCGAATTGGCAGACTCGACTGAAGTTGCTTTTGAATCAAGCCTGCTTCTTCATTTGGCCTGATGGTTATTCTTTGTCCAACATCACTTGCCGGCGCATCACTGCTTTTTGTCTGATCTATTTCAACACGTGCAATCAGGTCACCAACGATATCAGGTGTGGTATCTAAGGAGGCTTGTTCTGTGGCAGACGGTATTTTTAGGGCCGATGATGGCTGTTGGTCATCAGTCTGGCAGGCAGATAGAATTAACGTCACCATTAATAGGTAAAAAGAAATTGCTCGGTAAGTTTTCTTTGCCATATTTTTGACCATAAAATTTCAAAGCCTTAGGTTATTGCAACTAGTGACCCTTGCAATATCGACCGCCGGTGAAAAAGCGGTCTTCTGCTATAGGCCAGACGCATCAACCTAGATATAGTGATGCCATGAAACCTTGTCTTCTTCAATCACTCTCGGTGCAGTAATGCTAACCATTGTTGCAACACCTATTGGAAATCTTCTCGACTTGCCCCGGCGTGCCGTTCAGGCCTTTGCCGACGCCGATATTATTGCCTGTGAAGATACCCGCCAGACACGCAAGCTTTTAAGCCTGACGGGAACCTCAACAAAAGCTCAGCTGCTCCCTTATCATGACCATAATGGGGCAAAAATGCGCCCAAAACTTCTTACTGCCCTTCATAACGGCAAAAAAGTCGTTCTTGTGAGTGATGCCGGGACACCACTTATCTCAGACCCCGGCTATAAACTGGTCGCAGCATGCCATGAAGACGGCATAATCGTGACTTCTATTCCAGGTCCAACAGCGCCAATTATTGCTCTAACAATGTCGGGACTGCCCAGTGATAAATTTGCCTTTCAGGGATTTGTGCCAGCAAAAAAAAGTGCGGCGGCGCAGGCTCTAGAAGCATCAGCCCTACTTGAAATAACACAAATATGGTTTGAAAGTGCGCGCCGCCTGCCAACAACACTCAATTTAATGCAGCACGCCTATGGAGAACGATTATGTGTTATCGCGCGCGAACTCACGAAGCTACATGAAGAAATTGAACGCGGCCCCCTTACTGATCTGGCGCAAAAATATCAAACAACACCGCCGCCACGTGGTGAAATTGTCATTCTGGTTGAAGGGGCTTCTGCGTTTCATCATGCTGTTTCAGATGAAACCATTATTGCACTTCTATCAGACGCGCTTGAAACTCAGTCAGTGCGGGATGCGGTTCAGCAAGTCGAAGCGCTCACAGGGGCAAAAAAACGTCATATTTACCAGATTGCTTTAACAATTCACCAAGAACAGCACATCAAACCCGATGATAGCGGCGCACATGATTAGAGGGGGTCTTATTCATGCCAACAAGTTCACCCACTCTTCGCCGGAAACAACGTCAGGCAGTCGAAAGAGCCGGACGTCGTGCTGAAATTGCTGCATGGCTCTATTATAGTATCAAAGGATATTATTGCCTTGGCCGACGGGTGCGGACACCATTTGAAGAAATTGAAATTTTTGTTATTTCCAACTGAAGGTCTTTCCGATGCATCCCAGTTCAATAGTGTGATACCAAATTCTGATTGCGCTCAAACCGTTGATCATTATACTTTGGCTGTAAATTGGGCGTTGTCACCTTATTCAGGGCAATGCTTCCTGAGATAGGCTTTTTTTGGAGTGAACTGAAATCCAATGACGCGTTCATTTATTTTTTCTACCTTTCTTCTTATCTCTTCTGCCCTTGCATTATCGGGGTGCGTTAATGCTGCCATCGGCATCGGAACAGCCGCTGTCGCTGCCTCGACTACGGAAAAAGGGTTATCAACCTCTGTTTCGGATTCAGTGATCCAAGCCAAGCTGTCAGATAGTTTTATTCAAACAAGCCAGTCTTTATTCTTAAATGTGGAAACAGCGGTTAACAACGGGTCTGTATTGCTCACAGGGAAGCTTAAAACTCAGGAGGAAAAAATTACAGCAACACGTTTATCATGGGAAATTAAAGGTGTCCGCGAAGTTATCAACGAGATCCAATTATCTGGAACAAGCTCTTTAAAGAGCTCAGCAAAAGATTTAGCAGCGAGCGCCCAACTTCGTGCCGCCCTTATTCGTGATCCTGAAATTTCATCGCTTAATTTTTCTATCGATGTCGTAAACGGTATTGTATATCTGTCTGGTGTTGCTGAAAACGAGCAAGAGCGTGAGCGTGTTGTTGCCCATGCTCAGGAACTACGCTTTGCAAAGCAGGTCGTGAGCTATATTATTCTGGCATATGACCGGCGCAAATAAAAGCCAGGCGAAGCAAAAGAGACATAGCTCCTTGCTAGCATCTTAGACAATGGGGATATCATGACATATAAGGTTGCGGTTCAAATGGACCCGGTTGACGCCATTGATATCACTGGTGACACAAGTTTTGCACTCGCACTAGAGGCCCAACATCGCGGCTGTTTGCTCTGGTATTACCACCCCGATGATATATATCTCGAAGGCGGTAGCATCAACGCCATCTGCCAAACAATGTCATTGCGTGATAGTAAGGGTGACCATGTAACACTCGGCCCCAGAGAAGTGTGCGCGTTAAGTGATATGGATGTTATCCTAATGCGTCAGGACCCCCCTTTTGATATGGGCTATATCACGGCCACACATCTGCTGGAAATGCTACCAGCCGGGACTATGGTAATAAACAATCCTCATGAAGTCAGAAATGCCCCAGAAAAGCTACTTGTTACTCTGTTCTCAGAGCTGATGCCGCCAACACTCATTTCGCGTAACCCGGACATTATCCAAAAATTTCGAAGCCAGCATAAAGATATTATCATTAAACCTTTATATGGAAATGGTGGGGCTGGCGTCTTTCGGCTCCAGCCTGGCGATCAGAATATAAATGCTTTGCTAGAGATGTTTTTTGCCAGCAATAACGAACCTGTCATGGTACAGGCTTTTCTGCCTGATGTTATTAAAGGGGATAAGCGTATTATTCTGATTAATGGCGAGCCTGTTGGCGCTATCAACCGTGTCCCGCAAAAAGGTGAAGCGCGGTCCAACATGCATGTTGGTGGCCGAGCAGAAGCAGTTGAATTACGCGCGCGTGACCGTGCCATTTGTACAGCTATTGGCCCAGAGCTTCGAAAACGTTCCCTTATTTTTGTTGGCATTGATGTGATCGGTGACTATCTGACTGAAATCAATGTCACATCACCAACGGGCATACGAGAAATGACCCGTTTCACCGGCCTGAATATCGCTGGCAGTTTCTGGGATGCAGTTGATGAGTTACGCCCCACCTATCCTGGTAATGGGCCACTCAGAACAGCCCGATAAGACAGCGCTTCCAGGCAGTAGGTCAAGAAGACAGGCTGCTAACATTGATTTTCCAGCGTCAGGTGGTCCAATCATGAGAAGGTTATGACCACCAGTGGCGGCTATTTCTATCGCGCGTCTGGCCGTTTCCTGTCCTGTCAAATCAGCCATATCTGGCTCTGATGGGGGCGGGGCTAGTATGCCAGGGTTTACAGGAGACAATAATTGCGTACCACGCAGATGGTTTAATAATTCGGTTAGGCTATTAGCCGCCAAAATATCAATATCACCACCCCAAGCTGCTTCAGACCCATTTTCTGCCGGACAGATTAAACGCAATCCGTTTTGCAGGAAGTACAAGTCCAAGAGATGATAATGCGGCGCGAACACGTTCACGCGATTCGACGACGGCCTTATCTGCCAACCCAACAATCGCCATGGCTGGAAGCCCATTTGATAAATGAACCTGAACGGAAAC
>CATISA010000027.1 GCA_949529445.1 Alphaproteobacteria bacterium UBA4588
CCAGCAATGTATGGCGGAACATTGCGGCATTTATTTGCGCTATCGCAGCATGTTGGTCTTGCTGTCAATGTGAATGACCACCGGTTAAATACGCGGACAATTATTTTAGGGCCACTCCTGAGCTATCTTTACCTGAATATGAATTACCATCTAGAGCATCACCTGTATCCAGCAGTGCCCTATTATCATCTTCCACGCCTGTATAAAGAGCTCGCGCCGCAATGCCCGCCAGCTTATCAGGGGTTCCTCTCGGTATTTATTGAGATGATTCCGGTTTTATTAAAACAGCGTTATCAGCCAGGTTATCATATTGTCAGGCCGCTACCTGAGAAAGCATAAACAAGCTGACGTGGCTAATCGACCGTCAAACCTGCGTCACGGGCGCGATCTACCATATAATCACGGCCTGCAAGCATGTCATCTATTGTGCCGAACCCGTTCATATAATGCCCTTGATAGCCCAAACCTTCAATTTTTGTGAATAGGGCACCAAAATCCATTGTTCCCTCTCCTGGCTGCTGATGAATTTCGTATGAGCCATTATTGTCAGCTAGCCGCACTTCATGACAAAGCGAGAAGTCCATGGCATCAATGAAATTCTCAATCCCCACACCCGGCAGAAAATGTGCATGATTGGCTGTAAATGACCAGCGCAGTGCTGGGTTATTGATTTCACGAAAGTAATGCATACATTCAGCAGGCGTCACAGGCATATAATTCACTTCAGCAAGCACCGGCTCCCAGTTCAAATTTTCTAGCAACAGAAGCACACCTTTCGTCTCGGCATAGTCTGCTATCCGGCTAAGTCTATCGAGTGATGCTTGCATCCGCAATTTACGACACGCTGTGAAATGATAGCCCCCATGCACCACGATCCATGCCGCACCTACTTTTGGCGCAAGATCAATATATGCTTTCAGATAATTATCGACCGCATCCCGGCAGAATGGCGAAAACTCGGCCACGTTCACGCCTGAGAGCGTGTGAAGCCCAAGATGAATACCTGCTTTTTCCTTGGCATCGCGCACAGCATGGCAGCGGGCATCATCAAAACTTTCCAGGGCGTTCGGGGCAATATCAGTCTGCACGTCAATAAAGCGAATATCATGTTTAGCAGCCCACTCAATCGCCTGTTCAACGGCAATGCGCCGTCCAATATCAATGCCGATACGATGTTTCAAACTTAATGCCATGAAAACGACTCCCCGTAATGCTTGCGCGATATCCTTAGCCTTTCGGCGTTACTTTTAGACCCCTTTAAAGTTTGGCTTTCTTTTCTCCATAAAAGCCCGTCGTCCCTCGATATAATCCTGACTATCAAAACAGGCCTTAACCTCAGCAGCGATACGGTCCAGATCCTGCGCACTTTCTTCTTTGGCAATTTCATGCGTGATAGACTTGATGGATGCCATCGTCATAGGCGCGTTTTCAGAAATACGCTTTGCATAATCACTCACATAAGCATCTAGCATATGCGGTGGCAACACACGGTTTGCCAATCCCATATCGTAAGCTTCCTGAGCGGTGAACTGCCGTGAGGTAAAGAAAATCTCCTTAACCATTGATGGTCCAACAAGATGAGACAGACGGCGCACCCCATCATACCCATAACCAAGACCTAACTTTGCAGCTGGCACAGCAAAACGTGACTTATCTTCACAAAGGCGGATATCACATGCAACAGCCAGCCCCATGCCACCGCCGATACAATAGCCACGTATCATCGCAATCGTTGGTTTAGGGAACGTATAGACAGCGCTATAAAAACGGGCTGTCGCAGCTTGATAAATCGCTACATCATCTTCGGTTGAGCGCTCCTTTTCAAACTTAGAAATATCAGCGCCCGATGCAAACGCTTTCCCGCCTGCCCCACGAATAACCAGAAGGCGCGCTTCGGGGTCAGTTGACATTGCCGCCACCTGTTCAGCAGCTGCTTCATACATTGCTAGCGATACAGCATTATGTCGTTCTGGATTATTAATCACCAGATGACCCACTCTGTCCTGCACGCCAGCAAGAATTTTCCCATCCGCGTATTCTATTAATTCGGAGAGTTTCATATCGCACCCGCTTGGTTAAAGGCCTTGATTTCATCGTCTGAATAACCATGTTCAGATAATACTTCAGACGTATGCTCGCCCTTTTGCGGAGGTGGTAATTTGATTTCTGACCGAGAGGAACTCATAATAACCGGCTGACCTACAATTTGTGTTGCGCCGCGCTCGGTTGAGACCATATCGCGTGCCATGCCAAGATGCTTGATTTGCGGGCTCTCAAAGGTTTTATCTATAGTATTAATCTCACCGCTTGGGACACCCTCATCATTGAGTTTCTCAATCCAGTTCTCAGATGTGTCTGTCTTGGTTATCTCAGTAATAAACCCATTAAGTTCATGTCTGTGTTCGCTCCGTCCATCAAGCGTATCAAAGAGCGGATCATTTAGCCTGTCATCACCAAGGACATACTTGAGCCGGTTGAAAATATGCGTGCCCGCAGCCGCAATATTAATAAAGCCGTTCTTGGTCTCAAAAACACCCTGAGGAATGCTTGTCGGGTGGTTATTTCCAGCTTGCTTCGGGACTTCTGCATCCATCAGCCAGCGTGCACCCTGAAAGTCAAGCATTGCCACCTGCGCCTGAAGAAGGGATGTTTGTATCCACTGTCCCTCGCCGCTTTCCACGCGCCCAAGGAGGGCCAGCAACACGCCCTGTGCTGCAAAATGACCAGCACATAAATCAGCAATTGGAATGCCAACACGCATCGGTCCGTCTTCTGGCGCGCCTGTAATAGACATCAGCCCGCCCATGCCTTGCGCAATCTGATCAAATCCGGGGCGCTTTGCTATCGGGCCATCCTGACCAAAGCCTGAAATAGAGGCATATACAATACGCGAATTGATGGCACGGATTGTTTCATAATCAATACCAAGCCGAAATTTTACATCAGGGCGATAATTTTCAACAATAACATCAGCTGTTTCAGCCATCTTTTTGAAAATTGCAACGCCTTCTTCTGTTTTTAGATTAAGCGTAATAGAGCGCTTGTTACGATGCAGATTCTGAAAATCACTGCCATGACGCGCACCTCCTATATCGCCAGCCTCATTCCCAGTGGCTTCAATTTTAATCACATTGGCGCCCCAGTCTGCGAGCTGACGCACACATGTTGGGCCCGAGCGCACACGGGTAAGATCAAGAACAGTAAAGCGGGACAGAATATCACTTGCCGGTGTAAAAGCCATTATTTCCTCATCTTTGGTTAGGGGACGATATCAGCAGACTTAATCTTGAATAATCACACCGCCCTGTTACGCAAGACAGATTGAACTCTGCCTAAAGATAAATTATGAATTGATATTGTAGAAGAACTAACCCACTGCAAGTCAATTACTTTTTTTTAGGTAAAATAACGCATCGTGAAAAGAGATAGTTGAGTATCAGGAAGACAGAAATGCGATAAATAAAAGCTGTTTTCATTCTGTTTGACAACCTAAACCGAAGCGCATTGTCATGTTATGGGAGAAGCATCTGTAGTGACGATGCGAGCTATCAGGGGTGCAAAACGCTCACCGCGGCAAAGGGGATTTGCTGATGCCAAAACTGTTCCTTATGACCTTAGCTGTGATCCCGCGCAACATATGCCAATACGCAACAAGTCTGTCAAAAAATAATGTATGATGTCATAATATCTGAGATGGTAAGGCACCAAGCCCCATCAGAACTATATAAGAGATTTGACTTACCCGCCCTAAAGACGCCATCTGTATAAACACGTTTAGGTGCATAACCACGAACGCTACCTCCAACCCTTACCTTGTAGCTTAAGCGAGAGATTTTATGAGCCTGTCCGATATGACCCATAATAATGGTACGAATACCCTTTATGACGCTGTGTTCGGCGTGCATAGCCAGAGCACCAAAACCTTCCTTTTTACCGAACAGGGCGAGGTTAGCTATGCTGACTTTACCAGACTGACAAATAAGCTTGCTCAGGCATTAAGCCATGCAGGGCTACAGGCCAGTGAAAGGGTGGCTGTGCAGGCAAAAAAATCAGTTATGCAACTTGCGCTCTACGCAGCAACAATTAAGGCAGGCGGCGTCTATCTACCACTAAATACAAGCTACACAGCGCATGAGCTGGATTATTTCATCTCTAACGCCAAAGCCTCAATCGTTATTGTGGATGATACAGCTAAAGACGCGGTGATGCCTATTGCAGATGCAGCAGGAGCAACCCTGCTTACCCTTAATGCAGATGAGACGGGCAGTCTTGTCAGCGCTGCTAACGACCAATCTGACCAGTTTGATGCTATTCCGCGCGGTCCAGAAGATTTAGGCGCTATTTTATATACCTCTGGAACAACGGGCCGCTCTAAAGGAGCAATGCTCTGTCACCGTAACCTATTATCAAATACCCAAGTGCTTGAGCAAACCTGGCAATTTACAAGCGAAGATACATTGCTACATATGCTGCCGATTTATCATACGCATGGTCTGTTTGTTGCCTGTAATCTACTGGCTATGGTGGGCGGTTCAATGATTTTTCTCACCCATTTTGATGCTGAACGTGCGCTTTACTGGATGCCACAGGCAACCAGCATGATGGGAGTGCCAACATTCTATACGCGCTTGCTCAGCGAGCCAATGTTCACAAGCGATGTAAGCCGTCATATGCGCCTGTTTATCTCTGGTTCAGCACCGCTTCTTGCCGCTACTCATATCGAATTCGAAGACCGTACAGGGCACCGGATATTAGAACGGTACGGCATGACGGAAACAAATATGTCGACCTCAAACCCCTATCGGGGTGAGCGCCGCGCCGGCACTGTTGGGATGCCACTACCCGGCGTCACTATGCGGCTTGCGGATGAAGCAGGCAAAATTGTTATCAAAGGAGAGATAGGGACCATTGAGCTTCGGGGCGATAATGTCTTTACTGGTTATTGGGAAATGCCTGAAAAGACAGCTGAATCCTTCCGTGATGATGGATTTTTTATTACAGGCGATATGGCTCGCGAAGATGAAGATGGCTATATCACCATTGTTGGGCGTGATAAGGATTTGATTATTTCAGGGGGGCTGAACATCTATCCAAAAGAAATCGAGAGTCTAATTGATGCACATCACGGCGTCACAGAAAGCGCTGTGATTGGAGTGCCGCATCCAGATTTTGGAGAAGGTGTTGTTGCGATTCTGGTTGCTGATGATAATGTTACAGCAGACGCAGTGATGGCGGGCATTTCAGACAAGCTGGCGAAATTCAAACAGCCAAAGAAAATATTATTTGTGGATGCCCTGCCCCGCAATACGATGGGAAAAGTGCAGAAAGCGGTGATGCGAAAAGAACATGAAAAGATGTTTAGCTAAGCACAGACCGCTTAACTGAGCTGCCGTATCACCCAAACCATTAAATCTGTTTGGCAGGCCACGCTGGCAGTCATCTTAAATTGAACGTCGCATGAAAATAAGGATAAGAAGATGGATAGAAAAGCATCACACATACAGCCAACCATTGAATCATATCTCGGGCTTGTACCAGAGATTGATGAGACAGCTTATATCGCGAGTACAGCAGCCATTATGGGAGCGGTGCGCATTGGCCCAGACTGCTCTATCTGGCATAATGTAACGTTACGCGGTGATGCAAATTATATTACCATCGGCCGCGGCTCAAACATTCAAGATAATTCGGTTGTGCATATTGATAGCCGCACAATGCCTACGATCATTGGCGAGTATGTAACTGTTGGACATGGCGCTATCATTCATGCCTGTACATTACATGACCATGCCTTCGTTGGCATGGGTGCAATTGTTCTTGATGGAGCAGTGGTTGAGAGCGGCGCTATGGTTGCAGCTGGCGCGCTGGTGCCACCTGGAAAACGGGTCCCTGCAGGCGAGCTCTGGGCAGGGAGCCCGGCAAAATTCATGCGAGCGCTCGATGGTGAGGCACAGAAACGATTTTCACAGACAGCTTTTAGCTATATCGAATATGGAAAAGCAGCCCGCCTAGGTCTTGCGGGCGGGCCCTATATGTTTGAGCCCGTGCCGCTCCCACCACGAGATAATAGTTAGTCTTCTGCGTCACCTGACGTTACTGGAATACGCCCGGCTTTACAGCATAATCAACGGCTATACCATAATCGGGATCATCATCGCTATCGATGATGAGCTGACCTGATTTTGATAATAGGCGGTGACAGTCACGAGTGAGATGGCGGAGCATGACGCGCTTGCCAATCTCATCATATTTTGCTGCAACATCTTCGATAGCCTGCAAGGCCGACTGGTCGACCACCCGCGATGAGGAGAAATCGATAATCACAGTTTCGGGGTCGGCAGCAACATCAAATAATTCGCGAAAGCCGGTAACTGAGCCAAAAAATAGCGGGCCTTGGATGTCATATACTATCGCGCCTTCTTCGCGTATCGATGGGCGCCGTGATGCATGAATGCGCTTGGCAGCATTCCAAGCATAAACCAAGGCAGACATAATCACACCAACAACAACGGCAATCGCCAAATCTTCGGCGACAGTAACAACCGTCACCACAATAATTACAAGTGCATCAGCAACCGGCACCTTAAACAGAGTTTTGATAGAATTCCACGCAAATGTACCAATCACCACCATGAACATCACACCCACAAGAGCCGCAATCGGAATTTGTTCAATAAGCCCCGATGCGAACAGAATGAATATCAGCAGGAACGACGCCGCAGCTATACCCCCAATACGTGTTCTACCGCCAGATTTCACATTAATCATAGACTGCCCGATCATCGCACACCCCCCCATTCCGCCAAAAAATCCGGTGACAAAATTTGCTATCCCTTGGGCAATACATTCCTGAGACGCACCGCCGCGCTGCTCTGTAATGTCACCAACAAGGTTCAGGGTCAGAAGACTTTCGATAAGCCCAATTGCCGCTAAAATGACAGCATAGGGCAAGATTATCATGAATGTTTCAGCAGAAAGCGGCACAGATGGAATGGAAAATTCAGGAAGCCCGCCAGACAGACTGGCAAGGTCGCCAACCCGAGAGACATCAAGATCAAGCGCAATTACAATAGCCGTCACAAGGCCAATGGCTGCAAGCGGTGCAGGAATGATTTTAGTCAACTTCGGGGTTAACCAAATTAATACCATCGTTGCGCCCACAAGACTGCCTGTGACAAGCAATTCTATTCCGCCAATCCATTCTGTGACACCACTCGTATTAACCGTTTTGAACTGCTCAAGCTGGGCAAGACCAATGACAATTGCCAGCCCGTTGACAAACCCTAACATCACCGGATGCGGCACCATCCGAATAAACTTACCCCAGCGCAGTGCTCCTGCCAAAAATTGTAGCAGACCCATCAGAACAACCGTGGCAAATAAATATTCAACGCCATGTTGTGAGACAAGCGATATCATCACCACCGCAAGCGCGCCCGTTGCACCAGAAATCATGCCTGGCCGCCCACCAATTGTTGCTGTTACCAGCCCAACAATAAAGGCAGCATAAAGTCCAACAAGCGGGTCAACGCCTGCCACAAACGCAAACGCAACAGCTTCCGGCACAAGCGCCAGAGCAACTGTAAGGCCTGCAAGAATATCTATTCTTACTTGCCCAAGAGTCAGAGAGTGTGGTGACTGGTTAACAGAAACACCTAATAGAAAGTTCTGCAGTTTTGCGATTGCTGAAGACATTGAAATCATTTCTTTTTTTTAAAACTGAATATAGGAAGCACTTGCGGCGCCCTTTCATAACATAGATTGCTTATTTTACCCACCAATTAGGGTCAAAAAATAGTAGAAGAAAAATAGCACACCTTTACTAAAGAAATGTTATTTCATCTTTCTCGTAAGAGGCACAGTTACAGCTATTAACCTTATTCATACTGACATCTCACACGATGACGGCGCGGATAACAGGTGCGAAGGCATCACTTTAGGCAAACAGATGTGTTACCCCCTACCCCTGACAAGCTAGCTTCTGGCGCAGCAGGGATGGCATCACTGATTGTAGTTAATTCACATCTACCTGCTGTTTCAGTTTGACAAGACCTTGCGAACAGGGCAACAACCCAGCCTTATGCTTAACATTCACAACATATCTTTCCGCATCGATGGCAAACCTCTATTTGAGGGGGCATCCGCCTCTATCCCTACCGGTCACAAGGTTGGGATAGTTGGCCGCAATGGTACTGGCAAAACCTCTCTATTTAAATTGATCAAAGGAGAATGGCAACTTGATGGCGGCAAGATAGAAGTGCCAGCCCATTTCCGCATTGGCGGAGTTGAACAAGAGGCGCCTGCAAGCGATTTATCGCTGGTAGAAACTGTCTTGCTTGCCGATGAAGAACGGACTGCCCTGCTCGTGGAGGCGGAGACAGCAACCGAGCCAGAACGTATAGCCGATATCTATCAAAGGCTGGCTGATATCGAGTCCCATTCTGCTGAGGCACGCGCCTCAACGATTTTATCCGGCCTCGGATTTGATGCCGACGCACAAACCCGCCCTTGCCACGAATTTTCAGGCGGCTGGCGGATGCGTGTTGCTTTGGGCGCTGTTCTCTTCTCGCAGCCTGATTTACTATTGCTGGATGAGCCAACAAACTACCTTGACCTTGAAGGTGCTGTCTGGCTTGAGCAGTTTTTAGGAAAATATCGCAATACGTCGTTGATCATCTCGCATGACAAGGAACTGCTAAACAGGTCTGTCACCGGCATTTTGCATCTACGCGACCAACAACTGATCTATTATACTGGTAGTTACGACCAGTTTGATGCCGAACGGCGCGCCACGCTTGAACAACAGCTTTCAATGAAGCGCAAACAAGATAACCAGCGCGCTCATATTCAGAGTTTTGTGGATAGATTTAGAGCCAAGGCATCGAAAGCCCGTCAAGCCCAGTCACGCCTAAAACAGCTTGAAAAAATGCAACCTATCACGGCACTTTCTGAGAATGCTGTGCCGGAATTTCATTTCCCAACCCCAACTGAATTAAGACCACCCCTTATCACGATAGATAAAGGACAAGTTGGTTATGATGGCAAAGCTATTCTCTCGCGGCTTGATTTGCGGCTTGATAGTGATGACCGTATTGCCCTGCTAGGAGCCAATGGCGAGGGTAAATCGACCTTATCAAAACTCCTTGCTGACAGATTGCCCTTGATGAAGGGCGAGCAATTCAAATCTGGTAAATTACGAGTTGGATTTTTTGCCCAGCACCAGCTGGATGAACTAGATGAAGAAGAAAGTGCTTTCACCCATATGATGCGGCTGCGTCCGGATGAATCAGAAAGTAAAGTTCGCGCCCGTCTTGGTGGCGCAGGATTTGGCGCTGATATTGTTGATATGCCGGCAAAACGGCTTTCTGGAGGACAAAAAGCACGGCTTTTAATGCTGATAGCAACAATGGATGCACCGCATATTCTTATCCTTGATGAGCCAACAAACCATCTTGATATTGAAAGCCGTGAGGCGCTCGTCATGGCGTTAAACGAATATTCAGGTGCGGTCATCCTTGTCAGCCATGATACCCACCTTGTTGAGACAGTTGCCGACCGGCTATGGCTTATCAAAGATGGTAGGGTCACTGATTTTGATGATGATATGGATGCCTATAAAAAACTTATCCTTTCCAACCGGAATAAAAAAGCTGAGCGCAAGAAAGATAAGGGGCAGAAAAATATAGCCCCGAAAACAGAACAGGATAATGCTGCTAGTAAGCCCAAAAAGGTCAATCTTGTGCATGTTCAGAAATCAGCTCAAAAGTTAGAATTAGAGCTGAAAAAAGCTGGCTTGCAAAAAGATCAGATAGAAGCAGTTATGGCCGAACCTGATTTCTATGCCAAAAGCACAGGTGACCTGATTGCCGAAAAAACTACCGCTCTTGCTGATATTACCCAGACTATCCAGCAACTAGAAGAAGAATGGCTCTCACTCCAGACACTCATAGAAGAGCATTCCTAGCATGATGTTTGGGCCAATAATGCTAAAGCGACTGGCCGAGCGCCTGCTTCATCCGATTTTTAATATAGACCCCATCACGCGATGGCAAAACACGGTCAATCTCACCTGAATCAATGGCAATAGCCACACAGTTCAGCGCATCTTTGGCGTGAATTCTGCGGCGCAAATCTTCAATAGCATCCATGCTGGTGATGCGCGATACCCAGTCAAAGCCAACGCTGTCTGCCACCGTCTCCAGCTTAACCCCCCGCCCAGAATGACTAAGCTGCATGCCCGTTTCGCCATAATAGCCATTATCAAGAATAGCAATAGTCAGATTTTTAGGTGCTTGGACAGCAATTGTTGCAAAGCTGCCCATCCCCATAAGCATTTCACCATCACCCGTGACAACCAGCACACTTCTGTCAGGATTGGTACGTGCTAGCCCAAGCCCAATCATAGCAGCCCCGCCCATAGCGCCCCATAAATAATAATTTAAGTCATGGTCTCCAGCAGCCATAAGATCATAGGTCGGTGAGCCTAGTCCCGACACTACCAGCATATTACCTCTGTCTTGTACGAGGGCGGCCACAACGTCTCTGCGATGTAAAAGAAGTGTTTTCATGTTACTTGTTCCATTCCTTCTCACCGATAAGTCTTTGGCCTAATAGCACTGCGCAGGCATGGTCTCCGTCAAAGGCCATTTTTGCGGCACCACGCACAAGCTCCGCAACATCTTCAGCTTTATCGGCCCGCCAGGTCATTACACCCATCAGTTTTAAGGCCTGTTCGGTTGCCTGTCCCATAGGGTTTTGCCACTGGTTGAATTCGGCATAATCGCCGCGCATGGTAATGAGCATCAAGAGCGGAAAGCGAGCATTTACCTGCAGTGACAGCATATTAATACAATTGCCAACGCCACTTGATTGCATCAGCAAGACACCACGCTCCCCCCCCAAACTTGCGCCTGCAAGATAAGGAATGCCCTCTTCTTCTGTGGTGAGCACAACAGATAAGACATCATTATCAGCTTCAAACATCTTTATCGTTCCGGAGTGACCTGCATCAGGCACATAGGCCATATGCCGTACATCACATGATTTCAGCACATGATAAATATCAGCATTCCAATCACCGGGCTGGGTCGTAGTATTCTCAGATTTCGGCATCAGTATATTATCCCCATAACTCTTCACACGCCTTAATAGGGCCACCCATAAGCCTACAGATTTTCACAGCAATGACAAAGAATAAAGAGCATCGACTTTGATACCTCCTTGGCAGCGGCAGTCTTCATCACATGGTAGGAGGCATTGCGCATAGTGCTGTCATGTGATGGGATAGAGATTACAATGCTACCGGCAAACATAAGAGGGTCGCCATGACCATTATTTCAAAAGTAGAGCTACACCAATTTTACTTTGAGGCAGAAAATCTTGCGCCCTCTGCCCAAGGAAGTTCCATTGGCGGGCTTTATTATCAAAAAGGTGCGAAAACCCCGATTACAAAATATGCCGTTCGCATAACAACCGATGATGGTTGTCAGGGCTCATATGTCCTGAACTGGGGCGCCTCTGCCTCTGTGTTTGGTCAAATGCAAATGCTCGCACCTATGCTGGTAGGCCGGCATGCAGAAGAACGCGCCGGCATTTATGACGACCTGAAACGCGAGGTCCGACAATTTGATCATATGGGACATGGACCATTAGATATAGCTCTCTGGGACTGGCAGGGGCGCGCTCTGGACTGTTCAATTTCAACGCTACTCGGCGGATACCGGAAGCAGATGCCTGCTTATGCTAGCACCTATCACGGTGATAGAAGTGGCGGGCTAGATTGCAAAGAAGCGTTTGCTGATTTTGCCATCGCCTGCGCTGAATTGGGATATAAAGCCTTCAAAATTCATGGCTGGCACGAGGGTAATGCCAAAGAAGAAGCTGAACTTGTCTTACATGTCCGCAAGACGGTAGGCGATGATATGACATTGATGCTTGATCCGGCATGCGAGCTTCGCACTTTTGCTGATGCACTATATGTTGGTCACGCCTGTGATGATGCAAATTATTTTTGGTTTGAAGACCCTTACCGCGATTCAGGGGTGTCAGCCTTTGCCCATAAACGATTGCGGGAAATGCTAAAAACGCCTTTACTGCAAACTGAACATATCAGAGGCGTTGAACCAAAGGCCGATTTCCTGATAGCAGGAGGCACCGATTTTCTGCGCTCTGACCCGGAATATGATATGGGCCTGACGGGATGTCTTAAAATCCATAATATGGCTGAAAGCTTTGGGGTGGATTGTGAAATTCATGCCAGTGGACCGGCGCACCGCCACCTAATGGCTGCATCGCGTAATTCCAATTTTTATGAAGTCGCTCTGGTTGGACCAGACTGCCCGAATGCGATAGCCCCTGTCTATCAATGCGGCTACACTGATCAGCTTGACTGCATTGATGCAGACGGCATGGTCTCTGCTCCTAATGGCCCCGGGCTTGGGGTTGACTATGACTGGGACTTCATCACAGCCCATCAGACAGGCTATCTTGTCTATGGGGCGTAAAAGATGCGCTTTCGGTCTTTTGCCAGTCCTGTATTATCGCGGTGAAGCGTTCAAAATACTCCTTAAATTTCTGGCGCCCAATCCCATTTATACTCAGAAATTCCTGTTCCGTTACAGGCTGCCTGAGCGCCATCTCCTTTAAGGTGCTATCTGAGAAAATCATATAGGCAGGCACATCTTTTTGCTGGGCAATGGTTAAGCGCGCTACTTTCAGCACCTGAAAAAGTGCTGGGTTATACCCCTTGAACCGGCTGCTATCGCTTACTTTTTTAGGTACAGCAGCCGCCTCAATTTCAATATCTGACCGGCCAAAAAACAGCTCAGTTCCTGCCCCTATCGCAGCAGCTTTTCGGGTGAGTTGAATAGCACCATATTTTTCTAAATTAACTTTTAGAATTCCTGATGAGACAAGTTGGCGAATCAGCGTTTGAAAAAATGATTTTGTATATGATTTTCCAGCGCCAAATGCCGTTAAATCATGATGCTTCTTTTCTATGATTTTTGATGTTTCAGCGCCTCTTACAAGATCAATAATGTAGCTTGCACCAAAAAATTGCCCTGTTTGTTCCACAGCCTCTAGCACCATCCGAGCCTGAGCTGTATATTCGACTACAATTGGCGGATTGATACAATTATCACAATGTCCACACGGTTCACTTTCTTCATCAAAATAAGACAGCAATGCCGCTTTTCTGCACTTTACCGTCTCGCAATAACCGATAAGATATTCCAGCCGTCTATATTCCAATAGCTTAAACTGCTCAGTTCCATCGCCCTCAAAGATCATACGCTGCCGTTTAATCAGATCAGATAACCCATAAAATAGCGCGGTATCAGACGGCATGCCATCACGTCCTGCCCGGCCAATTTCCTGATAGAATGCTTCAACACTTGCTGGCAGGCTGGCATGGACTACAAACCGAATATCAGGCTTATCAATTCCCATCCCGAACGCAATAGTTGCCACCATAACGATATTATCCTCTGACATAAATCGCTTCTGGGCAGCGGTTCGGAACTCCATTGATTTACCAGCATGATAGGCAAGAGCATTTATGCCCTGCTCTCTCAAAAAGGTGGTGATATCATCTGTCTCTCTGCGGGAGAGACAGTAAACAATACCACTCTGGCCCGCTCTTTTACTGACATATGATAACAGGTCTGCTTTCAGATTTTTTTTGGCATTTACCACCAGTGATAGATTAGGCCTATCAAACCCTTTGACAATAATATTCGCACGACCTTTGGTAAGTTTTTCGCTAATATCAATTCGTGTGGCATGGTCCGCGGTTGCGGTAAATGCGCCAATGATCACATTAGGAAAAAGATCTTTTAACCGCGAGAGCGCTTCATAGTCTGGCCTAAATCCAGCACCCCATTTTGAAATACAATGGGCTTCATCAATAACAAACATTCCAATTTTCTGGGCTTGCAAGGCAGCCAACATACGCTCTTGCATAAGCCTTTCCGGGCTGAGATACAGCATTTTTGCGCCGCCACTAGCAAAGCTACGCCATGCGGTAGCATTGTCCTGATAGCTCCTGCCAGAATGAATAAGTTCAACATCAACGCCCACCCCCTTCAGGGCTGCAGTTTGGTCATTCATCAAAGCAACGAGGGGCGAGACAATTATAGTCTGAAAATTATGGAGCAGTGCAGGAAGCTGAAAACACAGCGATTTTCCAGCACCCGTCGGCATAATGCTAACGACGTCGTGACCATTTAATAAATGGTCAATGACCTCTAACTGACCAGACCGAAAGGTATCATATCCAAACACCTGCTTAAGGTTATGTTTCAGGTGTTTTTCTCTATTTTCGATCATCGGTAACGAATATCACTAAGGCTGATAGCACGCAATTACCACATGACATTATCTCAAAAGAAGGTGGCTGTAATGTAATAGTGGTCACGTCAAAAAAACCCCCGGCGCGTTAACGCCGAGGGCTTATATACCACTGATTTGGTCTTCTTAAATCGTGGCAGGAGCGGAGGGACTCGAACCCACAGCCCCCGGTTTTGGAGACCGGTGCTCTACCAATTGAGCTACACTCCTAAAAAGGTGCCGCTGTTTTACCACAAAATGCTGTGCAATGATACAGAGACAAAAAAAGCAGCAGAAACACTGTTCTGCTGCATAATAGTATTCGTTTACTCGACGATGGAGGCAACGACGCCAGCGCCAACTGTACGGCCACCTTCGCGGATAGCAAAGCGGAGGCCTTCATCCATCGCAATCGGGGCAATCAGCGTCACAACCATTGCAATGTTATCGCCTGGCATAACCATCTCTGTGCC
>CATISA010000028.1 GCA_949529445.1 Alphaproteobacteria bacterium UBA4588
CCTTGGATACTGAGGCGTTGCAGCCAACGCTTTGCTCCGCTTGGATCAACAACCAGATACAGCCCATTACCGTCACTGTATCTGCCGGGCGTTGTTTGTTTCTTTACAGCCAGAGCCGTGAGTTTATTTGAAGGATGTCTTGCCATCATTTTACCCCACATTCTACCCCACATTTTATATGGGATTCGCGTGGACGGCAAGGGACAAGGCCATATCTATTTTTTCCATAACATCATGTAAAATAAGATATAAATGGAGGTTTAAGGTAGTTTAAACTAGCATGATTTTTGGGGGTGTGGCGGAGAGACGGGGATTCGAACCCCGGTGAGGCGTTAACCCCAACACGCTTTCCAAGCGTGCGCCTTAAGCCACTCGGCCACCTCTCCTGACTAGTGGTCGGCACCATATCGTGTTTTTAGCGTAGAGGCAATCTGAACATAGTCTGTCCATCATTGTTCACTTGCACTATGGTGTTAACAAGACCAGACTATGTAAATGATGAGATTTATCTCCAACTTTTTGTCTTTTTTATGTGCCAACGTGGCGATTTGGCATTTTATTGCTGACTGGACGAACAACGCCCCTTCTTCAGCTATTTTAGGACAGGTTTGGTTCATGACCGCCCCTTCTTCTCTTCAGATTGCTGAAGCCGTGGTGGAGCGTTATATCGACCCCTGCAGTGTGATGCTCTTTTTAGGCTGTTCACCCTTCCTGTGGCATCCAGGAATAGCGACTATTTTGCAATGGCCGGTTGCAAATGTCTTTGCTGGCTTGGCAGTAGGGTTTTTTATCTTGGCCCAGTTCTCAACAAAGCGCAGCCGCAGAAAAAATATACGCCTATATAAAGATCATTAGCATAAACAGCCCAGCTTAATACAAGAACAAGACGGCGTGCTAATTATCACCCATTTTCAATGCTTCTAAGAAAGCATTCTGAGGGATATCAACCTTACCGAACTGACGCATCCGCTTCTTGCCTTCTTTTTGCTTATCCAGCAATTTCCGCTTTCTAGATACATCACCACCGTAACATTTGGCCGTTACATCTTTACGCAGGGCCGAGATTGTCTCACGGGCAATCACCTTGCCGCCAATTGCTGCCTGCAGGGCAATTTTAAACATCTGACGCGGAATTAGATCCTTCAGGCGGGCACAAATTGCCCGTCCACGATATTCAGACTGCTCTTTGTGAACAATCATTGACAGCGCATCTACCGGATCAGAATTAACAAGGATGGATACTTTTACCAGCTCGCCTTCGACATAATCATCAATTTGATAATCAAAGCTTGCATAACCCTTGGTTGCCGATTTCAACCTATCATAAAAATCAAAGACGACTTCATTTAGCGGTAACCGGTAGACGACCATCGCACGACTTCCTGCATAGGTAAGATCGATCTGCTCGCCGCGACGCTCAACACACAAGGTTAGGACCTGCCCTAGAAATTCATCTGGCGTGAGAATGGTTGCCTTAATCCATGGCTCTTCAATAGAGCGAATGCGGGTTACTTCAGGCATATCTGCCGGATTATGCATATTACGTTTTGAGCCATCTGTCATGGTTAACTGATAGACAACTGATGGGGCGGTCGAAATAAGGTCTAGATCAAATTCGCGTGAGAGCCGTTCACGGATGACTTCCATATGAAGAAGCCCTAAAAACCCACACCGGAAACCAAACCCAAGAGCCGCTGACGTTTCAGCTTCAAAAGAAAAAGAGCTATCATTTAAAGATAGTTTTTCAAGGGCTTCGCGAAGCGCCGGAAAATCAGCTGTATCAATCGGGAACAGCCCGCAGAACACTACGGGAACCGAAGGTTTAAATCCCGGCAATACGTCATCACATACCCGTCTATCTTCGGTGATTGTATCACCGACCTTAGCATCTGACACTGTTTTCACAGCCGCATTAATAAAGCCAATTTCACCCGGACCAAGCTGATCAACAGCTGTTGGCTTCGGCCCAAAAACGCCGACCCTTTCAATTGTATGTACGGCGCCGGTCGCCATCATCCGCACTTTCATACCTTTTTTAAGCACGCCATCACGCACCCGGACAAGCGTCATAACCCCAAGATAGGCATCATACCAACTATCCACCAGAAGCGCTTTCAGCGGTGCGGTTGCATCTCCTTGAGGTGCCGGCAGCGTTGTAACAATCTTTTCTAGAACATTTTCAATTCCCATACCGGTTTTAGCCGATACAGCAACCGCCTCGTCAGCGGGCAGGCCAATCACATCCTCAATCTGAGATTTCACACGGTCCGGTTCTGCCGCCGGCAGGTCCATCTTATTGAGAACAGTGATAATTTCATGATCTGCATCAAGCGCCTGATACACATTCGCCAGCGTCTGAGCTTCAACCCCTTGAGAAGCATCCACAACCAGAAGAGACCCTTCACAAGCGGATAATGAGCGCGATACTTCATAGCCAAAATCAACATGGCCGGGCGTGTCCATCAGGTTCAACACATAGGTTTCACCATTCTTTGCTTTATAAGTCAGTCGGACTGTTTGCGCCTTGATGGTAATGCCGCGTTCACGCTCGATATCCATATTATCAAGCACCTGTTCGGACATCTCTCGTGCACTAAGGCCACCACAATCTTGTATCAACCTATCAGCTAATGTAGATTTACCATGGTCAATGTGAGCAACAATTGAAAAATTTCTGATTTTATCTAAGTCTGTCATCGCCTTTAGATAGACCAATTTGCAATGCGTTTCCAGCACTTCAATCACTCTATGTTTCCATAAGCTGATAAACTACTGGCATGACAATAGCTAAAAAACCCGAAAACCCGTTTCTATTGACCAGAACGCTAGGCATGATACAAATAAAATTTGTTACACTAATCTTCAAACAGTCCACCCAAGAGAAGCGTTAAACGGCTATGACACGCATGAATTATCAAAAATACACGTCCTATCCGCCTGTTGGCCTAAAAGATAGAACATGGCCAGACAAGGTTATCACTGAAGCCCCTATCTGGTGCTCGGTTGACCTTCGTGACGGCAATCAGGCTCTTGTTGAGCCGATGGATTCAGCACGCAAGATGAAAATGTTCAAGACTCTTGTTGCAATGGGCTTTACTGAGATTGAAGTTGGGTTTCCATCCGCATCAGACACAGATTTTAATTTCCTGCGTGAACTGATTGACGGCGGGCATGTTCCAGAAAACGTAACAATACAAGTTCTGACACAAGCGCGCGAACAACTGATAGACAGAACAATTGATGCATTGCAGGGCGCACCATCTGCCATCCTGCATCTCTATAACTCAACCTCAACCCTGCAACGGCGTGTGGTGTTTAAACAAGATCGGGACGGCGTTCGCCAGATAGCAGTTGATGGGGCAAAGATGGTAGCAGACCGGATTTCCAAGCTGGGAACATCCACTGATTTACGGCTGCAATATTCTCCGGAGAGCTTTACAGGCACTGAACTAGATTATGCGCTGGATGTCTGCGAATCTGTGATGGATGTGTGGCAGCCAACGCCTGATAACAAGACAATCATTAATTTGCCTGCCACGGTTGAAATGTCTTCACCAAATATTTATGCCGACCAGATTGAATGGATGCACCGTCATTTTAGCCGCCGTGATGCTATAGTATTGTCGCTTCATACTCACAATGATAGAGGATGCGGGGTTGCGGCAACTGAACTGGGCCTCATGGCCGGTGCTGACCGTGTTGAAGGAACGCTGTTTGGGAATGGTGAACGCACAGGGAATGTCGACATCATCACGCTTGGGCTGAATATGTTTACCCAAGGCATCGATCCTAAACTGGATATGAGCAATATTAAGTCTCTTGTTGATACGGCTGAATTCTGTAACCAGCTTCCAATTCATGAACGCCACCCCTATGCAGGCCTTCTGGTGCATACCGCTTTTTCAGGCTCGCATCAGGATGCCATCCGCAAAGGTATGGAAGCTGTGCAAAGCTCTAATCAGGCAGACTGGGAAGTCCCCTATCTCCCAATTGATCCAGCTGATATCGGGTGCACCTATGAAGCGATTATCAGAGTAAATTCCCAATCTGGAAAGGCAGGCTCTGCCTGGCTTCTAGAAACAGAACATTCCGTGAGACTGCCGCGCGGTATGGAAGTTGAATTTAGCCAAATAATTCAGAAAAAAGCTGACCAGACAGGTCTTGAAATGACCTCTGATGTGATCTGGGATGTTTATGAAGAAGTCTATCTTAATCTGAATAGCCCGTTTGAACTTGTATCATTTGACTCTCAAAAGGCAGGCGCCGACCAGGAAACAATTCACGCCGTTTTGTTACATAAAGGCAAGACTGTTTCAATTTCAGAGACAGGAAATGGTCCAATTTCAGCGCTTGTGAATGCTATACGCGCTCATTTTGATGTGCGGTTTAAGCTTGCTGATTTTGGCCAGAATACACGCTCATCAACCTCACGTGCTGAAGCCGCTGCGTATGTAGAGCTGACCGATGGCAAAACAAACCAGTCTGTTTATGGTGCAGGTATAGATACGTCTATCACGCTAGCCCCTGTGCGCGCCCTCATTTCGGCGCTCAACAGGCTCTCATAAGATCACTAAGAGTTTGTCTTACCGTTAGGCGCCGCGCAGCACCCCATCGCAATTTTTTGCAACTGTGGCGACAATCTTGTCTGAAATCTCAGTCAAGTCAGCTTCAGTAAAACTAGCTGTCTGCGGTTGCAGAGTAACAGCCAGCGCAACTGATTTTTTATCATCTTCAATGCCCTGCCCCTGATAAACATCAAAAATGCGAACATCTGTTACGCTATCTCTGACAGCCCGGCGCACAGATGAGGCAAGCTCAATGGCCGGCAGATCAGCATCAACAATAAAGGCAAAATCACGCATCACTGGCTGCAGGGGCGATAAGGATAAAAGTGGCTTTGCAGGACCTTTACTGCGGGGCTGCGGAATATTATCAAGCCAGAATTCGCACACAATAACAGGAGCCTTAATATCATAATCTGCTAAAATCTGTGGATGTAACTCACCAAACATACCCACTGTTTCTTTACCGAGACGCAAACTGGCTGAACGGCCTGGATGCATGTAATCAGGTGCATCGCGCGTCACTTGTAAATTATCAATAGACACGCCAAGAACAGACAAGCAGGACAGCAAATCCTGTTTGATGTCAAAAACATCCAATAACCGGGCTGGCTGTTGCCAGTCAGCTGTCTGTGCCTCTCCTTGACGAAGCAAAGCACAAGATGTCCTCTGACCTGTCTCGTCCGGGCTCAAATAAATTGGACCTATTTCAAACAATGCAATATTTTGAGTGCCGCGATTAAGGTTGCGGGCAGCAGCCGATAGGAGGTTTGGCAGAAGCGACGGGCGCATACAGTTTAAATCAGCACTAATCGGGTTGGCCAGATGCAGATTTTGTGCACCGCCACCAAACCGCACTGCATCGTCTGCCCGGAGGAATGAAAAGGTAACAGCTTCTGTCAAGCCGCGGCCACTCAAATGTCGGCGCAATAACACCGGTCTCTTCTGCAGTGCAGAATAAGCTGGCTTTGCAACGACATCTATGCGCGGTAGAGGCTGCATAACCAGTTTATCATAACCATGGATACGGATAATTTCTTCGACCAAGTCAGCACTACCATCAATGTCATTCCGCCATGGTGCCGGTGTGACCTGCCACTGAGCAGCAGACCGGTCAACCTCACATCCAAGAATGTGCAGAATCTCGGCCTGTTTGTCTTCTGGACAGTCAACCCCTGTTAAGGTTGCTGTAAGAGATGGTGAAAATCCAATAGGCGCAGGCGCCGGAACACCTGTACCGGCAGTCACAAGATGACTTGCTGTCCCACCACAGATAGACATTACTAGCCGGGCGATATAACCAGCCATCGTCTGTGGAGAGGTGATATCAAGTCCGCGCTCAAACCGGTATCGCGCGTCTGAATTGATATTCAACTTCCGGCCTGTTGTCGCAACTGAAATCGGATCAAAAATCGCTATTTCGAGAAACATACGGGTTGTCATATCGCTCACGCCAGTCCGCTCGCCGCCCATGATACCCGCTAAATCATCACCACCATCTGCATCGCCAATAACCAGCATTTCAGCATCGCAAATATATGTTTTTTCGTTCAGGGCAAGAATTTCCTCCCCCTCATGCGCCATCCGGACTGTGAGTGTATTGCCCGTAATTTTATCAACATCATAGGCATGTAACGGTCGACCAAGGTCAATCATCACATAGTTGGTGATATCGACGAGCGCCGAAATGGGTCGCTGACCCACAGCATCGAGCCGCCGCGCCATCCAGTCAGGAGATGCGCCATTTTGAACGCCCTTGAACATACGCCCTGAAATCAGCGGGCAACCTACCTGAGCTGTCTTATCAATTTGCCAGATAAGCGGGCTATCAAAGCTACCGGCCTCATCAGATAGATCAAGGGGCTTCAATGTGCCATAACCTGCCGCCGCTAGGTCGCGCGCAACTCCGCGAACACCAAGACAGTCACCACGGTTCGGTGTAATTGCAATATCGATAACCGGGTCGAGAGAATATAACCCCGCATCACGAATATAGGACGCAACAGCAGCGCCAACAGGGGCGTCTTGCGGTAATTCTGTAATACCGTCACTATCATCAGCTAGATTGAGCTCGCCGGGGGAACAGAGCATGCCATGTGAGTCTTGTCCGCGGATTTTACCTTTTTTGATGATAATCTCAGGACCGGGAACAAAACTACCAACCGGCGCCATAATTGTTTTCAAGCCTGCCCGTGCATTTGGCGCGCCACAGACAATCTGAACCGTTTCATCACCAGTATTTACCTGACACACGCGCAACCTGTCAGCATCGGGGTGCTGTTCTGCAGACGCAATCTCAACAACACGGAAAGGAGCCAGCGCAGAGGCCGGGTCAAGTAGCTCTTCGACTTCAAGCCCAAGCATTGGAAGCGCATCACAAATTTCGGTGAGATTATGGGACGTATCAAGATGGTCGCAAAGCCATGCGAAGGTAAATTTCATGATGCAGCTCCATCATGAAGACCAGTATGTAAGGCGGGCACATCAACCGGTAAAAATCCATAATGCTTCAGCCAGCGCAAATCTGTATCATAGAATGTCCGAAGATCTGGAATGCCATATTTTAACATAGCCAAACGTTCAACACCCATCCCAAAGGCAAAGCCTTGTACGTTTTCTGGGTCATAACCACAATTTGCCAACACTTTTGGATGCACCATGCCAGAGCCTAGAATTTCAAGCCAGTCATCGCCTGCGCCAATCTTCAAGCCACCACCTTCACGGCTACAGCCGATATCAACCTCAGCCGACGGCTCCGTGAACGGAAAGAAGCTTGGGCGAAACCGCACTGGCAAATCATCAACTCCAAAAAAGCTCCGACAGAAATCAATCAGACAGCCTTTAAGATGACCCATATGAATGCCATCACCAATAACCAGTCCTTCGCATTGGTGGAACATGGGTGAATGGGTCGCATCATGATCTGAGCGATATGTCCGCCCCGGCACTATAATCCTCACGGGCGGATCTTGTTTCATCATAGTTCGCACCTGAACTGGCGATGTATGGGTCCGCAAGACAGGACGCGCACCTGTTTCATCTGGCGTTAGATAGAAAGTATCATGTTCCTGGCGGGCTGGGTGCTCAGGCGGAATATTCAGTGCCGTAAAATTGTAGAAATCTGTTTCGACATCCGGGCCTTCAGCAATGGCAAAACCCATATCGGCAAAAATCGCTGTGATTTCTTCGATCGTACGTGACAGCGGATGCATTCTGCCATCACCTAATGAGGGACGCGCTGGCAGGCTAACATCGAGCGACTCTGCTGATAGTTTTGCTTTCATTGCAGCCCTAGACAGATCGGTGTGACGGTCTGCAATAAGTTGTATGATAACTTCTTTGAGCGTATTGACGTCCTGGCCCACCTGTTTGCGCTGTTCTGGATCAAGGCTACCAAGTGTTTTTAGCTGGTCAGAAATAACACCTTTTTTGCCAAGGGCGTGCAGGCGCACCTCCTCAAGCATATCAAGGCTGCTGGCAGCGTTGATTGCCGCAACCAGATCTGATTTCAGCTGGTCTAAGTCGCTCATAATGCAGCTTCCCAACCGGCAGGGATAACCCTGCCGATAGATAGGTGTTTACGTAAAAATGCTTTAGCTTGCGTCGCGTGACTGCTCAACCAATGCTGCGAATGCTGCTGGCTCATTAACAGCGAGATCAGCAAGCATTTTCCGGTCAACTTCGATACCTGCTTTCGTCAAACCACCCATGAGACCTGAATAGGTCATGCCATGGAGGCGTGCAGCAGCATTAATACGCTGAATCCACAAGGCGCGGAACTCGCGTTTGCGAACGCGTCTGTCACGATAAGCATATTGACGTGCCTTATCAACAGCCTGCTTTGCGACTTTGAATGTGTTTTTACGACGGCCGTAATAGCCTTTTGCCGCTTTGATAACTTTATTGTGGCGTGCGTGCGATGTAACGCCTCTACTAACCCGTGCCATATCGGTTCTCCTAGGTTAAATGATGTCTATTAGGCGTATGGCAAGAAACGACGTACAATACGCGCATCTGCGTCATGCAGGATCATTGTCCCGCGTGCCTTACGTTTCATTTTCTGGGACCGACGGCGCAGGTTGTGGCTCAAAAAAGCTGCAGAACCACGCACTCTACCTGAAGCGGTCAGACGAAAACGTTTTTTCGCCCCGCTTTTCGTTTTCATTTTGGGCATTTTGACCTCTTTTCATCTAAAGAAAAGAACGATTTGCTATCATAACAATAACAACGCTCTCGTTAACCGGCTGGGCATGCCCTTATGTCTCGCCCAGTCGCGGCACAGTATATAACACCGAAGTGAGACCGCGTTATACAGTCCCGCTTGGTGAAAATCAAACAATTTTTAGGAAATGCTACAACAGACAACCTAAATAGTAGCAGCTCCTTATTTTGGTCCTAACACCATGATCATCTGACGACCTTCCATTTTCGGCATGGCCTCGACCTTGGCAAATTCGTCAACATCCCCGCGCACTCTTTCAAGAAGCTTGGCACCAAGTTCAATATGCGCCATCTCACGGCCTCTAAACCGGAGCGTCACCTTGACCTTGTCACCGCCATCAAGAAATTTTCGCACCGCACGCATTTTCACGTCATAATCATGACTATCGATATTGGGCCGGAGTTTAATTTCCTTAACCTCAATAACTTTCTGCTTTTTGCGGGCTTCAGAGGCACGTTTTTGTGCCTGAAATTTATATTTCCCATAATCCAGAATTTTACAGACTGGCGGCTCGGCATTCGGCTGAATCTCGACAAGATCCATGCCGAATTCGGCAGCTTTCCGCAAAGCATCATCAGTGGCAAGAATGCCCATCTGGTTTCCTTCAGGGTCAATGCACCGGACAGATGATGTCCGGATAGCGCTATTGATACGGGGCCCATCAACTGAAGGGGGCGTATCCTGACGTGGATGTGCTATGTAACTCTCCTCTGGTTACTGACGGTTAAAAGGGATTCTGTTTGGTGCGGCATGAGCCACCGAAACATCGCCCCTGTTATGATGTGATAATGATTTTTTGACACTATTTCAAGCATTGCCTGCTTTCAAATCAGGGGGGGATGATTCTGAGGCAAGCTGGCGCATGGCCTCGTCACAGTCCAAAATTGTCTGACCGTCCGATCCAAGCCGCCGAAGAGCGACTGTCCCGGCCTCTGATTCACGGCTACCAACAGCCAGAATAAACGGCACTTTGGCAGTTGAGTGTTCACGAATTTTATAACCGATCTTCTCATTTCGTAGATCAGTATGGACACGCAAACCTGCCGCCGCCGCCGCCGCGGCAACTGTTTCAGCATAATCATTTGCCTGATCGGTAATTGCTGCAACAACAACCTGAACCGGAGATAACCAGGGGGGCATCCGGCCTGAATATTGTTCAATCACAATACCAATCCACCGCTCAAGTGACCCCAGAATAGCGCGGTGCAGCATAACAGGGCGCTTGCGTATGCCATCTTCTGCTACATATTCAGCATCCAGACGTTCAGGCAAAACGAAATCCATTTGCAATGTACCACATTGCCAGTCACGCCCAATAGCATCACGCAACACAAATTCTAGTTTTGGTCCGTAAAATGCGCCCTCGCCCGGATTCAAGATTGTTTCCAGCCCTGCGGCTTCAGTTGCCTCAATTAGGGCCGCTTCAGCTTTGTCCCATGTAGCATCATCACCAGCACGAACTTCTGGCCGGTCAGAGAACTTTACCCTAACATCGGTAAATCCAAAATCTGCATAAATATCCTGCAACAGATTACAGAAGGCCACAGTTTCTGAATTAATTTGGTCTTCGGTGCAAAAGATATGAGCATCATCTTGGGTAAAGGCGCGCACACGCATAATGCCATGTAAGGCGCCAGACGGCTCATTTCTGTGGCAGGACCCAAATTCCGCCATTCTGAAAGGTAAATCACGATAGGATTTAACCCCCTGACGGTAGATCTGAACATGGCCCGGGCAATTCATTGGCTTTAAAGCTAATATCTTATCTTCATTGGTTTCTGAGGTGAAAATATTCTCTCCGAACTTCTCCCAATGACCTGATGCTTCCCACAGGCTTTTATCGACAAGTTGCGGTGTTTTCACCTCAACATAGTCCGACGCTTCAAGCCGTCTGCGCATATATTGTTCAATCTCACGATAAAGTGTCCAGCCCTTTGGGTGCCAGAACACTGAGCCGGCAGCCTCTTCTTGCAGATGAAAGAGATCCAACTGACGCCCCAACTTGCGATGGTCACGCTTTTCGGCTTCTTCAATCATATGAAGATACGCAGCAAGGTCTTTTTCTGTCAGCCATGCTGTGCCATAGATGCGCTGAAGCATTGGATTATTGGAATCGCCGCGCCAATAGGCACCGGCAACTTTTGTAAGTTTAAAGGCATGCCCTGCCTTGCCTGTAGAGGCAAGATGCGGGCCACGGCATAAATCAATAAATGAGCCTTGGGCATAAAAGCTGACTGTTTCTTCTGCCGGAATAGCTTCGACCAGTTCAACTTTAAACGGCTCATTCTTTTCACGATAGAACGCAACAGCTTCATCACGTGTCCAAACGCTCCGGACAATATCTTCATCACGGTCTACAATCTCATGCATCCGCTTCTCAATCGCAGCCAAATCATCAGTGCTGAAAGCAATTTCACGGAAAAAGTCGTAGTAAAAGCCGTTTTCAATAGACGGTCCGATTGTTACCTGTGTTTCTGGATATAATTCTAGCACGGCTTCGGCCATGATATGCGCGCAATCATGACGCACAAGCTGCAGGGCAGTATTAGTATCCCGAGACGTAACAAGGGCTAGACTTGCATCCTGTTCAATTGGACGCGTTAAGTCCCATTCCTGACCATCAACAACAGCTGCCAGTGCCGCTTTGGCAAGCCCCGGCCCAATATCAGCTGCAACAACAGCAGGCGTAACGGCCCCTTCATAGCTTCGTTGAGACCCATCTGGCAGAGAAATAACCGGCATTATCTATTCCTATTGTTAATATACTCGCCTACACAAAGCAGGCTGTCCTTATCTAAACGGACTTTCATGGTTAAAGGTGAATTCTGCCCTAACATAAAGCTGAATTTATTATTTTTACACTCTCATCCAACATTCTGGCCCTTACTACATCAAAGAAGAATAATAAGAGACAAGCATTATCTCCTAAAATGTCATTATGTCTTCAGTAGAGACTTGTAAATGGCAAGTGTTCGCTCACACATCTTATCTTTAGAGAATTGCTCAATCATCTGCTCGCGTGCATCTTTGGCAAGCGCGCGCCGTTTCCGCGGTGTAAGGCTCAAGGCTGTCTGGAGGGCATCGGCAAGTGAGTCAATAGACAGTGGGTCAGCTAGCCAGCCTGTCCGCCCCTCATTAATTGATTCAATAGCGCCGCCATGTCGAAATGCAACGATAGGGCGCCCCATAGCAAGCGCTTCAATGGCAATTCGGCCAAAAGGCTCTGGCTTGATAGACGGCATAGCCACTACATCTGCAAGCATAAGGGCAGCAGGCATATCACGGCTTCCGGCACTAATGCGAACGCGGCTTCCTAACCCATATCGCACCGCCATAGTCCGCAGCTTCTCAACATAGGTTGGCGACCCATCTTCAATGCCAAGCAACATTACTATTGCTTCTTTGTTAGGCAGCCGAGCCAGCGCCTGAATGAGGATTTCATGCCCTTTCCATGATGTTGCACGCGCAGGAAGCATGATAATAGATTTATCATCGGGAAGGCCAAGACGTTCTGCTTCTGTAATAATGCGCTGCTGACTAACGGCTTTTGGATCAAACATCTCTACATCCACACCACGATGGATAACAGATAGCTTATCAGCAATCCCGTTTTTGCCATAATGAGTGAAAATTTCATTTTCAACAAAATGAGAAATAGCAATAACTCTATCTGCCTTCAGCATTTTGCCATTATAAATTTTTTTGAAAATATTGGCGGGTGCAAATTTGCTATGGACTGTTGAAACAGTAGCAATGCCAAGACTATTGGCTGCTGGCAGTGCTATCCATGCAGGGGCACGAGAGCGCACGTGAACAATATCAGCACCTTCTTGCTGGAGAATTCGTCTAACCTGACGGCGCGCTGATCTCCAAAAAAAGGGGTTTTTGCGATGCACTGGCACTTCATGAACAGTTGCACCAATTCTCCTGAGCTGGTTTGAAAGCAAACCGCCACTGCTAATCACTACAGACTTCCAGCCATTTTTGATGATGGCATCAGCCACTTCGACTGTCCCCCGCTCAACACCACCACGATCAAGAGCAGGCAGAATTTGGACGATCACGGGTTTTGTAATAGAGGAGCGAGAAGACATGGCGTCAATCTAAGGTTTTCTTGTTTGAGTTTCCAGCATAGATTTAAACTAATTATGTGAACAATTCCATTCTTGTGTTACCGCGTCTCAAAAGGAAGATAAAAATGCCCACCCATTTTGAACCAAATAGCCCAGAACCACATTACCTCACGATGCAAAATGGTGACAAGCTAGCCTATCATTCGCATCTACAGGACAAGGTGAGTGCTTGCGAGCCAGGCGTTATTTTCCTGTGCGGTCATGGCTCAGACATGGATGGGACAAAGGCTCTTACACTTCAGCATATGGCAGAAACAGAAGGGTTTGGATTTACCCGCTTCGACTATTTTGGACATGGCGCTTCGGACGGTGATTTTCTGGAAGGCACGATTAGTCGCTGGACAGATGACTGCCTTGCAATTCTGGATGCGGCAACCACAGGTCCTCAAATTTTGGTTGGCTCCTCGCTTGGCGGCTGGGTGATGCTAACAGCTGCTCTTGCGCGCCCATCGCGCATTGCAGGTCTTATTGGCATTGCCGCTGCACCAGATTTTACCGAAACGCTTATCTGGAACGAGCTGGATGAGTCACAGCAACAGGAAATGAAAAGAACAGGCAAAATAGCACTGCCAAATCCCTATGCAGATGAGGATGTCGTCTACCCCTATTCCCTAATTACAGATGGGCGCAATAATCTTGTTATGAACGCGCCGGTTAATCTTGCAATGCCAGTTTGTCTATTTCACGGAATACAAGATAATGAGGTACCCTGGCGGACAGCCATCTCATTGTCTGAAACACTGGTATCAGAGGCTATCACACTACATCTTGATAAATCGGCCGGGCATCGTTTTTCATCTCCGGAACAGCTAGCTGCAATCTGTCAGGCTGTTCGCGTTATGCGCGCTGACATAAAAGGAGCACATGAGAAAATGTCTTAAAAATCTAATGCAGAATAGGTGCTGGCCGGTGGCATGCCAACAAGGACATCAGCCAGCAAGGGACGAAAACTCGGGCGTGATTTGAGCTTCATATACCACATTTTAGCATCTGTATGTTTGGTCCAATTCACATCACCAAAGTAATCAAGAACAGATAAATGGGCTGCCGCTGCAAGGTCACATAAGCTCATATTAGCTCCTGCAAGCCATGGATTCTGAGCCGCAAGCCAGTCAATATAACCAAGATGCGTTTGCGCATTGGAAAGAGCGGCCCGCATAATTTCAGAGGATGCTGGCTGGCCTTTATCAAACCGTTTTATCACCCTTTCTCTTAATAAAGGGCCAGAAACTTCATGGGTAAACTTTATTTCAAACCAGTCAACAAGCCGCCGCACCTCTGCGCGCTCCCCTGGTGTTTGTGGCATCAAACGCGCCTGCTCAATAACCTCTTCAACCCATTCGCTGATAACCCGAGCGCCAGAAACTACACCAAAATCATCATCTTCCAAAACTGGAAGTTCACCTGCAGGGTTTAAGGCAAGAAACGCATTATCACGCATCCATGGCACCTGGGTGCGCATACTGACATCAAGATCATATTCCCCAAACTGCAATCGAATAAAGCGGCTAGATGGAGAGAGTGGATAGTGGTGAAGTATTGCCATAATAAGCCTTAGATTAGAGGACACGAGACACGTTGAGTACTATTGTCCATGCTCTGAGAAAGTCATGACCCTCGAGACTTAAAATTACAGCGATTAGGATTTGCATACAAGCCCATCCTTATCAGCAGGTCATCTCTGAGCGATACAAAGCTTTTTTATCTCGAATCACTGGTCAGGTAATTGGCACGGAAGCAAAGCAACAGGGCCCACAGGAAGCGTCGCCAGCCCTCCTGGACGGAGTTCTCGCAGATGCAAGCGGCGCTGTTCCAAAGGCCCTGGCCATATGAACTGCTTAGGCGGTGCTAGCTGGAACCCAAAGCGCGGATAATAATCATTGTCTCCTGACAAAAAAACAATATCCCAGCTTTTAAGTCGTTCAGCATGGGACATACTAGCTCTCACCAGAGCCTTACCTACACCTTTTCCTTGCAAAGACGGGTCAACAGCAAGGGGGCCAAGCAGGAGTTGGCGCCGCGCTGCCACAATGATTTCCCAGAAACGCAGTGACGCAACAGCCCGCCCCGCTAATTCAGCAATAAAACATAAGTCGTCAACAGGCGGGCCAAACCGCAGATGCCAGACAGCCCTGTCCGTTTGCTCCACACCAAAGGTCCCACGCATAAGCTGTGCAATGCTAGCAGAATCTCCATCCGCCTGTTTGCGGATATGGGCAATAATCTGATCTGCCATATTTGGTACCTTATCTATATCGTCCTTATGCTGCCTGACTTAAGCTGGGACACTTTCCTGCTCATTATCAGATAACGGATGGGAAAGCATACCAAGAACTTCGGTTGGTACAACATGCCAGAATCTTTTGACCTCTGTTGTCCAATTATTCAACAACCGTTTTGCCAAGGCAGAGTCTGTTTCTGCTGCATGCAGAGTTATCAGCGCCTTTAAATGCTTTTGCCAATAGGCTGTTGCAACGGACGAAATTTGCAGCGTTTCAGGGTTTATGCGTGATAAAAACAGCTCGTCTTCGTCATAAATAAACGCCATACCACCTGTCATACCAGCGCCGAAGTTAGCGCCCGTTCTCCCCAGAATAACAACTTCGCCGCCCGTCATATATTCACAGCCGTTCGAGCCACATCCTTCAACAATCGCTGTCGCACCGGAATTGCGGACACAGAGTCTCTCGCCTGCCTGACCATTAGCCAGAAGCATGCCTGATGTTGCCCCGTAAAGGACTGTGTTACCGATAATTGTATTCCGTTCAGCCACAAAGGCAGCAGAGGCAGATGGCCGGATAGTAATCATCCCGCCAGACAAGCCTTTGCCAACATAATCGTTTGCATCACCAATAACATCCAGCCTTAATCCCTGCACAGCAAATGCACCAAGGGACTGTCCCCCCGGACCACGCAGCCGTGCTGTAATCTGGCCGGGGCGCAAGCCAGTCATGCCGAACCGTCGCACAATATGAGATGATAGGCGTGTACCAATGGCCCGCTGGGTATTTTCGATATTGTAAGACAACTGCATCTTGCCGCCATTTTCAAGGGCTGTTTTGGCATCCTTGACCATAAGAGTATCAAGCGTATCAGCGACTTCAATCCGGCCCTCACCACCCTGATAGCCAGCGTCACCCATTGCAACTGCTTGAACCAGAATTGGATTAAGGTCGAGATCATCTAGTGCCGCGTCGCCACGTGATACCTGACTTAGCAAGTCAGTGCGGCCAATAACTTCGGAGAGCGCCCGGAAGCCAAGTGAGGCAAGAATTTCACGCACCTCTTCTGCAACATGGGTGAAAAGCTGAACAACCTTTTCAGGCGTTCCTTCAAATTTTGCGCGCAGGTCATCACGCTGTGTGCAAACCCCTACAGGACAGGTGTTGGAATGGCACTGGCGCACCATAATACAGCCCATCGCAACGAGCGCTGATGTACCAATCCCATATTCGTCTGCGCCTAGCATTGCAGCCATTACAATATCGCGGCCTGTTTTAAGCCCGCCATCAGTCCGCAGAACAACTTTGCTCCGCAACCCATTCATCGCCAATACCTGATGCACCTCAGAAAGACCCATTTCCCATGGCATACCTGCATGTTTAATAGACGATTGCGGGCTGGCACCCGTTCCGCCGCCATGGCCGGAAATTAAAATCGTATCTGCTTTTGCCTTTGCTACGCCGGCAGCTATGGTACCAATACCGGTAGAGGCAACCAGCTTTACGCAGACGCGGGCCTTAGGATTAATCTGTTTTAGATCATAGATAAGTTGCGCTAAATCTTCGATCGAATAGATATCATGATGTGGTGGTGGCGAGATCAGGGTAACACCCGGCGTTGAATGGCGTAGCTTGGCAATCAGGCTATTAACCTTAATGCCCGGAAGTTGCCCTCCTTCGCCCGGCTTTGCGCCTTGGGCAACCTTGATTTCAAGCTCTTCACAATTATTCAAATATTCAGCGGTAACGCCGAAACGGCCAGAAGCAACTTGCTTGATAGCGCTAGACGGATTATCGCCATTTTCGCGTAACTGGAAACGAGATGGGTCTTCACCACCTTCCCCTGAGTCAGATTTTGCGCCGATACGGTTCATCGCAATCGAGAGCGTTTCATGTGCTTCAGGGCTTAATGCCCCAAGTGAAATACCCGGCGAGACAAGACGTTTACGGATATCAGTGATGCTCTCTACACTATCAACATGCACAGGCGGATTTTTATAATCAAAATCCATTAAGTCACGCAAATTGACGGGCCCTTGGCGTGTCACCATCTGGCTATATTTTTTCCAGCTTTCATAGGAGCCAGTATCACATGCATGCTGCATCGCATGGATTATCTGTCCATCAAAAGCATGACGCTCACCTGATTTACGATAGCGGAAGAGCCCACCAACTGGCAGAAAGGAGAGAGACTCTATATAGGCTTTATTATGCATCACCATAATACGCGACTGAATACCGCTCAGCCCCAAACCTGAAATACGTGATGACATTGGCGGGAAGAATTCAGCAACTAATGCACGCGACAATCCAAGAGCCTCGAAATTATACCCTCCCCGATAGGAGGCAATAACCGAAATACCCATTTTAGACATAATTTTGAGCAATCCATCTTCGATTGCTTTCCGGAAATTAGCAACAGATTCTGAGAGCGTCAGACCGTCAAGAAGGCCTTTTTCCATCCGTTCCATGATGGCCCATTCAGCTGCATATGCATTAATAGTTGTTGCGCCAACGCCAATCAGTACAGCAAAATGATGTACATCAAGACATTCGCCAGAAGCAACGTTAACCGATGCAAATGTCCGCAATTGTTGTCTTACAAGATGAGAATGAACCGCCCCTGTTGCGAGTACCATTGGCAGTGGCACGCGGCCTTCATTTGCCGCTCTATCGCTCAGCATGATATGCTCACAGCCGCCGCGCACAGCATTTTCCGCCTCAAGACGGATTCTATCCATGGCTACTTTGAGCCCGTCAGATCCTGATGATGCGGGGAAGCTACAATCAATTTCAACAGCCTTGTCGCCAAGATGCTGAACCAGCGCATCCCATTCATTATTGATAATAATAGGCGAGCTGAGGACCAGATGTTCGCACTGTTCAGGACTTTCATCCAGAATATTGCCAAGGTTACCAAGGCGTGTTCGCAATGTCATCACATGGCGTTCGCGCAAGGAATCAATTGGGGGATTTGTCACTTGTGAGAAATTCTGGCGGAAAAAGTGATGCAGGCCACGATACCGGCCAGAGAGCACAGCAAGTGGCGCATCATCACCCATTGAGCCAACAGCTTCTTTGCCGCCAACTGCCATGGGTTGCAAGATAAGTTCCATATCTTCCATCGTCCAGCCAGACATTAACTGACGACGGCGGCGCTCCTCATCGCTTGGCGCGGCTCCGTCAACAGGTTTCGCTTTGGCCAGCAAATCATTCATCGGTTTGGCGCGCTTAATCCAGTCTCCCCAGTTCTGCGACTGAGAGAGTTCAGTCTTAAGCTCTGTATCTTTAAAGACCCGCCCTTCTTTTAGGTTAACGCCAATCATTTCGCCCGGGCCAAGACGGCCGCGTTCAACTATCCGTTTTTCGTCAATAACAACCATACCTGTTTCAGACCCGGCAATCAGAAGCCCATCATTGGTAAGCGAATAACGCATGGGGCGCAGACCATTCCTGTCCATACCACCAATAACCCAATCGCCCGAAACAGCCGCGATCGCTGCCGGGCCATCCCATGGTTCCATCACAGAATTACAATAGGCATACAGCTTAGCCAAATCGCTTTCGCCACTCACATCAACAGCTTCAGGTATCATCATAGTCTTTACCATTGGCAAAGACCGCCCTCCTTGAAGCAATAGTTCAAACACAGAATCAAGGGCGGCAGAGTCCGAACTGCCTTTGGCGATCACAGGTTTTAAATCAGCAACCCCATCAGCAAAAAGTGGGCTATCCATTCTATCTTCATGACAGGACATCCAATTCATATTTCCACGAACTGTGTTAATTTCACCATTATGGGCAAGCACACGGAAGGGCTGGGCTAGGCGCCAAGTTGGGAATGTATTAGTTGAATAGCGCTGATGATACACAGCAAAGCTAGACACAAATCTCTCGTCCAACAAGTCTGGATAAAAGGCTGTTACCTGTTCTGCCAGAAACATTCCTTTATAAATAACTGAGCGCGTTGATAATGAGCAGATATAAAAATCAGTTACCAATTCTGCCAGCACCGCTTTTTCGATCCGGCGCCGCACAATATAGAGTTGGCGCTCGGCTTCCTCATCGCTGAGGTCTGCCGGCATAGAGAACATAATCTGCTCAATTTCAGGACGGGTTGCCATCGCTTTATCCCCGAGAGCATCAATATTTACCGGCACCTGTCGCCAGCCATAGATGAAATGACCTTGCTTTAGAATTTCCTGTTCAACAATACAGCGGCATGTTTCCTGAGCGCCAATATCATCGCGCGGCAAGAACACCATACCAACAGCCAGCTTGCCACCATCATCCGCATGGCCTGTGCGACCAATATGTTCGATAAAGAAATCACGTGGGATTGCTAGATGAATCCCCGCGCCATCGCCTGTCATCCCATCAGCATCTACTGCGCCGCGGTGCCAGATTGACTGAAGCGCTTCAATAGCAGCATCAACAACCGCGCGGCGAGGCTCGCCATCAACAGCAGCAATAAACCCAACACCGCAGGCATCATGTTCCCTATCCGGATGATAGGCGCCAGCATCTATCAAGCGAGATTCTGCTGCCTTACGGTCTGCAATATATGTCTCTGCGTCAAAAGCAGTGCGGGGTGTGGGCTGATCATGCATCTCAATCTCCATCAAAAATTCGATTAGCTAGCGGCACGGTCTTCACCGCGTAATGCTGCTTCCATAAAATTATGCATCTGTTCAGCAGCATCGCGACCATCACGAATACCCCAGACAACAAGTGAGGCACCACGGACGATATCGCCAGCCGCAAACACGCCTGGCAATCCGGTCATCATGCTTTTCCAGTCAATTTGAACAGTCCCCCACCGGCTTACCTTCAAGGCATCCTGAGCAAAGAGGCTGGGCAAGTCTTCAGGATCAAACCCAAGGGCTTTGATAACTAAATCAGCTGATACATCAAAATCCGAGTTATCAATAATTTCTGGGACCTGCCGGCCTGTATCATCAGGCTGGCCCAAATGTATGCGCTGGGCTCTGACAGCAGTAACCGTGCCATCCCCTAGCAAAGCGTGTGGGCTAGAGAGCCACTGAAAAGTCACACCCTCTTCTTCGGCATTCTGCACTTCACGCTGTGACCCCGGCATATTTGCCTTGTCACGGCGGTATAAGCATGTCACAGATTTGGCGTTTTGCCGGATAGCGGTGCGCACACAATCCATAGCCGTATCGCCGCCGCCGATAACAACAACATCCTTGCCAGCAGCGTTCAAAGTGCCATTTTCAAAATGGGCTACATCATCACCTAGTGATTTACGATTTGAGGTGGTCAGATAGTCGAGAGCCGGCACTACGCCATCAAGACCAATGCCTGGAATCTTTATATCACGGGCCTTATATACACCTGTGGCGATAAGCACTGAATCATGTTTTTCACGCAATTCATCAAATGTAATGTCTTTGCCAATTTCGCAATTCAGCACGAACTTAATCCCGCCCTGTTCTAAGAGGGCTGCTCGGCGCGTTACGATTTCCTTTTCAAGTTTAAATCCGGGGATGCCATAAATCAACAATCCACCGACACGGTCATATCTGTCATAGACAGTGACCTGATAGCCTTTGCGACGCAGCAAATCAGCAGCCGCAAGACCGGCAGGGCCTGATCCGATTATGCCAACAGACTGGCCACGTTCTTGGCTGACCTCGATCGGCGCGACCCAGCCTTCTTCAAACGCTGTTTCAGTGACATATTTTTCCACAGCGCCAATGGTAACAGACTCAAAGCCCTTCTCAATGACGCAATTACCTTCGCACAATCTATCCTGTGGACAAATTCGTCCACAGATTTCAGGGAAGGTATTTGTTGATGCGGCCATCTCATAGGCTTCTTGAAGCCTGTTTTCAGCCGTTAGCATCAACCAGTCTGGGATATTATTGTGAAGCGGGCAATTCACCTGACAGAAAGGAACACCACATTGAGAACAACGGCTGGCCTGCTCTTCAGCACCTTCTGCAGAAAAATCAGCATAGATTTCGTCAAAATCTTCTGTCCGCGCCTTCGCACCACGCTTATTTGGCATTTCTTTCTGCTGCGAGACAAATTGTAACATTTTTTTCGCCATGATCTTGCTCCTTGCGAGAGTGCTTTCTTTAGAAGAAACGCGCGCCCCATAAATTGGTCAACCATTATTACCCATTTTATCGTGAAAAGCAAGATGACTTCAAAAATTCCTCCTGAGCTTTCATTCATTTCTTTATATTTAGTACCGTTTCGAAACTATCAAACCTTACCAAATAGATATTAAAGGCTGCAGGCTTGCACATCAGGCGCCAAACACGATAATGTGGCGCGGAAACGAGGAACCTGATCATCATGCTACTTTATTTCCATCTTGTGCTGATTGCCGCCATCCAAGGGATTACCGAATTTCTACCGGTATCTTCATCAGGCCATCTGGTCCTTTTGCCGAATCTTACCAGCCTGCGTGACCAAGGTCAGACGCTGGATGTTGCGGCCCATGCTGGCACAATGATTGCTGTGATGGTGTATTTACGCCGTGACATTGCCAAGATGGGGGCTGGGCTTTTCAGTTCTGCTCAAACACGAACTGAGCAGGCAGTTAGCGCACGATATCTGGTGGGCATTCTTATTCTTGCCAGTTTGCCGGTAATAATCATTGGTCTGGCTGTTGAATTTCTAGACCCGTCCTTTTTACGCCTCACAATGACGGTGGCAATTGCCAATCTTGTGTGCGCAGGCTGGCTATTTCTTGCTGATAAAGGGCCAATTTTGCATACGCTAGCAAGTCCTAGCGCATCACAAGACGCACAAATATCTGGCGAGGATACCATTGACTGGCGCCACCTCACTGTGCGCCACGCGTTTTACATTGGCCTTGCGCAGGTCATCGCCTTAATACCAGGCGCCTCGCGGAGCGGCGTTACGATGACAATGGCACGTCAACTCGGATATGACAGACTCAGCGCCGCCCGTTTCTCATTATTACTGTCTTTGCCAGTAATTGCCGGCGCCAGCCTTGTTAAAAGCACCGGCCTTACCGCTACCACTCATAATGACCAGCTGATGTCAGCTGGCATTGTTGCAGTGCTCTCTTTTATATGTGCGCTCGGCGCAATTCGCTGGATGATGGGCTGGCTGTCGCGGACGGATTTCTCCGTTTTTGTATGGTATCGACTTTGCCTTGGTGTTGCGCTCCTCGGCTATCTTGCGATAGGCGGCTAACGCCTATCTCTTTTGAGCCACAAACCGCCCTCCCGGGCGGAAGGGCGCTAGATAGTCAGCAATGATCATCTCAGCCGCGCGGGGATCAATGCCAAGCTCAGCAAAGCCGCTTACCTTTGGCGAGCAGATATTATTTGTCTTCAGCAATGTTAACTGGTCAAGCGTGATAGGCGGGTTTGGCAAGAATCCGGCAAAAAAGGCAGGTAGAGACATCACAGCAAAGGGCACAGTTAATAATAAACGCTTTCGCGCCACTGCTGTCAGCGTTAGCTCCATCAATTCTTTGAATGTATAAATTTTTGGGCCGCCAAGCTCAAAAATCTGGTCACCTGTGAAAGTAGGCTGCAGAATGGCCATGACTGCATCCGCAACATCCCCCACAAAAACAGGTTGCATCTTGTTCGTACCGCCTCCAATAAGCGGCAGAGCCGGTGCAATCATTGCCATCTGTCCAAATCGGTTAAAAAAACTATCTCCTGGACCAAACACAACAGATGGCCGCAGAACAACAGCTGTTTTGAACTGGCGAAGCAGAGCCCGCTCGCCTTCAGCCTTGGTGCGTGCATAAACACTATTCGACTTCATGCTTGCGCCAAGTGCGGAAAAATGAACCAGCTGGTTAACTCTTGTCTCAGACGCAATTTTTGCAATCTGAGCCGGCAATGTCGCATGCATAAGCTCAAAATTATGACGGCCTGTAGGACTCAAAATTCCAACAAGATTAATCACAGTATCTGCTGGCATAATAGCAGTTCGCAAAGTGGCTTCATCAGTTGCATCACCGGCTAAAGCAGTAATCTGACCAACTGCACCAAGTGGCTTCATACGTTTGACACGCTCAGCATTGCGCCCCAACACAAGAATGCGCGCACCAGCACGGGCCAGTTTTTCAACAAGCGCCCGCCCAATAAAACCAGACCCACCAATGAGGGTGACCGTCTTGCCATCTAGAAAGCCCATATTCTATTTTCCCTGCCTGCCGCCAAGGGTCATGACATTTTCCCTTCGACGAAACATCTACACTTCACGAACCTTTTCTATCAGGTTGCGCGGCAAACCAAAAGAGACAAAAAATCGCAGGCTATACGCTCGAACACGTAAAATAGACGCGCGCCTCTCAATGCCTTTAAAAGCATTTGACAGCCCAATTTTATTGGCTATGGTCTCAGCCCACATGACAGAGCAAGGCTTAGTGCTGATTGTGATGTTAATGTGCCCAGATGGCGGAATTGGTAGACGCGCTGGCTTCAGGTGCCAGTGACCATTAGGTCGTGGAGGTTCGAGTCCTCTTCTGGGCACCACCACTTTATGTACATGACTGATATGTAAGCATTAATCGTGCTAACAGGTCAGGTGACGTACAGAATGACGTACAATCAATCCTCATATATCCGTGTTCGTTTTGGTGTTTATCACTTTGTCAGGCGTGTTCCTGCTGATGTTAAACAGCATTATCGTAGTGACAGAGTCAGTATCAGCCTTCGTACCAAGTCAGCTAAGGCAGCTATTCGTTCTGCCCAGTCTATTAGCCAGCGATTAGATGATTACTGGCATGGTCTGAGACTGCAAAAGATGGATGTGCCAGCTTTGCATCTTATTATTGATGATAAAGATGACAACAGTGTGTTGGCCCATAAATCGATGTTTACAAAAGTTTCCATGCATAAAATCCAGTAACACCTAATGTATATATTGCTAAAAAACCAACATTTATAAGGTTTCCAGAGAGCTTTGGTGTCCTTATTTGAGAAACGTTTAACACTGCAAGACAGAGACCACTGAAACCAAGAAAAACTGAAAAGGTAAAATAGTCAAATTGATCTGCAAACATAAATAAGAAAACTAAAATAATACTATTATTATCAATCGCTAACCCAGTATACTTTCCGTCTTCAGATAATCCAAAGGTACTAAAATAACTTAGCCGAATTGCCCCAAAAGCTAGCATCACAAATGCTACCAATAAAAATAATGGGTTAAAGTTAGCGTAGGTCAGAATCAGAATTGCAGGTGTAACACCATAACTAACAAGGTCTATTATGAGATCAAGTTGACCACCAAACTTTTGTTCAACACTTGTTCGTTTTGTCATTCTTCGTGCAATAAGCCCATCAGCCCAGTCAAAAGCAACAGCCCAAATCATGCCGATCATTGCTGCAGCATAAACGCCCATCATAAGAAAATAGATAGCAAGTAGCGTGCAACACAAGCCCGCAAGAGAGCATGCATTTGGAAGGTCTCTAACGAATGATAGGATAGGCTTTATTGGCTGTTGCAGGCTTTGAGGGTTTTTGATTGTCATAAAAAGTCCTTTCGACTATGTTGTTGAATACAGCTTAGAGAATTTTGGCGCCAACTCTAACTAGTCTAAGTCTGACTATTACTTTGCGCATCTTTTGAAGTATTTCTAAGAACATCAATGATAGCAGGCATAAAGCAGCCAGCACCTTCAATACAGGTTGCTGGGAATAGGTCGTGTATCGAAAGAAATTACTCACTATTTTGCATTTTATTCTCTCCAATTTTAGATAGAACAAAGGGTTTAATAATAATGTTGGTATATACACTCGGCACTTTTGACTTATTACATGTTGGGCATCTTGCATTATTGAATCACTGCAAGACCCTTGGTGATGTTCTTGCAGTCGGGGTAGCTTCCGATGAAGTCGTTCGTATGTATAAGCCCAATGTTCCAGTTGTTCCGTTGGAACAGCGTGTGGAAATGCTACAGGCACTTAGATGCGTTGACATCGTACGTCCTTATCATGAGCTTGAGTATGTTTCAGGCTGCAAGGCATTAAATGTTGATGTTTTTGTTATTGGGGAAGATTGGGGTAAAAAATCTTGTAACCTCGATGTTAACTCTTACATGAAAAAAACTGGAAAACAAATAGTCCAAGTGCGCTATAATTCTCGGACATCCTCCACTAAAATAAAACAAATAATTTTAGCACAGGCACAACCACTAAAAAAACTGAACTGCATTTCGTGATTACCTGTTTGATAAGGGGCTAGCCCTTGGCATTGTTAAACGCATCTTTGGGTCAGGCAGGACCACTAGGGGTGTGTACGTATTATATACATGGGGTGTTATTTATTTTTGAAATAGTCACGATTAAGTGGTCTTGAAACGAGGACACATAAAAGCCAGAGGAGTATAAATACCGATAAAATAGCATACTCTTGCACTGCAACATTACTTTTATAAAAGATGACGCCGGCTGCCAAATTGAGATAAAAAAGATATTTAACAAGAAAATCAATTGGAGCCTGCTCGCGGGTAAGTCCAGCAATGTGAAGAACACCATAATGAGAAAATGTAAGAAAAATCGATATTCTTATGGCTTGCAATCTATTCAATGGCAACTCTTCAATTGAAGAAACAACCCATGGAAAGTAGATGGTAATATCGAGAAAAGCTGCAATGGATACTGAAGCAGTCCAAACAACAAATAAGAGTATAAAAGCGTTGGCAATGAGCCGTAACATCCTGGATTGGAGCCTTTTCTCTTAAATATTTTCAGGATTATGATATCATGTTTTGTTCACTTGCTGTCAATACCCACAGAAGTTGGACATCCGACCCGCACTCTCATTCCAGCCATGTTTATATCTGGTAACCATTTTGGTGGGGGATAGAGAGTCACTGGCAGGTGTATGATTGCGGATTTGTAGTATTAGCTGACCTGAACCGCAATGTAGACGCACAATGCAATAATAAGCAGCTTGCCATAATCTAAGTCGAAAGCTGTGCCTTCGCCAAATTTTTCTTCAAAGGCATTCTTCTGAGGTGCTTGAGACACAGCTGGTGCTGTTTTCTTTGAGACTACCTTCTTGGTCGCAGCTTTTTTCGATGCTGCCTTCTTCTTTGCAGCTGGTACTTTAGCCATCTCAAGATCTCCATTTAATATTTTTGTTTTTCATCATAGTTGAGTTATGACATATACATTAACAATTAAACAGTAAGTTACGAAAATATATTCGGATGAATAACTCATCAACAATATAATATACAAGTATAGCACAGGTACGTATAGGCACTACTACACTACGTAATAGTGATAGGTTCTTCACTAAGGCTCAGAACCATATTTTCTTTATTAATTTATGTTAGTATACACTTGGATGTAACACTTAAGTGTAGTTCTCTAAATAATGCTGCGCATTAGCTAATTATACGTATCAATAAAATACCCTTTGTATATCCCACTTTCGTATCCCATCCGTGTTGTCCAATACGCCTTTGAGCCTTTTTCACAGAAGACTCATACAGAGACGCCATAGCAGTATAGTATACACCCATATTCAGAGTGATAACATACACTATCAGTGGGACTAACAGAGCCATACACAGCATGTCTGTGATGCTACCTAGGCTGCTTTATTGCTAAACCATGCTTGATGTTTGGTGGGTAAGTGAATTTGGTTAACAAATACCCAACGCTTATTGCAAAACCCATTTGTTAAGGCAATCCTGTTTAGAGGATTATGGCGGTTGATTAGATTGCTGATATTTAGGAGGTAATAAGTTATTGTGAATAAAGTTTTATCAGAACGTGCAGTTGAACATCTAGCAATCCGTCAACTTTCTGACTATCGGGCTGCCAACCCTGGAACCTGCTTTTCAGAGCCTAATTTCAATATTAGTGTATCTTCTGCTTATGCTTTGCAAGACACAATAACTAAAATTCGCATTGAATCTGGTGAATGTGTTATTGGCTATAAAGTTGGGTGCACTGGCCCTGGGACTAGAACCCAGTTTGGCATGGATGGACCAATAAGAGGAACTTTATTTGGAGGGGAGGCACTATTAAATAAAGCCAACATAAACCCGAATAGGTTTTGTCAGTTAGCGATTGAAGGTGAAATGGCGATTAGTGTCGGTGAAAACTACGAGATTGAAGCTGCTTTTCCTGTCATTGAATTACATAATTTTATATTTCGTTCTGACAAAAAAACTCTATCTGAGTTGATTGCGAATAATGGAATAAACGCAGGCATAGTATTGCCAGAAACAAAATGGCAAGAATCAACAAAATATATCAGAGATAGTGGTGTTTTAACATTGAGTATTAATGGTTCTGACATTGGCAATGCTGGCCTTTGGCCAAATGATGGTGGGTCGGAGGAATCACTAATTTGGCTAAAAAATAATTTGATAGAATATGGTATTGAATTAGTTCCTGGTGACATTGTCTTAGCCGGAACAGCATTGGGTCTATACCCTGTGAAAGATGGGGATGAGATTGTTGTTTTTATAGATGGTGAACCAGCAGTGAGTTGTTCCATTAAAACTCCCCACACCACATCCATTTAACATCCTAGGTATAAGTAAGCAGTCCCCCAAGCAATCCTGCGGGGGCTATCCTCACATGATGTTTACTCGCCTTCACACCGTTCTTGCATGTTCCAGTGTATTTTCATCAACAACCCATCATATTCAAGAGTAGTTAAGCAGCGTACTGACCCACATAGTCAGGAATATACAAGGGTAGCAGCACGTCCAATCAGTGACTACTGCAAGCGTTTGTTCCCACTAAGTTGGTCTGCTTTCATTAACTAAACGTCACCAAGTGTCGTTAATAAGAACGAGATTCTAAATAGCGACACTTGGTTCCTCCCTGAGTACAAGAGTAATACTAACCGACTACAGCCTCGACAGTTTGTCGGGGCTTTTTTCGTCTAAGAATTGGTTTTAGGTGGTAGACCAAAAATGTAGTTGTTAATGCGGTGAAATACATAGCCGACAAGCAAAAATACAATGATAATACTGATACCAATAGCCAACGGAATTACTGCCGCCACTGAACTTAAGTCATCAGTAACCGTAGTGACGGACACAGCATAAAAGGATGTCATACCACCGGAGACGATGATGCTTGCCCAAATCAAGACAAGAAGCAAACGTCTTAGGACCTGTATCATATTTATCTCCGACCTCTAGAAATGCTTAACCGCCAGGATGCCTAGTGAACCAATGGCAACAGTCGAAGCCCTTATTCTCAAGGATGACACTATCAGCAGAACACAAATTTGTTAACCAAATTCACTTACCCACCAAACATCGAGCATGTGTTACCAACATAGCAGGATAGATAGCATCACAGACATGCCGTGTATGGCTCTGTGAGTCCTGCTGATGACTTGTGTTATCCTTCTTTATCACATTGTTCGCTATGCTACTATGAGGGCTCTGTATAAGGCTCATACAGAGCCTTCGGCTATGCAGCAGTACCTGTTTTTTGATTCACGATTAACCCAACACCTGCCAGTGACCCTCCATCCCCCATTAAAATGGTTACCAGATATAAACACCCATCTGTGTAACACCCCAAGCATGGGTCACTAAGGGTGTGCAGGTATTATGTATATAGGGTGTTACACAGATGGCTATCAAAGAAGGCTGGAAAGACACCGGGATCATTTTGAGTGATGATAAAGATAATCATCATATCCATATTCGCAGGTGCACTTATCTTAGTTGCAATGCGCTTCCTGCCAAAACTACGTTTTTTTATCCAACGGCTATTGTAAAACTCATTTGTTAAGGCAATTATGTTTGGGGGATCATGGCGGTTGATTAGGCTGCTGTTTTTCAGGAATTGGAGGATTGAAAGTGGTACGATTATTTCTTTTATTGATTTTTACTTTTACGCTAAACAATCCAGCTTGGGCCGCCAATTGGAATCAAGGGTCAAGTAGTGACAGCGGTCCAAAAAAACTTCTACAAGAGTCCATTCTTATGGCCCCGTTAAAGGGGTTGATGTCTCCACTTATGTAGCTTCTGGTAAAATAATAAGAGATCCATCTCTAAGGATCTGGAATCCAATCAAAGGAACAGATAAAATTTGCCTTAAATCAAGCTATAATCCCCATAAAGAATCAGGATTTGATAAAATAGTCTATGGCTATCAGTGGCCTAATCTACTCGGTGGTGCCTCAAAGTTTAACTCTGAGAACTTAAAGATGCTAAATTTTATTGTTGAATTTCAAGCTTCAGCAGAAAAAAATGATTCATTGAAATCAAAGGCTGATATCGCCACAAAACTTCTTAAAAAGCGTTTATTAAACGCTGCGGAAGAGGATGCATTTACGAGTGTAAAGTGGGATAAAAAAATAGCGTCAAGTCCAGCCTTTGTTACAGCTGTAACTGTTAAAGCAAATGCTTTTGTGATCGCCGGCCTCAAAAGCATGGACGCGTTATCAGAAAAGGAATTTCAAAAGATTGATACATGGATACAAAAACTAATAAAAAATATGGCAAAAACTAAATGTTCTAATGGATGTGACCTAAGCCCAGATTCTATGGTGTCTGTTTTTTCAGCAAACATCTTATATGGTGCTGCATCAAAAAATCGGGAGTTATTTGATTTGGGTCAGAAAGAATTTGAAAGCTACCTCAAAAATAGAGAGACCTCTGGAATTGGCTTCAAAGTGCGAAATGATAATGAGGTTATGCATCACGCAGTGATTGCTGCGGAGGTTTTACAGCTGAATGGGATTGATGCTTATGAATTTCAGCTGAAGGATGGTTCTTTCGATGATGCTGTTTCTTACCATGCGCAAAATGTGCTGAAGTTTGGCCTAGCAAAAACGAAAACTATGGGGGAAAAAAGAGAAGAAGCAAGGAGTATTATGCGAAAACAGGGATTCGGCACCCATTTAGCCTGGATACCTGTTTATTTGTCTCGCCAAAATCAATCTCCAGCAGCAATTGATGTCCAAAAATTACATGCTGCGGTGAGAAAACTAGATCCAAAACCATATTTTGGCCTACAAATTGGTTTACATACTGGATGTTATTTTGGTGGTAGCATAAATTAATAATTTGTATTTAACATCACGTACTTACCCTGCATTAGTTGCCCTATACTCAGTAGGAACTCTGTAGGCACTTACCCTGTACTGATAACGGAAAGGATATATATGTCTATTCCATTACCCGAAGATTTCTAAACTGACGTACAAACTGACGCACAGAATGTGCCTGTTGACTGTAAGTCACTGATACGTAAACTGGCTGTAATGCTTATGTAGCTGTTCATGAAAGTGCCTA
>CATISA010000029.1 GCA_949529445.1 Alphaproteobacteria bacterium UBA4588
AAGAGGGCTTATTGGTTCAGTCATCGACAGAGCTCTGACAATTTTTTAGTCTGCGAGGGGCAGATGCTCGTCCATCTCAGCATCACTAATATCGTCCTGATAGAGCGTCTTTCACTTGACGTTAGTGAGGGCCTAACCGTTATGACCGGCGAAACGGGCGCCGGCAAATCCATTCTGCTTGATGCGCTAGGGCTGGTACTGGGCAGCCGAGCAAATTTTGACCTTATCCGTGCCGGAACAGATAAAGCGCAGGTAACAGCCTCTTTTGATTTACCAGACAGTCACCCTGTCCGCGCAGTGCTTGATGAAGCTGATATTGACGCAAGCGAGATGATTGTGTTCCGCCGGCAACTCAGAAGTGACGGAAAATCATCAGCTCATATTAATGATCAGCCTGTATCGCTTACTCTCCTTCGCCAATGCGGTGATATGCTGGTTGAAATTCAGGGTCAATTTGAAGGTCGCGGTCTTCTAGATACTGACAGTCACCTCGGTCTGATTGATCGTGCCGCAGGCCATCTGGAGGACATTCAGACACTCACTGCTGCATGGTCTGAACTAAAACAGGCTCGTGATGCACGTATTCAAGCAACCGAAGACCTTGCTCGGGCACGTGAAGAAGAGGATTGGTTGCGTGATGCTGTTCAACAGCTTGACCAGCTTGGGGCAGAACCTGACGAGGAACGCCGCCTTGAAGAAGAGCGCGGCATGCATGCTCATGCAGCGCGTATTGCTGATGCATTGCAGCAAGCAGATGGGCTCTTGTCAGGTGAATCAGGGGCCGGGCTTCAAACAGCACGCGCCCTCAGTCTTCTGGAGCGCCAGCTAGATGTTGCGGCTGGGTCTCTCACACCAACAATAGAGGCGTTAAGCCGCGCTGCTGCCGAGCTTGAAGAAGCCGAAGCTCAATTGCGTGATGCAGGACGCTCGCTTAACGGAAACCCAGAACGGCTTTCTGAAATTGAAGAACGGCTGCATAGCCTGCGCGCCCAAGCCCGCAAACATCAGGTCACTGTGAATGATCTTCCCGAGCTTCATCAGTCGTTACAGAATTGCCTTGCCGCCATGGATGATCAGTCTGGCTTCCTTGCCGCATTGGCAGAAGCCGAAACAGCTGCCTATAACCATTACTGCAGCTTTGCAACGAAAGTATCGGATGCCCGTGCAAAAAGTGCTGCCCTACTTGATGCTGCTGTGATGTCAGAATTACCTCCGCTAAAGCTAGAGGCAGCCTATTTTAAAACAGATTTGACCCGTTTGGACGAAGCAAAATGGGGGGCTCTTGGATGGGATAAATGCCGATTTGAGGCGTCTACTAACCCTGGCATGAGCACTGGTCCTATTGACAGAATTGCATCAGGCGGTGAGCTTGCCCGTTTTCTACTAGCGTTGAAAGTAGCTCTTTCTGGAAATGAACCCCCAAAAACGCTTATCTTTGATGAAGTTGATTCAGGGGTTGGCGGCGCTGTTGCAGCGGCAGTTGGGGCGCGTTTATCGCGTCTTGGCGAAGAGATGCAAACACTTGTTATCACCCACTCCCCGCAAGTAGCTGGCAAAGGACATGTGCATCTAAGGATCGCAAAAAAACAAGCTGAGAGCGGCATTGTCAGCTATACAGAGCCACTTATGCGTGATGCGCGGGTCGAAGAAATTGCCCGGATGATTTCTGGTGATGTTGTAACCTCTGAAGCGCGGGCAGCTGCCATAAATCTACTTGGTTTTTCGTCATGAATGATGCAGACCGGCTGCGGCCTGATAGTATCACAACGCTAGAGGATATCGCTGTATCGCCATTACTAGAGGAGCTTGCCACGCTCATTCGCTATCATGACAGCCGTTATCATGGCGAGGATAACCCCGAAATTTCAGATGCTGATTATGATGCGCTTGTCGCGCTCAATAAAGAGATAGAAGACGCGTTTCCTGCACAAATAAGACATGATAGTCCTTCGGTGCGTGTTGGCGCTGCGCCATCCTCTACTTTTGGTAAAGTCACCCATAGTCAGCCCATGCTATCGCTCAGCAATGCGTTTGATAAGACAGATATTGAGGAATTCATCGCGCGTATTGGCCGATTCCTTGCTCTGGAGAGCACAGAGCCCCTAATCTTCACCGCTGAGCCAAAGATTGATGGCTTATCAATTAGCCTGCGCTATGAAGCAGGAACGCTTGTGCAGGCGGCAACACGCGGTGATGGAAGTGTCGGAGAGGATGTCACAGCCAATGTTAGGCAGATAAAAGATATCCCGCAGCAGATAACACAAAGCCGTATACCGCCACCTGATATGCTGGAAGTACGCGGCGAAATTTACATGACAAAAGCTGATTTTGCTGCCCTGAATGAGCGGCAAGCAGAGACAGGCTCAAAGCCGTTTGCTAATCCCCGAAATGCTGCCGCCGGGTCACTTCGCCAAAAAGATGCTTCGATTACCGCTGCACGGCCATTACATTTTTTTGCCTATGCATCGGGCACAATATCAGAGCCTGTTAGCGATACACATCACGGCTTTCTAAGCTATTTATCTGAGTGCGGCTTTGTAGTGAACAGCCTCACACGGCTTTGCCATAATGCTGAGGAACTGGTTGCAAGCTGGCAGGACATCAACACACAACGCCCGCACCTTGAGTATGATATTGACGGTGTAGTCTACAAGGTTAATCGGCATGACTGGCAGCAACGGCTGGGGCAGGTTAGCCGAGCACCACGCTGGGCCATTGCACATAAATTTGCTGCTGAACAGGCAGAAACAACACTTCTTGATATTGACATACAGGTTGGGAGAACAGGCGCCTTAACCCCTGTCGCCCGTCTTGAGCCAGTGCCTGTAGGTGGCGTAACTGTATCAAACGCAACCTTGCATAATGAAGATGAGTTACGGCGCAAAAATATCCGCATTGGTGATAAGGTTATTCTGCAGCGTGCCGGTGATGTTATTCCCCAAATTGTGCGTGTAATCGAGTCACGTCGCGATGGAAGCGAACGCGGCTTCATCTTTCCTGATAAATGCCCTGTCTGCCAGCACCCTGCTATTCGTCCTGACGGAGAGGCTGTTCGACGTTGCACTGGCGGCTTTACCTGTGAGGCGCAAAGACTTGAGCGGCTCAAGCATTTTGTAAGCCGTAATGCGATGGATATTGATGGGCTGGGTGAGCGCCAGATTGAGCTATTTGTTGAGAAAGGCTGGGTAAACACAATTGCTGATATTTTTCGGCTAACAGCCCGTGAAGATGAAATTGCAAGCCTTGAGCGCATGGGTCAAAAATCAGCGGAAAACCTCGTCAACGCAATTAATGCTGCCAGAACAAATGATCTTTCCCGGGTTATCTTTGGCCTGGGTATCCGGCAAATCGGACAGGCAACGGCGCGCCTGCTTGCACAGCATTACCGGTCTCTTAGAGGGCTTATGGATGCCTGTCATCACGCTCAAGATAACACAGCCACTGCCTATACCGACCTTGTGGCAATTGACCAAATAGGGGTATCTGTTGCGGACGACCTTATCTTGTTTTTTGCTGATGATGCACATAAAGAAATGGTGCAGGATTTACTTGGTGAAATTCAGCCACCACCGCCAGAACAACCTGAAGAGTCGGTTATTTCTGGCAAGGTCATCGTCTTCACAGGAACTTTGAGTACCCTCTCACGCACTGAAGCAAAAGCGCAAGCAGAACGCCTTGGCGCCCGAGTATCAGGATCTATTTCAGCCAAAACTGATTATCTAGTTGCCGGTGCAGATGCAGGATCAAAAACTCGAAAGGCAGCAGAGCTTGGCGTCACCATCCTAACAGAAGATAGCTGGCGCGCCCTTATCAAAAGCTAATCACTTGTTATCACAGCGGTGCGCATTTTTCTGCAAGAAAGGCTGCTAGATGAGATGGTAGATGCGGCGCTAATCTCTCAAGAACAGTTGCATGATAATCATTCAGCCATGATAATTGTGCGGCAGACAGCCCTCTCCTATCAATCAGCCTGAGATCAAACGGGAAAAGCGTGAGCGTCTCAAAGGCGAGCCACCCCGGCTCCTTAGCAATCGATAGCACAAGATTTTCGTGACGTATGCCAAAAGAATCTTTTTTATAGGTGCCTGGCTCATTTGATAGAATGTAGCCTGCATAGATGGCATCATGACGGCGCGGTGAGATTGATGCAGGGCCTTCATGTACAGACAGAATATGGCCCACACCATGCCCGGTTCCATGACCATAATCTAGTCCTTCTGCCCATAACGCAGCACGGCATATAGCATCTAGCTGGGCACCTGTTGTGCCCTCTGGAAACTGCGCCATGGCAAGATTTGCATGCGCCGCAAACACAGCTGTGGAGCAGCGACGTGTTTCATTATCTATTTCACCGACAGCAAAACACCGAGTAATATCTGTTGTGCCTGTTTGGTAATGGCCGCCTGAATCAAGCAGTAAAACCCCGGGCGCATTAAGTGCTGCATCAGCAGATTTGGCAGCTCGATAATGCACGATTGCACCATGCGCACCAAAGCCAGCAATAGCTGGAAAGCTATCGCAGATAAAGTGCTCATCTTCACGACGAAAGCCGGCAAGCTGTTCTGCAATCTGATATTCATGAATGGTAGATTTATCCTGCGCTTCAAACCAGTGCCAAAAGCGGATTAAGGCACAGCCATCACGAATATGAGCATCCTTGAATCCTGCGATTTCGGCTGGGTTTTTAACTGCTTTCATAGTCTGAACACGGTCAGGCACCAGACGGACATCATGATCTGCTGCCTGCAGTGCCGTGAACAGCGCCATAGGAAGGTGCGTAGCGTCACACAGCGTAACACTGCCAGATACTTTTTGAAAAACCTGGTCTAAGTCTGAAAAGGTAATCGCTGAAATATGATCGCAAACAGCCTGGCCTGTCTCGGTAATAAGCTGAATATCACCTGTTCGGCTGACCATTGCAAAGGACAGAAAATAGGGCGTACAAGCAAGATCTCGTGCACGCAAATTTAACAGCCAATTGACACTATCAGGCGCTGTCAGCAACAGATAATCTGCTCCCTGCCCCTCAAGATAGGAGGCAAGTTCTTGGCATTTATCTGCCGACGAGCGGCCACTTACCGTATCATCAAGAAAAAAGGGCGTAGAGGCTGGATAGTCTGGCCGGTCATCCCACAGCGCATCTATCAGATGGGTATCATGCAATGACAGCTCAATGTCTGTCTTCTGGAAGACTGCCGCAAGCTTGTCAAATCCTGACTTGGTGAGGGTCCAGCTATAGGCGCCTATTCTAAGCGGTGTCTCTTGGGCATCAGCCGCAGATTTTATCCAGTCATGTGGCGGGAGAGAGATCAGATCATGCGCATCGAAATACCGGCTATCTAGTTCACGGTCCATCTGGACATGATATCGGCTATCCGAAAAAACAGCCGCTGTCTCTGCAAGAATAACAGCCACGCCAGCAGATCCTGTAAAGCCTGTCAGCCATGCAAGCCGTTCATCGGCCGCACGAACTTCCTCACCTTGGTACATATCGGCCCGATTGATAATAAACCCATCCAGGCCCGCTTTTCTGAGCGCGGCACGAAATTTTACCAGCCTATCCCTATGGCTCATTATGCATCACTCCTTTGTTATGATCTAACAGCCGATTTCCGGCGCAGAACGAGTGTTGCCCACTCACCGTGATAAACCGCATCATATACAATAAGTCCGCGCGCTTCGTAAGCCTGCATTACAAATCGCTTTTGCTGCACAAGTAAACCAGACAGGATAAGGTAGCCATCCTGCGCAAGAAGCTTCGTCAGATGCGGGGCGAGTTTGCGAAGTGGCGCTGCCAAAATATTCGCAAATACAAGCTGATAAGGCGCCGCCAATCGAAGCGGGCGCGCAGCACAGCCATGCGAGAGATGAACCTGTAAGGAGGCTGGCGAAATATGATTGTGGCGACTATTATCACGCGCACTTACAACTGAGGGCTGATGATTATCTGCTGCCATGACTTTTGCTGCAGGAAAAAACCGATGCGCCGCCATAGCCAAAATGGCACTACCGCATCCCATATCAAGTATCCGCCCCGTTTGGAGCATTGCTTTTACAGACGCTAATTTTACCAATGACTGAAACGCTAGAAGACATCCCTCTGTGGTAGGGTGGGTGCCTGACCCAAAGGCCTGTGCTGCATCAATCTTAAGCTGATATTTTGCGCGCGGGCGCGATAGCTCAATATGGCTTCCATAGATCCAAAATCGCCCGATGGTGAGTGGCGGAAAATTTTGTCTATTTTCAGCAAGCCAGTCACGAGAGGCATGATGGAACACCTGCCAGTCAACTTCATGTTCTGGCGTTTTTCCTGCTGTGACAATCTGTTCTATCAGCGTATTTTCTGGCGGCAAATCGAACCATGCATCAAGGCAATTACGGCCATCATCTGCGCGGCTAAGCGCGAGCGCTGTTGCACCTGCACGCTCTTCAAGTCCTGTTTCAAATGCGATAACAGGGCCTGTTGTTATCACCTGCACAGACCAGACCTCAGCAATCACTTCATCATTCTGTTGTGCCATTTAAACCTCACTTGCCCGCTTAATAAAACTGGCAACAACCTTTTTTACGCCTGCCTTGTCAAAAGCAATTTCTAACTTGTCAGCATCAGAGGAAACAACACTGCCCATGCCAAATTTTTGATGAAATATGCGCTCATCCTTCTGAAATTCAACTGTCTTTCCAGTACCCTGAAGCCAGCCATCCCGATCGCGTTGTGGGGCTGATGGGCTTCCAAGACTGCGCGATGCCATCCGTTGCCAGCCGGGGCCATATCCCGGCTTTCCAATACGTGTTGTTGCAGAGTCTGACATTGCCGGCTCTGCTCTGCCGATCGCGCCGCTCATCCCAAGACCTTGCGTAAAATCCTCTTTGATATGATCTTTAGGAAGTTCGGCGACAAAGCGTGAAGGAATAGAAGATTGCCAGAGCCCATGCACCCGTCTGTTTGCCGCAAAGCTGATATGAACATTCCGGCGCGCTCGCGTAATTCCGACATAGGCAAGCCGCCGCTCTTCTTCTAACCCTGCCCCGCCTGTTTCATCTAAAGTGCGCTGACTTGGGAATATACCTTCTTCCCACCCCGGCAGAAACACTGTGTCATATTCCAGCCCCTTTGCTGCATGCAAAGTCATCAATGTGACCTCACCTTCAGGGTTTGGTGTCTCATTATCCATCACAAGCGAGATATGTTCTAAAAACCCGCCAAGTGTATCAAATTCCTCTATGGCGACGATGAGTTCTTTGAGGTTTTCAAGCCTAGCAGGCGCATCTGGCGCTTTATCCTTCTGCCACATCTCTGTATAGCCGGATTCGTCTAAGATCATGCGGGCAAGATCAGCAGGCGGCATCTTGTCACGCTGTTGATACCATCCTGCAATAGAGCTGCAGAAACGCTGGAGGGCGCGACGCGCTTGCGGTTTGAGCTCATCACTATCAGCAAGACCCCCCGCAGCTGCAAGCAACGGTTGTTCTGTAGACCGTGCAAAAGCATGTAATGTCTGCAGGCTTGCTGCGCCCAACCCCCGCTTTGGTGTATTAATGATACGCTCGCAGGCAAGATCGTCAGCAGGCTGATTAACAAGCCTTAAATAAGCCATCGCATCACGGATTTCTGCGCGTTCATAAAATCGAGTCCCAACAACGCGGTAAGGCAGGCCAATTGCCAGAAATCGTTCCTCAAACTCACGTGTTTGAAAGCCAGCGCGCACCAGAACGGCAATATCATTCAAGGAATGGCCAGAATTCATTAGCCCTTCAACAGTCGAGGATAAATTACGGGCTTCATCATACCCATCCCAATAGCCTGAAATGGCCACTCTCTCGCCTTCGTCATCCGCTGTAAATAATGTTTTTCCCAACCGATTTTCATTTTGGGCAATAAGCGATGAGGCAGCAGCCAGTATATGGCCTGTCGAGCGGTAATTTTGCTCAAGCCGAACTGTTACAGCCTTTGGATAATCTTTTTCAAATTTCAGAATATTACCGACCTCAGCGCCACGCCAGCCATAAATAGACTGGTCATCATCACCAACACAGCACAAATTATGATGTTTTTGTGCTAGCAATCTGAGCCATAAATATTGGGCAACATTTGTATCCTGATATTCATCGACCATAATATGGGTCAGTCGATTCTGATATATCTCCAGAACATCCTGATGGGTTGTAAAAATCTTCAGCATATGCAGCAATAAATCGCCAAAATCGGCTGCATTTAGTGTTTTCAGACGTTGCTGATAGAGCTTATAAAGCGACGCAGCGCGTCCATCAGCGATATCCCCAGCATCTGCAATGCCAATTTTATCAGGCCCCAGTCCCCTGTCTTTCCAGCTTCCAAACTGTGCCATCAGCATCCGCGGTGGCCAGCGTTTAATATCCAGCCCTTCTGCATCCATCAGTTGTTTTATGAGCCTTATCTGGTCATCAGTATCCAGAATGGTGAAATCAGATTTAAGCCCAACCAATTCTGCATGTTTACGAAGCATACGCGCAGCAAGCGAATGAAATGTGCCAAGCATAACCTGCTCTGACATAGGGCCAACAAGGTCAGAAATACGCTGCTTCATTTCACGGGCAGCTTTATTGGTAAAGGTAACTGCAAGAATATTCCAAGGCATCGCTGTACGGGATGCAACAAGCTGAGCCAGACGCGATGTTAGCACCCGCGTTTTACCTGTTCCCGCACCAGAGAGAACAAGTAGTGGGCCAGAAACGGTTGTTACGGCCTTTTCTTGTGGCGCGTTTAACCCTGTCAGCCAGACAGGTCGACCTGTCTGTTGAGAATCATCATCATAAGTATCTGGCGGGGCGTTATCCATTCTCACTACGTCACAATCAGTTTAAGCAAAAAATCTTGGTCACACTCTGTGAAAAAGCTGTTATCTTTTTTAGCATGATTCTTCTCGTAAACGCCATCACTAGAAGAGTAAGATAATCACAATAAGCTGCGTAATTCTCCTAAATTTTGGGAGCGCACATTTCTGATGATTGCATGTATCTTAACAAGTCGGTATGTTGACACGTAGTGTGAGTCTCCTTCATCAGTATCATGACTCGGGGATAATCGCATTTATCGTTATCTTAGGTAACCAGAGGCGGTCTCTTGGATGTTTGGTTTTAATATAACTTTGCGTAAAATCTTTGCCATTCCGTTAATTATCATTCTTGGCCTTAGCAGCTGTTCCAGCATTCCAGAAGGTCATCAATCAGATAGCCGCGATCCGTACGAAGACACAAACAGATCAATCTTTGCCTTTAATCTTGCTGCCGATGATTATGTTCTTGAGCCTGTTGCAAAAACTTACAGAGACACTGTCCCCCTGTCAGCTCAAACAGCAATATCCAACCATGTTGAATGGGTAGGCCTACCAAGCACTACGTTAAATTCATCGCTTCAAGGCAAGTTCGAAAATGCAACCCTTGCTGGCCTGCGCTTCTTAGTCAATGGCCTGACATTCGGCCTTGTCGATTTGATGGAAAATGAGGATGAGCCGGAGCGAAAAGATTTCGGTCAAACATTGGCACTGGCCGGTGTTTCTGAAGGTTCCTACCTTATGGTTCCGTTACTTGGAAGCCATACCACACGGTCATTGGCCGGACGTGGTTTTGACTTTATGTTTAATCCGATCTCATTTGTTGGTGGCAGCTCCGCTACGGCCATACGAACAGCAGAAACACCGGTTGCGGCACTAACATTCAGAAGCAATAGTTTTGATGCCATCAATCAGATAAAATATAATAGTATAGACCCTTATGCGCGGACACGGTCAGCATATTATCAAAGGCGTGCAAGTCAGCTTGTCGATATTCAGCCTGTAAAAGTGGATGAAGATGATGGCTTTGGCGCCTTTTTCGAATAAACTTCTGTATCGTGAAGGAAATAATTATGGTTCAGTTATGCTGCTTTCTTCGATCGATGACTGGGTTTTGTGCCGCTGTTATATTAGCAGCATCTCTTACAATGAACCCTGGTCAGGCGCATGCTGATAGCCGTATTGTAGAGGCTGAGGATTTCATATCATCTCTGATTGAAGATATTCGCATTACTGTGGAAGCTGATGCTACGACAGAAGATGAAAAAATGGCGGCTATTAATGCCATTGTTGATTCATATTTTGATGTTGATGGTATCACCCGTTTTTCAGCAGGTCGTTATTGGCGTGCAGCCTCTAGTGAGCAGCGCAAACAGTATACCAGACAATTCAGAAACGTTCTGATTAATACAGCCAGACACCAGTTTGATCAGATTCTCGGGTTAACATTCATGCCGACCCTCTCAAAAGTGAGGGGTGATAAGTTAATTCTAGTCGGTGGCACCATCCAAGATAGCAATGGCAACCTGCCTGATGTGGAAATATTCTGGCGGGTAAGCGCACTAGCCGGACAGCCAATGCGCGTGATTGATGTTGAGATAGAAAATATCTCGATGCTCAAAACACAGCGTGATGAAAATGAGGCAATCATCCGGCGCGGTGGTGGCTCGTTTGATGCCTTACTGCAATCGCTTGGTGAACGTCTTGCCAAAATAGAGTCACAATAGGCTCTTATCGCAAGCAAGATAGCCTAAAAAGAGCCCTATCACAGGCTGCTTTTTTCAGGTACCTGCATTAGCCGGCAGTCATCGTTTATACGACTGAGAAACTGCCAGGCCTTAGCGACTAATCGGCTTATATTTGATACGCGTTGGCTGTGCCGCATCCACACCAAGACGGCGTTTTTTATCCTCTTCATAAGCCTGATAATTACCCTCAAACCATTCAACATGGCTATCACCTTCAAAGGCAAGAATATGGGTTGCAATCCGGTCAAGGAACCAGCGATCGTGACTAACAACAACCGCGCATCCAGCAAATTCCAGCAATGCTTCTTCAAGGGCACGTAATGTATCAACATCAAGATCATTGGTAGGTTCATCAAGCAACAGGACATTAGCGCCACTCTTCAGCATACGCGCTAGATGTACTCGGTTACGCTCACCACCAGAAAGCTGACCAACACGCTTTTGCTGGTCACTTCCCTTGAAATTAAATAGGCTAACATATGCACGTGATGGCATAGTGCGATTTCCAAGCTGTAATTCATCAAGATTATCTGAGATGACTTCCCAAACTGTCTTGCTATCATCAAGGCTATCACGGGACTGATCAACATAGCCAAGCTTAACCGTTTCACCCAGACGCATATCACCCTTATCAGGGTCTTCTTGATCTGTAATCATCTTGAAAAGTGTTGTTTTACCAGCGCCGTTTGGCCCAATAACACCAACAATACCTCCTGGTGGCAGACGGAAGTTTAGGTCATCAATCAATAATCTATCACCAAAGGCTTTTTCCAGATTATTAGCCTCGATAACAACATCACCTAAGCGCGGTCCAGCAGGAATTGAAATTTTTGTTGTTTCGCTGCGATTTTCCTTATCCTGCTCCAGTAACTTTTCATAGGCTGACAATCGGGCTTTCGACTTTGACTGACGGGCTTTAGGCGCAGAGCGGACCCATTCAAGTTCCCGCGACAGCGATTTCACACGGGCATCTTCGGCGCGGCCTTCTTGTTCAAGACGTTTATGTTTCTGTTCGAGCCAGCCAGAATAATTACCTTCATAAGGAATACCCTGTCCGCGATCCAGTTCAAGAATCCAACCAGCAACTTCATCAAGGAAATAGCGGTCATGCGTGATGGTTACGACTGTGCCTGAAAAATCATGCAAGAAACGTTGCAGCCATGCGACTGATTCAGCATCCAAATGGTTTGTTGGCTCATCCAGCAACAGCATATCTGGTGCACTCAGTAACAAACGACATAAGGCAACCCGACGCTTCTCACCACCGGAAAGTTTGCTGACATCTGCATCACCTGCCGGAACACGCAAAGCATCCATCGCAATTTCTGCCTTGCGTTCTAGGTCCCAGCCATCAATAGCATCGATCTTTTCCTGTAATTCACCTTGTTCTGCGATCAGATCATTCATTTCATCATCTGTCAGCTCTTCGGCAAAACGGCCGCTTACCTCATTAAACCGGTCAACCAGCTGCTTTGCCTCACCCATGCCAGACAAAATATTTTCTGTGACATTCACACTTTCATCGAGTTCTGGTTCCTGAGCCAGATAACCAATATTGATGCCATCCGCAGGCCATGCCTCACCGCTAAAGTCAGTTTCAATCCCTGCCATGATTTTAAGTAATGTTGATTTACCAGCACCATTCAGGCCCAGAACGCCAATTTTTGCCCCCGGCAGAAACGATAAGCTGATATCACGTAATACTTCTTTGCCACCTGGCCATACTTTGCCAAGACGCTGCATAGTATAAACATATTGAGTACTAGCCATAATTCAGAAAACTCCTGCTACCGATAGGACGAATAATAAGAGCGACAATGAAAAAGAGAGTTTTTTCTCGCTCAGCTTGACCTAAATAACCTATTGCCGCCAATTTTGCTATGATGTTTTCATTGATAGGCACGCGCTGCTTCGGTTAGATGGATGAAAAGACGTTTCACAAGGAGCCCGTCTTATGGGGGACCTCTTTCTTCGAATAAAATTACTGCATTTGCCGCTATGGGTTATTATTCTTGACTGTCTGTTAGCAGTTCAAATGTGGGCTCTCATCCTGCTTTTCTGCGTCAACGCCTTTACAGATAAAGCCCGCGGCAGCTATCTGCGCAACCTAGCCTTACCATTATTTTGGGTAGGTCAGTTTATCACGCCAGGGTTTTTATCTGAACGAGCAAAGCCACTTTATCTTGCAGTCCTTGTGCTCGTGATACGCTATTATCTTCTGCCCTTTATTTTTGGATATCGCGTCTCAGAGGTTACAACATTGCCATTCGAAGCACTTGTTACCAGCGCCGTTACAGAAATCACCTCTAGTATAGGGTTACTGTTTTCGGCAGACGGCTAATCTGACTGAATGGCAATAGTTGCAGTCGTTGTTGCCGCCTCATCAAGACGACGAAGCGATTGCTGACCCTCTTTATTTTCAATAAGAAGCCACAGGCCATTTTCATCAGATGAAAGAGCCGTAATTTTTGCACCCGCAGCTAATCGTAAAACAGCATCACCACCAGGAGCAAGCGTTTCAGCCTTGCGTTTCAGCCCAATAACAAGGGCGATAACGCCCGCAGCTATCAATACTGTCATCACCACAATACTGAGCTTTAGCATTGCAAGCGTTCGAGCAGACATCAAAGGCTGCTCTTCTGAACCGATTGAGGCTGTTGTTTCAGAGCTATTTTGTGTAGTGTTCTCAGCCATGAGCGACCTTATCACCTTTTCATTTGACGCCAGCCCCGAAGACACCGGAACCCGCATCGATAGATGGCTGGCAGTAACGGCCGATGATCCCAGTTTATCGCGTTCCCGAATCAAAGCCTTGATCATCGAGGGCCAGCTGACCTGCGATGGGCGCACATTATCTGATCCCTCTGCGACGGTCAAACCCGGTGCAGCCTATCAGCTGATTGTACCACGGGCGATTGACGCCACACCACAGCCTGAAAATATCCCTCTTGATATCATGTATGAAGATGATGATATTATTGTATTGAACAAAGCAGCTGGCATGGTCGTTCACCCTGCCCCCGGCGCATTGTCAGGAACGCTTGTCAACGCTTTGCTGTTCCATTGCAAGGGCTCTTTGACAGGAATTGGCGGGGTAGCGCGCCCCGGTATTGTTCACCGCCTTGATAAGGATACATCCGGCGTCATGGTATCAGCCAAAACGGATCGGGCGCATATCAGGCTCACTAAGATGTTTGCAGCCCATGATCTTGAACGACGGTACCGCGCCTTTATCTGGGGCATGCCTGCAAAACGTACTGGCATCATTGAACAGCCACTCGGAAGGCACAAGACAGATCGAAAAAGGCAGGCTGTGATACCGTCAGGCAAACATGCTATTACCTATTATAAAACATTAACAGACTTGCCACCTTTCGGCTGTTTTATTGAATGTCAGCTTGAAACAGGACGCACACATCAGATCCGGGTTCATATGTCGCATCTCGGCCATGGCATTATTGGTGACCAAATTTATGGAAAGGCATTGCGGGCTGGTCAAATGCCTGACTCGGTAAGTCGTGAAGCATTATCTGTAATTAAGGCCTTTCCCCGACAAGCCCTTCATGCCGCCTCGCTGGGCTTTGCCCATCCTGTTACCGGAGAGGCCCTGTACTTTGAAACAGAATTACCAGCAGATATGGCAGGCCTTCATACCCACATACTAAATGCAATCACGCTACGCTCTAAGGTTTAGTGCTGGGGAGAGCTGCCCTTATTTTGCCACTCTTTACATTCATAGATAGTGTTCCCATATAAAGATAAATTGTTTTTGATTTATGCTGGATGATTATGACCAAAACTGCCCTTATCCCCTCACTGACTCCAGATGGCAGCCTTAGTCGCTATATGGAGCAGATCAGACAGTTTCCGATGCTGGAACCTGATGAAGAATATATGCTAGCACGCGCCTTTGCAGAACGTGGTGATGTTGCGTCTGCTCATAAGCTTGTGACAAGCCATCTTCGCCTCGTTGCAAAAATTGCTATGGGCTATCGCGGCTATGGTTTGCCGATTGCAGACCTCATTTCCGAAGGTAATCTTGGGATGATGCATGCAGTGAAGAAATTTGATCCAGAGCGCGGCTTCAGGCTAGCAACCTATGCGATGTGGTGGATTAAAGCCTCAATGCAGGAATATATTCTGCGGAGCTGGTCACTGGTGAAAATCGGCACAACAGCCTCACAGAAAAAGCTGTTTTTTAATCTGCGTCGTCTGAAAGGAAAAATTGGAGCCATTGATAGTGGTGACCTTCATCCCGATCAGGTTACCCATATTGCCGATGAATTAAATGTTCCTGAAACTGATGTCGTCTCAATGAACCAAAGAATGGCCGGTGGTGACCGATCGCTTAATGTAACAGTTGGTGGGACAGATAGTGACGGTTCAAGCGAATGGCAGGACTGGCTCGAAGATGATGCTGATGATCAGGAAACGGTCTTTGCCGAACGCGAAGAATTTTCAGCACGGCAAAAGCTCATGCTCGATGCCATGAGCGTCCTTAATGAGCGTGAAGTCAAAATTATCGAAGCACGCCGCTTATCAGAGCCACCGCTTACATTAGAGCAACTTGCTGATGAGTTTAATGTAAGCCGTGAGCGTATCCGTCAAATTGAAAGCAGAGCTTTTGAGAAGCTTTCCGAGGCGGTGCGCAGCAAAGCAAGCGAGTTAAAGTTACTGCCAGAAGCCTAACGGTACATCTATCAGCCTGCAAACGGGTCGTGTACCAGAATAGTGTCATCACGCTCTGGGCTAGTTGATAGAATAGAAACCGGCAGGCCTGTAAGCTCTTCAACACGGCGAATATATTTTACCGCATTTGCCGGCAATTCTACCCATGAGCGCGCGCCATAGGTGGTTTCCGACCAGCCTGGCATTTCCTCATAAATCGGTGTACAAGCTGCCTGTTCAGATTCATTTGACGGAAAGTAATCAAGTGTCTTGCCATTACATTTATAGCCAGTGCAAATCTTCAGCACCTCAAAGCCATCAAGAACATCCAGCTTGGTGAGCGCCATACCGGTAATGCCGGCAGTCTGCCCTGCTTGACGGACCATCACGGTATCGAACCATCCGCACCGGCGCTTTCGACCCGTAACAGTCCCAAACTCACGACCTCGCTCGCCCATACGTGTTCCATCATCAGCAAAATCTTCAGTTGGGAACGGCCCAGAACCAACACGTGTAGTATAGGCTTTGGTAATACCGAGCACAAAAGAAACACTACCCGGCCCTGTACCAGAGCCTGTTGCTGCCTGTCCGGCGACGGTGTTGGAGGATGTAACAAAAGGATATGTGCCATGGTCGATATCCAACATCACGCCTTGTGCGCCCTCAAATAGGATCCGTTTGCTTTTGGTACGAGCATCAGCAAGCACTTGCCAGCTTCGGCCAGCATAGGCAAGGATTTCCTCTGCCATCTCTAGCAGCTCACCAGCGCTATCAGCCGCAGAAACCTCAGGCTCACCTGCTGCTTTTAGCCAGATATTATGATGGGCTGTTAATGCCTCAAGACGCGCATTTAACAATGTTTTGTCGCGCAAATCAGAAAGGCGCAGACCGCGACGGGCAATCTTATCTTCATAAGCCGGACCAATGCCCCGGCCGGTAGTCCCAATTTTACCAGCGCCCCGCAAGGCTTCGCGTGCAAGATCCACTTTTTGATGAATAGGCAGAATAAGCGTGACATTATCTGATATAATCAAATTATCCGGCGTAATTTCAACGCCTTGACCACGCAAAATCTTCATTTCAGACAGCAGAGCTGATGGCTCAACAACCACCCCATTGCCGATAATAGACAGCTTACCAGGACGCACAATGCCAGACGGAAGCAGTGACAGCTTATATTCTACCCCACCAATGACCAGTGTGTGGCCTGCGTTATGACCACCTTGAAACCGCACGACCAAATCTGCGCGTTCAGATAGCCAGTCGACAATTTTACCTTTGCCTTCATCTCCCCACTGGGAGCCGATTACTGCAACATTCGACATTCTTTTTTATGTCCTTTTTTACACCAGACTATCGTCTTATTGAGAGTTACACACCTTCATAAGCGCTCATTAAAGTTCTTCGGGCGCGCCATCACGATGACGCAAGATGAACTGACACCCTAAAGAGAGAGCTTCTTGGTCAACATTTACCCCAACACTTCCAAATACAACTTGCCGGCCTCTATCGGCAAAACTCAGCCCTGCGGCTAACCCTGCCTCTGCTGATATATAAAGTCTGGGGAGTTCGTCTGGCGCATTCAAAGCGCGCAAAAGCCTATCCATATAGATAGAAATACCAATAGCCGGTTCACCATATCCGGTAACATAAGCCCCACCCCGCGCAACAGCCCCGCGCAGACCTTGTCCAAATATTGAGAAGCTGATTGAGGTGTGATAATCAAATCCCTGACTATCGAGCGGATCAAGTGTGAGCGCTACATCCGGTATTAAGCCAGATAACATCTCAACAACATTTAATAGAACTGACAGATAATCAGCCGCAGGTTGCGGCAAGATTGCCCTTACTGCTGCCAAGGAATCTGCAGTTCCACCAGATGCCGTGCACAAGGCTACAAGATGAGCCGATGCCGCGCTATCATGAGCGGTAAGTGCTGTAATATCACGGTTCCGCACAGCGTCGCTTAGCAATGCGCCAGCATCATCATCGATACCCTCCAGAAGCAAATTAACAAGGCGCGGCACACCCAGATCTACAGTCAATCCGGCAATGCCGGCACGGTTGAGCGCGCGCGCACCCAGCAGAATCATCTCTGCAGCAGCTTGTTCATCATCGCGGCCAATAATTTCAGCACCGGCTTGGACAAGTTGACGTTCGGGGTTAAGCACATCAGGGACAACCCGCATCACTTCGCCAGAATAAGCAAGACGCAAGGGGCGCGGCATATGCGCAAGGCGGGTGCCTGATATGCGGGCAACCTGCGCTGTCATATCAGCGCGTAATGCCATCATCTGATGGGAGACAGGGTCAAGTAGCCGAAAGCTTGATTTTGCAAGGCTGGCGCCTGGCCCCTCACCAAGAAGTGTCTCTTCGAACTCAACCAAAGGCGGCTTGACCTGCACATAGCCAAAATCAGCAAAACATGCCATCACATTCTGCGTGGATTTCATATCCTGAGCAGCTTGCGGGTGCAGTAAGTCCGACAAACCTGCTGGTAATAATCCCTGTTGTGGGGAGCTCCCTGATACCGGGGCGCTATCATCTACTGTCATGGCACGGCACTCACTCTTGTTTCGTCTGCTGAACGACGTGCCAGCAGGTCACAAAAACCTGATTGTTTTAGCCTGTTTCAGCCAGCGGGGCAAGCAGAGGGAAATACCCTCTATGACGCTACCCCGCCGTTATTGTTTTTTGCCGAAAAACCTGCCTAGCTATCAAAGCGCAAATAGTCTGCTCGCACAATTTGCGGGAGTGCCCTGACTGCCTGAAGGGTTTCGGCTTCAACATTTCCATCAACCTCAATCAACGCAATAGCTTCACCACCAGCTTCTTTGCGACCAAGATGGAAGGTAGCAATATTAAGCCCCAATCCCCCTAGAACCGCGCCAAGAGCACCAATAAAGCCTGGCTTATCATAATTCCGCAGATACATCATATCTTCAGGAAAGCCAGCTTCAACCGAAATACCCTGCACTTCAACAATACGGGGCCTATCACCGCCGAACAGAGTACCAGCGATCGTCCGCTCTCCACCTTTGAAGGCAACAGTCAGACGAAGTAATGTTTCATAATCGCATCTCCGATCATGGCGTACTGTCGCAACAGCAAGACCATTAGCAGAGGCAACTGCTGTTGCATTCACCATATTGACCGAATCCATCTTGGCACCAAGTAATCCTGCCAGCGTGGCTGCCAGAACAGGGCCTTCATTCAAGGCTGCCGCACGGCCGTCAAATTCAAGCCGCACAGAACTGAGACCATCAGCATCAATCTGCCCCAGAAACTGCCCAAGCCGCTGACCTAACTTCATATATGGCCGCAGAACAGGTGCTTCTTCGGCTGTCACACTTGCCATATTCAGCGCGTTTGTTATCGCTCCTGTATTAAGATAATCTGCCATTTGCTCTGCCACCTGCAAGGCAACTTTTTCCTGTGCTTCTCTTGTACTAGCACCAAGATGCGGCGTTGCGATAAAGTTTGGGGCCCCAAACAGAGGGTTATCTGTTGCTGGCTCTTCGGCAAAAACATCTAAGGCTGCACCGGCAACATGACCCGATGTAAGGGCAGCAAATAAGGCAAGTTCATCCACGAGACCGCCCCGCGCGCAATTAATAATACTAACACCTTTTTTCGTTTTGTTCAGTGCATCTGCTGAAATGATATTACGTGTTGCATCTGTCAGTGGTGTGTGGAGCGTGATGAAATCAGCCTCAGCCAATAGCTCATCAAGCTCTTTTTTCTCGATACCAAGTTCTTTTGCCCGCTCATCTGTCAGGAACGGGTCATAGCCCAGGACCTTCATCTTTAAACCTTGGGCACGTTCCGCAACGATTGCCCCGATATTACCACAGCCAACAATCCCTAGCTTTTTACCGGTAATCTCAGTTCCCATGAACTTTGACTTCTCCCACTTCCCCGCAAGCGTAGAGGTAGTGGCTTGCGGGATCTGGCGAGATACGGCTAAGAGCATAGCAATTGCATGTTCCGCAGTTGTTATGGCATTGCCAAAGGGCGTGTTCATTACAACAACGCCTGCTGCTGTTGCTGCTTTCTGGTCAACATTATCAACACCAATACCCGCACGACCAACCACTTTCAACTTAGGCGCATGACGTAAAAGCTCTTCGGTTACTTTGGTTGCTGAGCGAATAGCCAGCCCATCATAATCACCGATGATAGCGGCGAGTTCTTCGGGGGTTAGGCCGGTTTTCACATCAACCTCTATACCTGCATTTCTGAAAATATCGGCAGCTTCAGGCGCCAATTTATCACTGATAAGGACTTTACTCATCTTGTCATTCTTTCTCGCTAAATAAGGGAATTAGGAACGTGCTGTCTGATAGGCCCAGTCAATCCATGGCATCAGGGCACGCATATCGTCAGGCTCTATTGTAGGACCGCCCCAGAGGCGCAATCCCGGAGGAGCTGTTCTATAAGCGCCGATATCATAGGCCGCACCTTCGTCTGCCAGCAGGCCAACCATCTTCTTGGCAAAGGCAGCTTGCTCATCTGGCGTCTGTGCAATGATTTCTGGTGCCGACAATCGCAGGCAAATGGATGTTGAGGATAGATTGGCTTCCTCTGCACACAGAAAATCAATCCAGTCATGGGCCGCAACAAAGTCACGCACAACTGCTAGATTTTCTTCGGAACGTTTAATCAGACCATCAAGCCCACCACAGCTATCCGCCCAGTCCAGAGCCGAAAGCAGATCTTCAACACACAGCATTGATGGCGTGTTAATCGTATCACCGCGGAAAATACCCTCGATTAGCTTGCCTTTTTTGGTAAGTTGAAAAATCTTTGGCATTGGCCACGGCGGCGTATAATTTTCAAGCCGCTCAACAGCCCGCGGCGAGAGAATAATCACACCGTGCGCCGCCTCACCACCCAGTGATTTCTGCCAGCTAAATGTTGTAATATCGAGCTTGGTGAAATCCATTTCCATCGCAAAACAAGCAGATGTAGCATCAGCAATGGTCAGGCCTGTCCGGTTATCAGATATCCAGTCAGTATGAGGCACCCGCACACCAGAGGTCGTTCCATTAAAGGTGAACAAAATATCCCTGTCTTGGTCAACGGCTGCTAAACCTGGCAGAGCGCCAAACTCTGCTTCCATTAATCGGCAATCATCTAATTTCAGCTGATTAACAGCATCGCTCACCCAGGTTTTGCCAAATGATTCCCAGGCCAAAACATCAACACCACGAGCACCTAGGACAGACCACATGGCCATTTCCACTGCGCCAGTATCGGACGCAGGGACAATCCCAAGACGATAACCGTCCGGCAAGTGAAGCAAAGATGCCATACGGTCCATTACTGATGTAAGTTTGGCTTTGGGGTCTTTAGCGCGATGTGAGCGACCGAGCGCTGCGTCATCTAACAAGGTGAGGTTCCAGCCGGGATGTTTCTTGGTTGGCCCCGATGAAAATAGGGGCGATTCCGGCAAGCGCGGTGGTTTCATAACGAACCTCTTCAAAAATGTGACCATCCGTTGGGGGATGGCGACCCACCGCAGAAAATAAAGAGGCACGAAAGAATGTCAAGCCGGAGAATATGAATATTTAGGAATGTTGGTTAATCTGCGCGATAAGATTCGATAGCCGTCACAAGCTTTTCCATCGCATTATCAAGCGCCACCTCATCAAGAGCCTCAACCATGACCCGGATAAGTGGCTCAGTTCCAGACGGGCGCAAAACAACCCGCCCCTTATCCCCAAGCTCTGCTTCGACAGCTGCAACTGTCTGAATAATAGAATCTTTTGTCAGAACCGCCTTATCAATATCGCGAAGATTAACCAGCTTTTGTGGCACTGCAGTAAACTCGTTAAGGAGCGCGCTCGCTGTCTTACCTGTCCGACACATTACGCCAAGAATTTGCAACGCCGCAATCAGCCCATCACCAGACCGGGTTAGATGCGGAAGCAGAATATGACCAGATGGCTCGCCGCCGAGATTGCTGCCCGTTACTCTCATCCGTTCAAGAATATACCGGTCACCAACCGCTGCACGCTCAAACGGTATTCCCTTTTCTTTTAACAGCAGCTCTAGGCCAAGATTGCTCATCACTGTGCCAATCACGGGGCCTTCCAGCAGGCTATTAGCATGCATATCAAGCGCCAGCGCCGCAAGAATTTGGTCGCCATCACAGATGCCGCCTGTCTCATCGCTCAGTAAAAGCCTGTCAGCATCACCATCTAGAGCAATACCAATTTGAGCACCGGCCTCACGCACTGTCTGAGCCATCCCATCGGGGGCGGTTGCGCCACATTCTTCATTGATATTTAGACCATCAGGTGCAACCCCCATACTCACAACCTCAGCGCCCAATTCATATAATGTATCCGGCGCCGTATTGTAGGCAGCACCATGTGCACAATCGATGACAACCCGAAAACCACTCAAAGATTGTGCTGTATCAAAGGTTGATTTAGCAAATTCCATATATCGCTGGGCAGAATTTATCATCCGGCGGGCCCGTCCAAGCTGACCGGGGTCTGAGAGTGCGATGGACCCCTGCATAAGATTGGAAATACCTTCTTCGATAGCATCATCAAGCTTCATGCCATCCGGACCGAAAAGCTTAATGCCATTATCATGGTGCGGATTATGGCTGGCTGAAATCATTACGCCAAATTCTGCCCGCATTGAATGGGTTAGATAGGATACAGCAGCTGTTGGCACCGGGCCAAGCAAGCGGCAATTAATGCCAATAGAGGTAAAACCAGCAACCAGTGCACTTTCAATCATATAGCCTGAAAGACGAGTATCTTTGCCAATAACTACTGTTGGCGCGGTGCTTGTACGGTGTTCACCAGACTGGTCAGCAAACCACCTGCCAGCAGCAAGAGCCAGCCTTACAACAGCTTCAGCCCGCATTGGTCCTGTATTAATACGAGCCCGCACGCCATCAGTACCAAAAATGCCTGCCATGATGCTATCCTATTAAGTGATTTTTTGTTTCTGTCTCACACTATAGAGGCAGCTATTCATACGGTCCAGCAAACAGCCCACTCCTGCGCCATTATCCCCGTGCGACAGTAATCGCCTGATATGTTTCTGTAATATCATGTGTACGGATAAACTGAGCACCTTGCTCAATAGCCTGAAGGCTGAGCGCTAAACTCCCAGCTAGCCGGTCCAAGGCATCACTGCCAGACGGTACTGGACCATTTTGAAATATACTATCAGCTTTCATTAGTGACGATATACTTGACTTCCTCGATACACCTAACAGAATTGGCACACCAAGCCCGTGAAACAGGCTTGTCCAACGAATAATATCCAGATTATGTGCTACCGTTTTCCCGAACCCGTAACCCGGATCCAGCACAATATGGCTGCGTGGTACACCAGCGACCTCTAATCGGTCACGACAGTCCCGTAGCGCATTGAACACATCTATCGGAGCAAAGTCATAATATGGGTTATCCTGCATAGTCTCAGGCGTACCTTGCATATGCATTGCCATGACACCAAACCGGTCTGGGTTACGTTTGAAGCTATCCCGAGCCACTTCACTCGCCATTTTATCTCGAAATCCAGAAACATCATTAATTAAGCAGGCACCCGCAGTAATTGCAGCCCGCATCACCGCTGGCCGGCGTGTATCAGCCGATACGAGAATATTTTCGTGCGCCAACGATTCAATAACCGGAAGAATGCGGGCTAATTCCTGCTGTTCTTTTACAGGTTTTGCACCGGGACGTGTTGATTCACCTCCAACATCTACAAGGCTGGCCCCGTCTACCAGCATCTGGCGCGCACCGGCAATCGCCTTATCTGATTCTAAATGAATACCGCCATCAGAAAAACTATCTGGCGTAACGTTCACAATACCCATCAGATGCGGCCTGTCCATCTTCAGACCGACAATATCAGCACGTGGTGTTGTTAAATCATGCAAAAGACTATCGGCACGCGCTTTATCAGCTGACGCTGTGCGGTAGCTCTCATAATCAGTGCGCCAAACAGTAAAAGGCGCTGCCCGCCCTTCAGCCGACCGCATAACAACATCAATTAAACAAAAGCTCTGCCAGCCACCAGCAAGGCGCAGATAAGGACAATCATAAAGGCTGCCACCAGATTCGGCGATAGCCGGATCATTTGCTGCAATAAGCGATATAGGACGCAACCATGTTTCTTGCTCATCAGGCAGAGCTGGAAGGCCCTGTGCTTTAGCAACATAACGCAATGCGCTTGTCATTATTGTTTCATACATCACCAGCAAGCCTGCCTAGGTTAGCCTCGTGGGGGGGTATAATCACAGCTTGACCGCCAGCACGCCATCCGCACCTCACAGTGCCCTTAAACGGGTTCTGATCCGGGGGTATCTGTATCGGGGCGCGTGCGTGAGCGCCCTCCTGTTGGCAGACCAGCGCGCGGGCGCTTTGCACGCGGCGTAGCTGGACTATCATCATCATCTATGTCAGCACGAGATAATGTGCCGCCGTCAACAATAATCTTGATTTCATCCCCATTAAGGGTTTCATATTCAAGCAGTCCTTGGGCCAACAACTCTAACTGTTTTGCGTTCTTTTTCAGAATTGCAGCAGCGTCTTTATAAGCGGTATCGACAATCCTGCGGATTTCACTGTCAATAACATCAGCTGTTGCGTCTGATAGGTTTTTCGACTGCGTCATAGACCGGCCAAGGAACACTTCCTGTTCATCGCCGCCATAAGCAAGAAAACCGAGCTTATCTGACATGCCCCACTCTGTGACCATACGGCGCGCAACATCTGTCGCCATGCGGATATCTGACGATGCCCCTGTTGTGATTTTCTCCACACCAAAAATCTGTTCTTCAGCAATACGTCCACCACAGGCAACACGCAGATCTGCTAGCAATTTATCGACTGCCATAGAAATACGGTCACCTTCAGGCAATCGCATCACCATACCCAATGCGCGGCCACGCGGTATGATAGTGGCTTTGTGAATAGGATCTGATGCCGGTGAATGAAGTGCAACAACCGCGTGCCCTGCTTCATGATAGGCCGTCAGTTTCTTTTCATCATCAGTCATTACCATAGAGCGACGCTCTGAGCCCATCATGACCTTATCTTTGGATTCTTCGAATTCAGCCATCGAGACAGTACGCTTTCCCTTACGCGCAGCAAGAAGGGCTGCTTCATTCACCAAATTCGCAAGATCAGCACCTGAAAAGCCGGGTGTCCCGCGAGCGATGATGCGTGGCTCTACATCCCCTGCAAGCGGTGTTTTACGCATATGAACCTTCAAAATACGCTCACGGCCCATTACATCGGGGTTGGGCACAACCACTTGCCGGTCAAAACGTCCTGGACGCAGTAATGCAGGATCTAGAACATCTGGTCTGTTGGTTGCTGCGATCAGGATAACACCTTCATTTGCTTCAAACCCATCCATCTCAACCAGCATCTGATTGAGCGTCTGCTCACGCTCATCATTGCCGCCACGAACGCCAGCACCACGATGACGTCCAACAGCATCGATTTCGTCAATAAAGATAATACATGGCGCATTTTTCTTGCCTTGCTCAAACATATCACGCACGCGGCTTGCACCAACACCAACAAACATTTCAACAAAGTCAGAACCTGAAATGGTAAAGAACGGAACATTTGCTTCACCAGCAATCGCCCGTGCGAGCAATGTCTTACCGGTTCCAGGCGGACCGACAAGAAGCACGCCCTTTGGGATTTTACCGCCAAGCCGTTGAAATTTGCCTGGGTCCTTCAAAAATTCTACAACTTCTTCGAGTTCAGTTTTTGCTTCATCAATCCCAGCAACATCTTCAAATGTAACACGCCCACTATGTTCTGTAAGAAGTTTTGCGCGCGATTTGCCAAACCCCATCGCGCCGCCTTTTCCACCGCCTTGCATCTGCCGCATAAAGAAAATCCAAACCCCAATAAAGAGCAGCATTGGGAACCATGAAATCAGCACGGACAGGAATCCCGGCATATTACTCTCATCCGGACGGGCATCGATGCGCACGTCATATTGGCTGAGGCTAGAGACAACATCTGCGCCGTCCGGCATGTAAGATGAGATAACGTCTCCCTCACGGGTCCGGCCTCGTAGGTTATTGCCTTCAATCATTACTTCTTTGACAGCGCCACTTTTCACCTGCGCAAGAAAGTCAGAATAAGCAACCTTGCTACTAGGCTGACCTGTTGTTGGAGCCTGAAAGATATTGAATAGCGCCATTAATGCAGCACCAATGATAAGCCATATTGCGATATTGCGTCCGAGGTTATTCACGTCTTAAATCCTGTTATCATTAACGCTCCGGAATACTCACTTAACCGGGGCAGGGAAAAAACTGTCATTTTAGGGACATTACCGACCCCTGTTCGCCGAGCATCATGACACCATCTACTCTGATACAAGGCAGATAACTCGTTATATGCTCCAAAGTGGGGTGTAACCCCTTCCGCGTCAAGAGGATGAAGCAGGGGAATCATCTGCCCAAATGCCGCAGGCACGCCGCGCAGCACCTGATAGTATGCTGACAGCTTGTCACGCTGGGCCCATCCTGCTTTACCAAGACGGGTAATCGTCCCGCGATGAGTGCTATGGATAAGCCATCGTTTATCAAACATAATAAAGCTATCTGCATCTATTATGACTGGGTCTGCATCCTGCCGGCCAAATTCCGGGCCAATCTGAAGAAGCCGGCCATTTGGGCGGAGAAGACAGCCCGATATTGTGCGTGTTTGTTGCTGGCACACCGCCAGAATAACCTTCGTAAGCGAGGCCTCAGACGGCGGATAATCAGGTGCGCCATGACGCAAGACAGCCTGACGGATAAGATACCTCTGCAATAAAGGGGGCGCATCCTGGAACGCAGAAAATGCCATGCTAGTCATAAGAGGGGTGATGCAACAAAATTGTTCAGCAAAAATATCAGCTTGTACGGCCATGACTGAGGTGAGTGTGCGGGCAGTATTACCAAGCCGGACAAGCTGGGCCGAAAACCTCGATTCTTTGGCTAGAAAGTTACGGATACGCACCCGCTCATAAACCTGCTGGTCATTTGACGGGTCAGAAACCGTTGTGATGCCAGCCTCAGCGCAATACTGAATAAGCTCGGTTTTGGGAAGAGATATGAACGGGCGCACGCAGACGACACCATTAAGCAGCCTCGCAGGCAGAATACCGACTGCCCCGGCAAGCCCTGTTCCATGAGCTAGCCGCATTGCAATTGTTTCTGCCTGATCATCAAGATGATGGCCAAGCATAAGAATACCACCCCTGTCTTGGACATATGCCGTCAATAAGGCAAAGCGTTGCTGGCGGGCCCATTCCATTTTTCCTGATACTGCCGGCGACGCCGGAACAGTCAGGCAGATGGCTGAAATACCACGCGTCTGTAACCGCCCAAGAACAGTTTGCGCTTCATTAGCTGAGGCGGCGCGAAGGCCATGGTCAACAATAAGCGCCTGATGGGGATGTCCTGTTATGCGGCACACCCTATCAACAACGTCACAAAGCGCCATACTGTCAGGCCCACCAGATACGGCCGTAAAGACGGGCTGGCCCGATCGCACAGCAGCACTATGGCGAAGCGCAGACAGACAGGCTGAAACAGTATCATCAAGACAGGTGGCTGTTAATAGAGCCGGCTGGCCCTCCACCGCCATTTAGTTAACGCAGCCGGAACCCGCTGACAGTTCGGCAAGACGGTTTGTGAAGCTGTCAGGTGGCTGGTCCAGAAAAGCTGGCAGTGATTGGTAGATGTTACAGGCCTGTTCATCATTGGCGAATTGGGCAACTGATTCAGCAATCCAGAGTGTTGTGTCTACCAAGCGAGCATCACCATCATATAATTTATTAAAGCTCGTAAATGTCATCGCTGCATTTTCATACTGGCTCTGCATAAATTGGACGCGTCCCAGCCAGAAGAGCGCATCTGCGGCCCGTTCATCATCTGGATGCAACTCACGGAACTCAGTAAATGCCGTTTCAGCGGTTGCAAGGTCATTGCGCAAAGCAAGGCCAAGGGCAAAACGATATTGGTCTTCAGCGCTAGCATCAGGTAAAATGGATAGTTTTGTGGCGGCTGGCTCTTCCTCACTAAGTGGCTCTATCGACCCTGTCTCATCATTTTCAGTCTTAGATGCGGCATCGGCATTGCCTGGCATTGCGGCAGAGTTTGCATCGGGTGACGATGCATCAGTATCTTGCGAGGCCCCCTGCTCAGACGCTGTCGGATCAGTATTCTCCTCGCTTTTTTCTAGCTGAGAATTCAAAGCATTTTCATCGATTGTCCAGACAGTTTCACCGGTAGTAACATCACGGCTCATACTGACTTCAGGCGCGTCTCCACCAGCTGTTACGTCCTGCTGTGCAAGCTGCGCACTCAAATCTGAATCTGAGAGACTTAACAATGTTTGCATACGTTTTTCAAGGCGAAGCACGCGGAATTCAACATCAGATGAAAGTTCAATTGTCCGTTTCATTCTTTGTTCAAGAATATTTATTGAGTCTTCGAAATGCGCTAATTCCGCCTGAACAGATTTTAAATCAACAGACTGCCCTGACTCAGCAGCGACCGCTGAAGCAGAAGCTTGTTCAATCTGAATTTTTAACGACCGCAATTCAGTTTCAATAATACCGGTCATCTCTTTCAAACTATTTTCTAATGTGTCCATACGAAGCTGCTGACGCGCCAGAAGCTGATTCGTACTATCAGCAGTTTGCGCCATCACAGGAGAGATAATCGCAAAACTAATCATCAGAACAACAGACCTTAGCATGCCATGTGCTGCAGACTGCGATGACCACGGAAGAAAATTTAACATATTAGCTACCACTGTTAAGTCTCGATAAAAGAAATATTTGATACAGAACCGTTATTTTCATCATGAAGCGGGCGACAAGATGATTCTATTAGCATGATTCAAAATTTAGGCCAAAAATAACGTTCAGAATTCCTAACACCAAAATTGGGCTGAAATTAGGCACTCATTACCAGCCATAAAAAAGGGTCTGCCTAGATTGCCCCAAGCAGACCCCAAAAATAGTGACGAGCTACCCAGAAAAGGGAACTAACTCTGTCGCCCTAGTTAAGGGCAGTTACAGCGCGTCTGTTCTTTGACCAAGCCGATTCGTTTGAACCAACAGCCATTGGACGCTCTTTACCGTAAGAGATTATCCGAATACGCGCGGAGTTCACACCTTTTGCAACCAAATAGTCGCGGGTCGCCGCAGCGCGACGTTCACCAAGCGCTAGGTTATATTCACGTGTACCGCGTTCATCGGCGTGCCCACCAATAAGAACGCGAAGAGTTGGTGACGCCTGCAAGAAAGCGGCTTGTCTATTCAGCGTTGCCTGAGCACTGTCTGTTAACGAAGCACTGTCAAAACCAAAAAGCACCGTATCGCCCACTGATGCTAGCTGATTTTCGGCTGTTAGACCAGCCGAGCCAGTCTCAGAGCTTGCAGAAGCTTGAGCTTGAGCTTGCGATGAAGTTGCAGCCGAGCTTGTTGCATCACCAGAGGTAGTTGAAGCTGTTTCGCAAGCAGCGAAAAGGGCAGATGCTGCAAGGAGCGGTAAAAAGCGTTTAATCATGGATTAGACCTCCAATGGCCCGTCCCGTCTCAACGGAACATCAAAAAAAATGTATGCCGGCTAGAATTCGGACCTTATAAACAACGGATAAAGTAACCCAAACACACCTAGCCGGCTCAAAACTTCACTACTCAGAACATATTTGGGCACCAAAATCAACCTATATCTGCATCTAATAAGCCAATTTTATTAGTCATGTTTATTGAAGCAGCGGTGACCATGCCGGGTCACTTGCATCAGCAGGTGTATTAACGCGGCGTTCGTTAAATCCGGTTATATCCACGCGATAAAGATATGTTTGGCCGCCTTGACCATCATTTGAGACAGGTTCCTGCTTAAAATACATCAATACTCGCCCATTTGGTGCCCATGTCGGAGCCTCGACCAAGAAGCCACGCGCCAGAAGCCTCTCGCCACTGCCATCAACATTCATCACGCCAATAAAAAATTCGTTTTTAAACATCTTGGTAAAGGCAATGATATCGCCACGTGGAGACCAGACAGGCGTTGCATAACGCCCCTGACCAAAGCTAATACGCTTCACATTTTTGCCAGTAGCATCCATTATGTAGAGTTGCTGTGACCCGCCTCTATCAGAATTAAAGACAATTTTGCTGCCATCTGGCGCAAAGGAGGGTGATGTATCTATTGATGCAGAACGAGTTAATTGGCTCAAAGATTGCGTCCGCAAATCCATCTGGAAAATATCCGTCCGACCATCTTGAGCGAGTGACATGATAAGCTTGTTACCATCTGGATCAAAACGAGGGGCAAATGTCATACCAGGAAAACTACCAAGCCGCTCTGTTCTGCCAGACGCAATATCCAGCAGATAAACATTTGGCTCATCGTTGAAATAGTTGAGATAAGCTACTTCATGCGCAGTTGGTGAAAAACGTGGCGTCAGCACTAAATCAAGCCCCGACGTTAGAAATTTATGGTTAAACCCATCTTGGTCCATAATTGCGAGCCGTTTTACCCGGCGGTCACGCGGCCCTGATTCAGAGACATACACAATCTGAGTATCAAAATAAGGGCTATCACCAGTAAATTCTTGATATACAAAATCAGCGATCTGATGGGCAATTCGGCGGATACCTGACTGGTTTGCCGACCCACCACCTTCGGTAATATTCCGCTGCGATACAATGTCCCACAAAACAAATTCGATTTGCAACAGTCCATCTGCATCTAAAAACGCTGAACCAACAAGAAGTCCTTTTGCGCCCAGTGGAGTCCAGTTTGAAAAGTCAGGGCGAATAGAGGGCGATTCAGGTGGCTTAATAAAGGCAGCGCTATCAACCGCACTAAACAACCCTGAACTCACCAAATCATCCGAGATGATCTGTGATATCTGCCTGCCGACCTCTGATGGCAGGCCGTCCGGTCCTGTAAATTCAGCAATTGCAACAGGAATAGGTGCTACCTGACCTTCGGTAATATCTAACCGTTGTGTCTGCGCACCTGCTGTGCCGACACTGAACACAAACAGCATTAAAGCACATAGTAATAGTAGCAGAGACCGCCACAAAGCGGTTCCAGAGACGGTGTTTACAGGCGCACTTAAAATCATTATGTCCATTTTCATCTCAAAATTCTTATTATTAAAATCAGCACTTCAAAAATGCTACTCGATATCTCCACTGGCATTACCTTCACATATTTATCGGGTCAAACCCAAATATGAATTCTTTCCACAGCTCATATTTCTCTACTGGCAGCGGTAATGGGCTCGCTTCTAAAATAGCACTGCGCGCAGCACGAGCCGCTACACTGAAAAGTTTATCTCTATTAAAACGTGATTTATCAACGATTTCAGCTCTGGTAACCTCGCCGTCAGGCTCCAGCTTTACAAAAATATCTACTTTGAGCTGCCGAGCACCTTTTGCGCCAACAGGCGGGGTCCAATGTTTAGAGATATGCGAGCGCAACCGATCAATGTCTGACACACCTAACGGCATGATAGATGAACTAGACGGCGTTTTAAGAGCATCCCCGACAGCAGCTGTCAAATTTTGGGCTAGTTTTTTATTGAGGGCTTTTTTCTGTGCCTTCTGGTTTTCTTCAGCTTCTTTCGCTTGGGTCGCTTCTGCAAGATTCTGAAGCAGGCCATTTAAGGCATCTGCCTTTTCTTTCTGGCGGCTTTTCTGCGCTAATTTATTCGGCTTTACCTTTGGGCTAGGTATCGCTTTGTTCTGCTGCGGCTTTGGCCGTGATACAGGAACTGACACCGGCTTTTTATTTGCCTGTGGTGCCTTGGGTTTTGGCCGCGTTACAGGCGCACTCGCTATTTTAGTTGGCAGAATTTCTACAGCGTCAGCAACAGGTTTAGGCGCCGCTTTTGGCGTTGGCTTGGCTTGGGCTACTGGTTTTGGCACAGGGGCTGGCGGTGGCGGTTTTTTACGTGTTTCTTCTTGTTCAATATCCGCAGCCTTCCCGCCACTCTCGGCAGTAGCAAGATTTGTATTGGGAACAGTCCTGACAATATCAACAACGATAAGAGGCTGAATATCGGTTTCATCAGAATTGAAAAAAGGCCAGCCGATGGTAAACAGTGTGACTACCAGAATATGAAATCCAAGCGAGAGAGCAATAGGCTGCTTGAAAAACTGTGCCATTCGCTGCATCCCTATTCCTCTGGCAGCTCGGCCACAAGAGCAACCCGCTCGAAACCAGCAGACTGTATCCGCCCCATCAGCACAAGCACATCACCATAGGCAGCCGCTTTATCACCACGGACAAATATACGCACCTGATCATTAGCTTTCGAAATAGCTGCGAGACGCGGAATAAGCTTATCTGGCTCGATAGCTGTTTCCTGCAGAAAAATACTGCCATCAGCTTTCATAGTGACAACTAAGGGCGCACTATCTGCGTTAATTTGACCTGCTTTTGTTTTCGGCAAATCAACAGGCACGCCAACGGTAAGAAGCGGAGCTGTTACCATGAATACGATGAGCAGAACCAGCATGACATCCACAAAAGGTGTCACATTGATTTCACCCATTGGCCGATGACGCTTTGTACGCCCTACTGAACGTGAGGTGAGTTGTATGCCCATTACTTATTACCTTCATCAAGCTGACGGCCCAGAAGCGTGCTAAATTCCTGTGCAAAAACATCAAGTGCCGAGCCAATTTTATCCAGATCGGCCGAAAATTTATTATACGCCATAACAGCTGGTATCGCAGCCGCTAGCCCTAGCGCCGTCGCAAAAAGCGCTTCAGCAATCCCCGGCGCAACAACCGCAAGGCTGGTGTTTTTGGATTCTGCAATCGATTGGAATGAATTCATGATCCCCCAAACAGTCCCCAGAAGCCCGACAAAGGGTGATACTGAACCGATGGATGCGAGCACACTCATACCAGATTCAAGCCGTTCCATTTCACGCGTTATCGTAAGGCTCATCGTTCGTTCAATCCGCGCCAGTAGCGAATGTTTCAAATCGCCCTGTAACGCCGTTGTCAGACCCTTTACATTCGCGCGGCGCCATTCGCGCATAGCGGACACAAAGACCTGTGCCTGCGCGCTATTGGCATTATCACCCGTCTGGTTGTAAAGATCATCCAGTGATCCACCAGACCAGAATTGTTCATCAAACTGATTGGCATTACGGATCTGTCTGCGAAATTTGGTTATTTTATCAAACATAATTGCCCAGCACCAAATAGAGGCACCAACAAGCAAGAACATCACAAATTTTACAATCGGATCAGCTGCGAGAAACAGACCAAAAATTGTTAATTCAGCTGACTGTGAACTGGCTATTATCTCAGCTTCGCCCGTCGCGGCAAATGCACTTATACTCATCGAATTCTACCCTCATTCTGCATAATTTATTTAGGCTGCGCCGTCTTCGGAAACCGAAAGATGCGTGATTATTTCCTGGACGTCATCAGGAAAACGGCATGGTGCATATTTTTTGTTCACCCATACTCCTTCTACCAAAAGTCTGGCAAAAATAAGGCCAGTTTCTGGTGATATGATGTCCTGAGTCAGCCACAATGATGCCCGTTTGAGCTGTTCAAGGCGCGTAACAACAATAATTTGATGATGCAATTGCGCAGGCGCATGATAGCGCGCGTCAATCTGGCGGATAATAATGCCTTCGCCTGTGCTGCGCAAACGCTCTCCCAAATGAATGCCGCCGGCACGCAAAAATGCAGATCGCGCCCGCTCAGCATAATTTAGATAGTGGGCGTGATAAACAACGCCACCAGCATCAGTATCCTCATACTGCACAATAAGCCCATATTGATGACAGCCCTGGTCTGGCGATAGGATTCCATCTGGATGGCATGCTGCCACAAATTCCGCTGCGCTAAGCGGTGGCAGATTATACATTTTCATCCCCATTATCCGAAGCATTATCACCAAGCAAATCAAGCTGATAGGCCGCTTCTTTTGGCGGCGTCAGTCCAAGATATGCCCAGCCTGTCTGGGACAGGCATCGGCCGCGCGGTGTTCGCATCAAAAGCCCTGTTTGCATCAAATAAGGTTCAATAACATCCTCTAGCATATCACGCTGTTCTGACAATACAGCCGCAAGTGTATCAACCCCAACAGGCCCGCCACCATAATATTCTACAAGACTGGTGAGGTAGCGTCTGTCCATCCCATCTAGACCTTTTTTATCAACATCAAGACGACCAAGTGCGCTATCAGCAAAAGAGGCTGTGACAGTCTCAATGCCATCAACCAAAGCAATATCACGCACACGCCGTAATAACCGGCCAGCAACACGGGGCGTTCCGCGTGACCGTTTTGCAATTTCAGCAGCCCCATCAGCGCTTAATGGTAGGCTGAGTTTTTCGGCCTGACGGGTTAAGATAGCCACTAATTCTTCTGCGCTATAAAACTGCATCCGCATCTGAATACCAAACCTGTCACGCAGTGGGGTGGTTAGCAATCCTGCGCGGGTTGTCGCCCCAACAAGCGTAAAGCGGGGCAAGTCAATGCGGACCGAACGCGCAGACGGCCCCTCTCCGATGATAAGGTCAAGCTGGCCGTCTTCCATTGCTGGATAAAGCACTTCCTCGACAGCTGGGTTGAGCCGATGAATTTCATCAATAAACAGCACATCGCGCGGTGCAAGATTTGTGAGTAGCGCAGCAAGATCGCCAGCACGAGCAATAACAGGGCCAGATGTTGCACGAAACCCTACTCCAAGCTCACCGGCAATAATCTGTGCCATTGTTGTCTTGCCAAGTCCGGGCGGTCCATGCAGCAATGTATGATCCATTGCATCTTCACGCACACGGGCGGCATGAATGAAGGTTTCAAGATTCTGGCGTCCTTGACCCTGTCCCACAAATTCAGCCAGCAAGAGAGGCCGCAAAGCCGTATCAGGCTGCACGGTCTGTTCGGTCTGCTCAGCTGTAATAAGGCGCTCTGTCATAGTCTGTGCGGTCTCCTATGATGTGCCAAGCTGTTTGAGGGCAGCACCAATAATGGTAGAGGTATCTGCTGTCTTATCAGCAGCAACAGCTTGCTGAACCGCAACAAATACTTCTGTTCGTGCATAGCCCAGATTAACAAGGGCTGATAGTGCATCCTGTATGACTTGATTATCCGCTAAGTCTGCGACAGGCTCTCCAGCTCCAAGAGATTCAGGCGCGCTAAGGCCCGTGATTGCGCCCGTTTTTGAGGCAAGCTCATTCACAATCCGAAGCGCTAATTTTGGTCCGATACCGTCTGCACGCGACACCATTGCTTTATCAGCGGCCATGATAGCATGCAATAACTCAGCAGGGCTGAGCGCTGTTAAAATAGAGAGAGATGCTTTTGCACCAACACCCTGAACTGTCTGTAACAGCTTGAAGGCTTGCCGTTCATCATCTTCAGCAAAGCCAAACAATGTAAGCGCATCTTCGCGGACCAGCATTTCTGTTAGTACTGTTACCTGACTACCAACCGGGCCAAGCCGTGCAAGTGTTCGGCCTGTCATCTGAACAAGATAGCCAACGCCATTTACATCAAGCACAACAGAATTCAGGTCGAGCATGGCAATTCTGCCAGAAAGCTGGGCAATCATCATAATGTCTCCTTTGCCAAGGCAGCAGCAATCGCCGCCTGCAGACCGCTCCCTGCGGGTGCTGAGCCTTTTTGCGAGCTAAAATTATTCCCTGACTGAACGCCCGCGATCGCAATTGCCAGAGCATCTGCAGCATCTGATGGCGGCGCCTCTATCATTAGTAACCGGGCAACCATAGCAGCCATTTGTTTTTTATCGGCTCTACCTGTTCCTGTGACAGCCTGTTTAGCCGCACGGGCCGCAATTTCGCCAACGCCAAGGCCGGCGGCGCCACACACCTGAATAGCAACACCGCGCGCCATCCCAAGACGTAGGGCAGAACGCGGATTTTGTGAGACAAAAATTTCTTCGATCATTGCATTTTCAGGCTGATAGTCTCTGATAATATCACCCAGACCATCTGCAATGGCGCAGAGCCTTTCTGCATCACTCATCTTGGTTGTGGTGCGGATAATCCCGTGGCCTTCATGATAAAGACGGTTTGCCGAAAAACGGACAAGTCCCCATCCTGTTGCCTGAAGTCCCGGATCAATCCCGAGCATACGCATACAGTTTTATCCCTGTCCCTGTTGCAGATAAATAATGACTAACTCTCAAGCTTTGCCATTATTTCATCAGAAATTTCAAAATTGAACGCGATATTCTGGACATCCTCATTATCATCTAATGTATCCATAAATTTCAAGAGCGTCTGAGCATGACCTTCCTCCACATCAACCCTATTCTGAGCAATCCACGTTAACTGAGCTTCCTGCGGCGCGCCAAATGCCGTATCCAGAGCATCTCTGACAGCATTAAAATCTTCAGTATTTGTGGTGATGATATGCAGCTCTTCGTCTGATTCAACATTGTCAGCCCCTGCTTCCAATGCCGCCCCAAAGACGGTATCTGCATCTCCAACAGAAGCGTCAAAAATTATCTGACCTA
>CATISA010000030.1 GCA_949529445.1 Alphaproteobacteria bacterium UBA4588
CATTATTCTTATCACGGCAAATACATCGCGTGATATCCCAGCGCTGAGCCAAATCTAACATAATAGCTCTTTCCTGATAGCATGCATATCCTTGTGCTATCTTATCTGTCATAATATGGCTGTATTGTCTGTTTTATGTTTATGATGAAGCAGACATGCACCTTATTGTCTTATTGTGAGAAAAATCCTTTGAGTAAATTTGCAGGCCTTGTAAGACAGATAAGTCGGATGTTACGGCCAGTTATCGCAGTGCCGAGCTTATGGCTGATTGGTGCGCTACTCTGGCACCAATCAGCCACGGCTGAAACGACAATTGATATAGGAAACGGAACGTCTCTTTCCTTTCAGTCCGGCAACTTCTCTCAAGATTATACCAGGGCTGATCTGACTGACATTACCCTAACCGATAATGGTGTCACGCTGTTAACAGCCAAGAATTTTCAGTTTTCATCCTTCATGCATCGTGGCACGACTGTGATCGAAGACGGCACAGCCACGACACTTAGATTTGAAAATGATGATGCGGTGATAAGAGCTGGCTCCGTTCAGCTATCACATCTGCCATTATCGGATGACACAAGCATTCTTGCAAATGTTGCCGTGCAATATCCTCTGCTTCTGACTGCCAAAAATATAATGATTACTATGAAGCAAGATCCGTTTCTGTCTATTTCAATTGATCAATTTGAGCTTGATGGCGGGACAGGCCTTATTAATAAACCACCTCAGACAACAACATTTTCTGTCTCAGAAATTGATATTATCAGCCAGAAAAACCCTGCATTTAATGCCGCTGTTTCTCTGCTAGGGCTGCAAGAATTATCACTTGATATGACAGGATCCGCGCAGAAAACTGCTCATAAGCAGCTCGTTTTTCTGGATTCAGATTTTTATATGAACATAGCAGGACTAGGCAGGATACGACATTCATCGCAAGTAAGCGGCAGCGAGGATATGATTAATACTATTATAAAACAACACCATATGGAGGATGGACAGATAGTAGCCTCCGCAGATGATGAGTGGCAGAATATAGCGCTCAACAAAGCCGAATTCGAGATCATGGATAACGGCATTCTTGGCGCGCTTGACGCAACAGGTCAGACGCCGTCTCTTGACCAGCTTGCCGACGGGTTATCAGGAGCCGCCAGCGTCTTCATGCCGAAAAATGGTGCGCGAGTTACCGCTCCAATTCGCGCTTTTCTGCGAGAAGGCGGTAGTCTTCTGGTTTCATTGCACCCGCAAATAGCACCGCAATTCGGCAGTTTTTTATCGCTATCAAACAATCCCGATGATCTGGTTGACCGTTTTGGGATTGATGTTATGCACCTGCCGTAAACGGCAAATGATCTGCTGGGCCGGCTCACGCGTCTATCAAACAGATAGCCCACGCTCCATGAGTCGTGTGAGACGCTGAGCAAATTCGGGCAGATTAGACGGTGTCCGGCCTTCCAGAATTTGCGCCTGATCAAACAGCATATAGGCAGCATCATTTACAAGAGTGCTATCTGAGCTGTTCTTCAAGCCTTTCACTAAAGCGTGGTCTGGGTTGATTTCAAGAATACGCGGCGCGCCAACAAACTCTTTATTATGGGCTTTCATTAATCGTTCCATCTGCACATCCATGCCGTTTTCATCAGCAACAAGACAAGCTGGGCTTTCCGTTAATGTTTTTGATAGCCGCACATCACCAACGGCCTCTCCCAATGCTGTTTTGAATGTCTCAAGCAAGCTGCTAAAACTTTCATCCTTGGCAGCATCATCATCACTGCTTTCTTTTTTATCATCCTTTCGCGATACAGCATCCAGGTCATGAGCCCCACGCGTTGCGGAGGCAAATGATTTGCCCTCAAATTCAGTAACAGACTGCATCCAGAATTCATCAACAGGATCGGTGAGCAGCAGCACATCAATATCGCGGGCTCTAAAACCCTCTAGATGCGGACTATTTTGAGCCTGCTCTAATGTTTCTGCTGATAATGTATAGATCTTGTCTTGCGTCTCCGGCATAGCGCTCGCATAGTCTGCAAGACTTACAAGAGCACCAGACCGTGCTGAGGTAAACAGACATAGCTCAAGCAATTTTTCGCGGTTATCCGCATCTTCATATAAGCCTTCTTTCAGGACAATGCCGAACTGGTCCCAGAACTCATCATAGGCTTCTCTATCTTTATCCTTTTTCTTTTTTAACTCAGACAGGATCCGGCGAACCACAGCCTTACCAATCTTTTGAACAGCTGGATTATGCTGCAGCATTTCACGGCTGACATTCAGATCAAGGTCGGGTGTGTCAATAACACCACGCACAAATCGTAGCCATGGCGGCACAATCTCTTCACACTCATCAGAAATAAACACACGGTTAATATAGAGCTGCATGCGCGATTTTCTGTCTGGATTGAATAAATCAAACGGCCGTGCAGTTGGTACAAATAATAGGCTGGTATAATTAACAGCTCCTTCAGACCGATTATGCAATGTCAGGAACGGCTCATCATAGCTGGTGCTTATCTGGCGATAGAATTCGGTGTAATCGTCATTCGAAATATCTTTTTTCTCACGCGTCCAGAGTGCAGAGCCAGTATTCAACTGGCGCACTTCATCAACAAGTGCTGGCTGCCACATGACTTGATAGCTTAAATGATCTGAATATTTCCGCACCAGATGACTGATACGTGGTTCATCAAGAAATTCCTTGGCATCTTTTTTCAAATAAAGCGTGATATCTGTGCCGGCGGCATCGCGCTTTGCAGATGAAATTTCATACCCTGTCCGGCCGTCAGAGCGCCAGAGATTAGCTGTCTTTTCGCCCGCTTTTAAAGACAGTACTTCAACTTTATCCGCAACCATAAAGGCTGAGTAAAAGCCAACACCAAATTGTCCGATAAGGCTGAACGGATCGCCTTTTTCCGCCTCAGAACTTTGTGCAGCTTCAACCTGCTCAAGAAAGGATTTTGATCCAGACCGCGCAATAGTACCCAGTGACGAGATCATATCTTCTTCTGAAAGACCAATACCATTATCACTGATAGTCAGTGTTTTTGCTTTGTTATCTACAACCAACGATATAGATGGGGTCTCTTCTGTTTGAAGTGACTGATCCGTTGCTGCTAGGTAACGGCGCTTATCTAATGCGTCTGATGCATTTGAGATAAGCTCACGTAGGAAAATTTCCCTGTTTGAGTAGAGTGAATTAATCACAATATCCAAAATTTTTCCGGTATCCGCTTCAAAGGAGCGAAGTGTATCAGCCATCATTTAAACCCTTATTGTTTGTGTCATTCTTGTCGATTCTTATGCTATGTGGGGAGACTGTTTCTACCTGTCAAGATGAGAACTTACGCAAAAGCTGGTCAAGCACGCAAACACAGCCTATATCTGTTATCAGCAAAGGCTCTTAATAAGGATTTTGATTACATGA
>CATISA010000031.1 GCA_949529445.1 Alphaproteobacteria bacterium UBA4588
ACAGGGCAGGGTTGGATCGCCACCCCATCAGTTTCATTATACAAGGATACATTACCTGACACGACAGGTGTATCTAGCCCGCGGCAGGCTTCACCCATACCGTTAACAGAACCGACTATCTGAGCCATAATATTCTGTTTTTCAGGATTCCCAAAATTCAGATTATTTGTGACTGCTAGGGGCTTTGCCCCTGTTGCACAAAGATTGCGATAAGCTTCGGCAACGGCCTGCTTGCCGCCTTCAAACGGATCGGCTTCAACATAGCGAGGCGTACAATCGGTGCTCATTGCGAGTCCCTTTTTTGTTCCATGAACTCTTATCATGGCAGCATCGCCGCCTGGGCCTGCCATTGTATCTGCCATCACATGGCTGTCATATTGCTCATACACCCAGCGGCGCGATGCAATATCACTTGTGCCGACAAGCGTCTTGAGGATATCACTTACTGTTCCGGCTGTTACCAATTCGGCTGTTGTCAGCTGAGGTTGTGCATCATCTGCCTGATAAGGTCGGTCATATTCCGGTGCATCATCGACAAGGGGAGCAAGCGGAATATCACAAGCAACTTCGCCCTCTTTTAGCAGAACTAGCCGGTCTGTTTCTGATACCCGTCCTATCGGCATAAAATCGAGGTCCCATTTTTCAAAAATGGCTCTGGCTATCTCGGCCTGGGATGGGTCAATCACCATCAACATCCGCTCCTGACTCTCAGACAGCATGATTTCATAAGCCGACATGCCATCTTCGCGCACAGGTACAAGGTCAAGATCGATTTCCATGCCGAGCCCGCCCTTGGAGGCCATCTCAACTGATGATGATGTTAAACCAGCTGCGCCCATATCCTGAATAGATAAAACTGCATCTGCTGCCATTAATTCAAGGCAGGCCTCCATAAGCAATTTCCCGGTAAAAGGATCGCCAACCTGAACGGTTGGACGTTTTGATTCTGTCTCGTCTGAAAATTCGGTTGAGGCCATAGTAGCGCCATGGATGCCGTCTCGGCCCGTCTTTGCGCCGACATAAATCACCGGATTGCCAGCGCCAGTTGCCGCAGAATAGAAAATACGATCACTATGGGCGAGCCCGACTGCCATCGCGTTAACCAGAATATTGCCATTATAGGAGGTGTGGAAATTCACTTCACCGCCAACCGTAGGAATGCCGATACAATTACCGTAGCCGCCAATGCCAGCAACGACGCCTGACACAAGATGTTTTGTTTTATCATTTTCCAGAGCCCCAAAACGAAGTGCATTCAGCAAGGCAACAGGGCGTGCACCCATGGTGAAGACATCACGTAAAATACCGCCAACACCGGTTGCAGCACCCTGATAGGGCTCGATAAATGACGGATGATTATGGCTTTCAATTTTAAAAACAGTTGCAAGGCCATCACCAATATCGACAACGCCAGCATTCTCGCCCGGTCCTTGGATCACTTGTGGCCCCTCAGTTGGGAGTGTTTTTAGCCATCGCCGCGATGATTTGTAAGAGCAATGTTCTGACCACATCGCTGAAAAAATACCTAGCTCACACTGGTTGGGCGTACGCTCAAGACGTTTCAGAATAAGCTGCCATTCCTCTGCGGATAGTCCCATGGATTGGGCATCAGCAAAGCCCATTTCAGGCACGCTAGGGTGAGATATCTGTTCACTCATTTCGCGACCCCTTCAAGTGCAGCTTGCAAAAATATGCGACCATCTGCTGAATGATGCCCATCGCCTATGGCGCGTTCTGGATGTGGCATCATTCCCATAACCCGCCCATTTTCTGAAATAATACCTGCAATATCATGAGCAGCCCCGTTTGGATTTGCCGGGCCCGGATGGCGCCCCTTAGTGTAACGAAGCGCAATTTGACCATTATCTTCTAGCATCGCAAGCTGGTCTTCAGGGGCAAAATAGTTACCCTCATTATGTGCGATCGGTATGGTCAGCTCCTGACCGTCTTGAAGTCCGTCTGTGAACAGAGAAGCAGTTGTTTTCTGAACGGCCAGACTTGTCTCGCGGCAGACAAATTTCAAACCAGCGTTACGTACCAATGTGCCGGGCAGAAGTCCTGTTTCGAGTAAAATCTGAAATCCGTTACAGACACCCAGTACAGCGCCGCCGCGACTTGCATGATCTATCACAGCTTCAATCGCAGGTGAGCGGGCAGCAAGTGCGCCGCATCGTAGATAATCGCCAAAGGAAAAGCCCCCCGGCAAGATTATCATATCAATAGGGTCGATGGAGGTTTCCTTGTGCCAGATAAGAGCTGGCCTACGTCCGGTAATGCGCTCAAGAGCGACCATCATATCTCGATCGCAGTTGGAGCCCGGGAAGATGATAATTGCCGCTCTCATTCGTCTTCTACAACCTCAATTATATAATCTTCAATGACTGTGTTGGTCAGCAGGCTTTCACACATCCGCGCAGCACGCTGTTGAGCGCGGGCGGCGTCCTCTGCCTCAATAGACAGGGTGATTTGCTTGCCAATACGCACATCTCTTGCTTCATGGAAGCCAAGCGATTGAAGTGATGTTTCAACCGCGCGCCCTTCCGGGTCGAGAACCCCTTCTTTAAGGGAGATATTGATCGTTACCTGCATGGTTAAAATCCGTTTTTAAAGTGAGGTGAAAATTAAGATAGGCTGAGTCCAAGGCGACGGGCAATTTCTGAATAAGCATCAACTAGTCCACCAAGGTCGCGGCGAAATCTGTCCTTATCCATTTTTTCGTGAGTATCGCGGTCCCAAAGCCGGCAATTATCAGGGCTGATTTCATCCGCGAGCACAATCTGGATGCCATTCTCGGTTTCAAGCCTGCCAAATTCGAGCTTAAAATCGATTAGCTTTACCCCAATGGCAATGAAAACACCTGACAGGAAGTCGTTAATACGTAGGCTCATTTCAACGATTTCATCCATCTCAAATGGCGTTGCGAGGCCAAGCGTATCAATATGCTCCGCCGCAATAACAGGGTCGCCAAGGCTGTCATCTTTCAAACAGAATTCTATCAGCGTTTTTGGCATTGGCTCACCCTCTGTTAGGCCGAGCCGGCTACAGATAGAACCCGCGGCAACATTGCGGATAATGACTTCAATGGGAACAATTTCAACTTGTTTTATAAGCTGTTCGCGGGCTGATATCCGCTCAATGAAATGGTGCGGAATGCCAAGCGCGCCGAGAGCAGGAAAGAGATGTGCGCTAATCAGATTATTCAAGGCGCCTTTGCCTTCCAGAACAGCTTTCTTTTGGGCGTTGAAAGCTGTTGCATCATCTTTGAAATATTGAATGAGTGTGCCGGCTTTAGGCCCTTTATATAAAATCTTAGCCTTGCCTTCATACAGCTTTTCTCTGTCTGCTGTCATGATGTCTGTCCTTATGCGTAGGAGGGAGCAGCAAAAACGCGGCTGAAAATAGTGTCAACTTGTTGGAAATGCTGGTCAAGATCAAACAGAGCATCAAGCTCTTCATGGGTCAAGTGAGGGGCAATATCATTATCAGCCTTCAGCAGATCAAGATATTGAGCGCCTTCTTCCCAGACTTTCATGGCATTGCGTTGCACCAGAACATAGGATTCTTCCCGGCTCACTCCTTTTTGCGTCAACGCCAGAAGTACCTGTTGTGAATGAACAAGTCCGCCGAGTTGATCAAGATTAGCTTGCATTGCCTCTGGATAGACCAGAAGTTTTTCCATCACAGAAGCCAGCCTGTTAAGCGCAAAATCAAGGGTGACTGTTGCATCAGGACCGATCATTCTCTCAACCGAGCTATGTGAGATGTCACGTTCATGCCATAGCGCAACATTTTCCAGTGCAGGCGTAACAGCTGACCTTACCATGCGAGCAAGACCTGTCAGATTTTCAGTTAAAACAGGGTTGCGTTTATGCGGCATTGCTGATGACCCCTTCTGGCCAGCAGAAAAATATTCCTCTACTTCGCGGACCTCAGTACGCTGAAGATGGCGTATTTCTGTTGATAGCCGTTCAATAGAGCTTGCAATGACTCCGAGCACAGCAAAGAACATTGCATGCCTATCACGCGGGATAATTTGGGTTGAAACAGGCTCAACACAGAGCCCCATCTGCGCGGCAACATGTTCTTCGACAAATGGGTCAATATGCGCAAATGTACCAACAGCTCCTGAAATAGCGCAGGTTGCGATTTCGGCACGTGCTGCTGAAAGGCGGGTGCGCGCGCGATCAAATTCTGCATAGAAAGTTGCAAGTTTAAGCCCGAAGGTTGTTGGCTCTGCATGAATGCCATGCGAGCGCCCAATGGTCGGCGTATATTTGTAAGTCTGCGCCTGAGACGCTAATGCTGCGCAAAGCTTATCAAGGCCGATCATCAGAAGGTCTGATGCTCTTGCAAGCTGAACGGCCAATGTTGTGTCAAGAATATCAGAGGACGTCATGCCCTGATGTACAAAACGGGCATCATCACCGACATATTCAGCAAGGTTAGTCAGGAATGCGATGACATCATGTTTTGTCTCACGTTCAATTTCATCAATGCGCTCAATATCAAACTGGCCTTTTTCCCAAACAGCTTTCGCAGCTGTTTCTGGAATCACACCAAGCTTTGCCTGTGCGTCACAGGCGTGGGCTTCAATTTCAAACCAGATTTGGAATTTTGTCTGTGGCGCCCAAATATTAACCATTTCAGCACGCGCATATCGCGGAATCATGATGCAGTATTTCCTTATGTACGAAGAGAAATTTAACCTATCATTTTTCGTTTAGAAAAGCTATAGTTCAGGCAGGAAACGAGGCAGGTTTTCGGGCATCTTTCGACAGTAACCGCCCTTTATTTTAGTTTGTTATCCATGATGAGAGTAAGATGATCTTACGGCGAATTCTTTTTTCAGCTATCCGCTATGCCGCTCGCAACCCTGAGGTTCGGCGGCAGGCCTCAAAGCTGGCTGACCAGGCAGTAGAAAAAGCGCGGCCTGGCCTGATGAAAGCCAGCCGGAATGCCGGCCGGTTTACGCAAATTGCGTCTGATGAACTATCTGAAGGGGTAAAAAAATTCAAGGCAGAATCACGGCGCCGCCTGAAAAAATGAAACTAACTGGGGTACGTCTGCTTTAGAGCAGGTTGAGCGCTTTCATACTGCTTACGTTGTTTGACGTAGCAATCAAGTAATCATGTAACGCGATATCCACAAGAGCTAATGCATCTCTAATCCGGCGTGTCAGCATGATATCTGCATCACTTGGTTTGGTGCTTGATGAAAGATGGTTGTGGACAACTATTAGCGATACAGCTTGATGGTCTAATGCCTTTTTGACAACTTCACGAGGAAAGACGGCTGTACGATTAACCGTTCCAATAGAGAAAATTGCATCTTCATTCACACCATTTTGAGCATCCAGATAAAGTATCATGAATTTCTCAACCGCAGAATAGCCGAGGCGTCTGATTCAGAAATTCTGAACAGCTTTCCAGTTAGACAGAACACTTCTGCCCGACACCTGTTCCTGATCCAGCCGATAGAATAATCCTTTTATCAAAAGGAGAAGCGTAATGCCGCTTGAACCAAGATTAGGAATTCGAGCAAGCTCTGTTGGTGACGCATCACAAATAGTACCAAGAGAGCCAAAATGTTTAAAGAACGATTTGACGATGGGTTTTACATCTTGACGCCGGTAATTCAAAAATAACAGCATTTCAAGCAACTCTTGTTCACTTAATGATTCGCTGCCACGCTCTAATAGCTTGGCCCGCATTCGGTCTCTATGCCCTGCTTGGGAGACATCTACGTTCGGCGATATTTTTGGTGGTGTTTTCATGACAAACAGCTTAGCCCTGTCTGTCTTAATAAATACTTAATCAGTTTTTAAAGCTGATAAGGGGGGTGATGAAGCCCTTTGGATGATAGGGTGAAAATCTCTGCCCCATCAGCGGTGACACCAATAGAATGCTCAAATTGGGCGGATAAACTCTTATCTCTGGTAACCGCCGTCCAACCATCAGCTAGAATCTTCGTGGCATACTGACCAGCATTGATCATTGGCTCAATGGTAAAAATCATTCCCTCTTCAAGAAGCATGCCGCTGCCGGGGGTGCCAAAATGTAAGACAGTCGGGCTGGTATGAAAGACCTGTCCTAATCCATGTCCGGTGAAATCTCTGACAACTGAAAACCTATGTTCATGAGCACAAGACTGAATGGCAAAGCCGATATCACCCAACGTGGCTCCAGGGCGTACGATATCGATTGCCCGCATTAGGCAATCATAGGTAACACGGGTTAGGTTTTTTGCTTTGATAGAGGGTTCACCCACCCAGTACATTCTGGATGTATCACCATACCAGCCATCTAATATTACGGTGACATCAATATTCAGCACATCACCATCAACAAGTTTTCGTGAACCTGGAATGCCGTGGCAGACAACGTGATTCAGCGAGATACAAGTTGATTTTGGGAAGCCCTTATAATTGAGCGGGGCAGGAATAGCGCCTGCAGCCGTGATATAATCATGGCAAATGCGGTCAAGTTCTTCTGTGGTGACGCCGGCTGTCACATGATTTGTTATCATGTCCAGAACATCGGCTGCTAGTGCGCCTGCACGCGCCATTGCGGAAAAGGCTGTTTTGTCATGAAGAATAACGGTTTCACTGCGCATTGGGGGTACAATCCTTTGTTACATTGCTCACAGGTAAATAACCGAACATATGTTGATGCAAAGCGATTTTTGCCTTACATCCCTTTAAGGGTGTTTTAAGTATAGGTTAAGTATATGGCAAATCCAACCGCTGCAATTCTCGTTATTGGGGATGAAATTCTTTCTGGCCGTACCAAAGATAAAAATATTGGCTGGATTGCTGAAAAGTTGACCGAACTCGGTATTTCTTTGAAGCAGGTGCGTGTTATTTCAGATGAAACTCAGGAAATCATTGACCATGTGCGAAGCTTGTCGGCGCGCTATGATTATATTTTCACCTCTGGGGGTATTGGGCCAACCCATGATGATATTACGACAGTATCAGTGGCGGCTGCTTTTGATGTGCCTGTGATACAGCATCCCGAAGCCTTCAAGCTTCTGGTAGATCATTATGAGGGAACTGATATTGAATTTGTGGGCGCCCGTCAGAAGATGGCAGATATTCCTGAAGGAGCGACGCTGATTGATAATCCTGTGAGTGCGGCGCCTGGCTATATTATTGAGAATGTGCATGTTATGGCAGGGGTTCCCTCCATCATGCAGGCTATGTTTGAAGGGCTTGCACCGTCTCTTGCCGGCGGTACAAAGCCTACTCGGATCACCGTGCAATGTGCGATTGGTGAGGGCACGATCGCTGATATCATGGAAGCGGTGAGTGCAGAATTTCCGCCTGTCACAGTTGGGTCCTATCCGTGGTTTAAGCCTGGGCAGTTTGGTACAGCTGTTGTGTTGACGGGGCTTGAACAGAGTGATGTTAAACGTGCTTCTGATGCGCTTGCAGACCGTGTCCGCGCTCTTGGATATGGCGCAGAAATTCAGTAACCTTGCGCTCTTTTTGCCTATTGTGGCGCGTTAACACGCCCATAAAAGGTCATTTGTGCTGTTTCGGACAAGGCAATACCCGGTTCCTGATTATAGGCCAGAACCGCAAGTTGGCGTATGCTATCATCACTTACCGGCGTTACCCGGTGCAGAGAATTGCGGCCTCTAAACAGCAGAAGTGCTCCTGCCGGCATGCTGATATGAGACGGTGCTATTTTGCCAGACACAATATCATCGACCGCATCAAAGGCCATATCACCTGTTTCAGCGTTACGGACATCACGAACAAATTCAAAGGCACCCCCAGCTGTAGCCGGCGATATCATTAAGGTGACCGCAAATGACGAATTGTCAAAATGCCAGCCAAGTTCTTCACCTGTCCGCGCATAATGGATATTTACCGAAGAGACAGAATCAGCATAAGGATAGAGCTCATCTTCATGAAGAATATCACTTAAAGCAGCTTTGAATTCAGCTGAGTGATAGAGTATTTTTAGCACTGATTGCTCACTGATCAGATCATCTGTGATACAGCCTTTTGTTGATAACACATGCCGGTTCCGAATATGTGTTTCAGCATAGTTATCGTCTGGTGCTGTTAAATAGACATTATGATGTTGCGGATTGAAATAGGCATGTTTCATCCCGCGCTGTGCTTCGATTTGCAGCGCTGCAAGCGCATCAGGGCGCAGAAAATCAGCAAGCGCAACACAGCCATGCTGTGCAAGCTGGTCTTTGGTTCTAGCGCGCCAGTTAGCATCATCCAGCGGATATAGTTCTAAATTGATTAGATGTGAGAGTTCGCTCATTCTTCCAGCCATTCCTTAAAGGTTACGCTATCATCACGATAATATCAGGAATAGGGCGTTATGCTAATGGAATATAAAAAGTGGTGGTGGGGACACCCGGACTTGAACCGGGAAGGCCTATTAAGCCGACAGATTTTAAGTCTGTTGTGTTTACCAATTTCACCATGCCCCCAAAGGTATGTGAACCGCATCGTTGTTGTACACAAACCGTCTTGGATGCGGCAAGCAAAAATCGCGCTAGTTATGTGCTTCTGTTATCGTGCAGGTCCATTTCGGCCAAATAGTACGTCAAAACGCCGTAAAAAACTGCGTGTGGCTTTTTCTGGAGAGAGTGGTGTTAAGTCGATCCCTTTGGGTATACCGCGCAGTTTGGGGAATAGTTTGCCGGCATCTTTTGCTGAAAAACCAGCAAGCTCTGTTGCTTCAAGATAGGCAGCCATCCTATCGGCACGCTTTATGGAATGAGCAATACCGCTCGGTAATTCAGGGGGAAGGCCAAACCTAATATGCACAGCTTTTTGCAGCAGTGCTTCGATTTTTTTATAAGGTGCTCCAATTGCGGCTTTAACGGGGGTAATCATATCGCCGATGACATATTCTGGTGCATCATGTAGCAGGCAGGCAAGACGCCATTTTTGCGCCAGTTGCGGGGCATTAAGCGATAATATTTGCTCTACCAAAACAGAATGCTGCGCTACTGAAAATCCATATTTCCCAGATGTCTGGCCATTCCAGCGAGCAACCCGTGCAAGGCCATGCGCGATATCATCTATCTCAATATCAAGTGGACTGGGGTTCAGTATATCAAGCCGCCGTCCTGACAGCATACGCTGCCATGCGCGCGCCGAAGAATGGGATGATGCAGGCATAAGCGGTATGAAAACCCTTGTGTCGACCAAAAGCTGAAATAATATAAAAACAGTAACAGGAACAATGCGGGTTTACTATCTCTAGTTATGGAAAAACAGGTGAGTATTTCTTGCGACAAGGGCTTGGCGGACGACAACAAAAACGGTATTCACTCATCAGGGCCATTATGATTATAAATGCAAGGAACGACTAAGAGTGGATTTTTTCGAAACACGCGAAAAATACCGGCGTCAGGAAGTACAGGGCTATATGTCCTGGATTACCCGTTTGTCAGCTCTTGCTCTTATGCTTTGGCTTGGTTGGCAATGGGGCTCGCTCGAGCAGCGCCGGCTTCAGGCTGATGCCGACCTTGCTTTGTTTGAGAGCGCTCAGCAAGTTCAGACGCTTTATAGCGACAATGAACGTCTTAAACATAAGCTCAGAGAATTACAGGCAGAACAGCTTGCCCAGAATCTGACCTCTGACCCACAAAGCTCTAAACTTACCCGATTGATTAAAGGGCAAATAGCGCGCGGCACAAAAATTGAACAGATTTATCAGTCTCTGCAAAGCATCGGTAAACCGGTGAATTGCCGTATTATTGAAACAGCATCTGTTGCGGTGGCAACAGAACTTTATAGCGGTGTTGAATCTAATCTTACCTTATTTGATGGTGGTTTGGGTCTTCATATTGAGGGTCAGCCGCAGGCGCAGGGGTCTAAAAATAATCCTTGGTTTGACCCGGATCGCTCAATTTCTGTTCGCTATGTTTACCTTGGCTCGCAAAAGGTTGCTACTGGCACATTGCCGATGCGTACGGTACTGCCAGCTGAGGACTGGCTGCTTCTGATAGAGTTAGATACCTCACAGTTACAGGGGTATGTTTCTCTGACGGTGAAAAACTGCGCTGTACGGTAACACCGTCATTTCATCAGCAGTTATCCGCGTAACAAGACAGTTATGATTTGATCTAGCCTCATTTGGATAACGTATCTGAAGGGTAAGCTTGTTTGCTTTTTTAACAACAGACCTTCATTCAGGACAGGATAGACATATGGCAAAGACGCTGATTTTTGGCGCAACGGGCAGCATCGGCCTTGCAGTAGCTGAACGCCTCACCCAAGCAGGAAAAAGCATACATTTGGCGGGACGGAATGAAGCTGAACTTACGCAGCTAGCCTCTCGGCTTTCATGCGGTGCCACACTATGTGATATTCATGATGTGGATAGTCTTGCGCAGGCTGTTGCTGATGCCAGCGAGGACGGTCAGCTAGACGGTGTTGTCTGGGCTATTGGCTCAATCCTGTTAAAACCTATGGCACGCCTCAGTGCAGCTGATTTCGCAGACACTTATTATGTGAATGTTACAGCCGCTGCA
>CATISA010000032.1 GCA_949529445.1 Alphaproteobacteria bacterium UBA4588
AAGGATATGGTTGCGTATCAAGAAGAAGTGCGGGACCCGTCGCGAATAGCGGAAGTCCTAAACCGAGTGATTACGCAAGCTAAGCGTCTCAGCGCCCCGGCACAGATTAATATTCCCCGTGATTACTGGACGCAGGTCGTTGATATTGAGTTACCTGAGATTCTTGACTTCGAGCGCCCAAATGGCGGTGAAGATGCAATTATAGAGGCGGCAAAGCTTCTATCTGAAGCAGAATTTCCGGTTCTGCTGAATGGGGCAGGTGTTGTGTTGAGCGGTGGTATCGCTGACACAATAGCACTAGCAGAGCGTCTTGATGCACCTGTTTGTTGTAATTATCAGCATAATGATGCGTTTCCAGGATCACACCCTTTGTTTGCGGGGCCACTTGGCTATAACGGTTCAAAGGCAGGCATGGAGTTGATTTCCAAGGCTGATGTTGTGCTGGCCCTTGGAACCAGATTGAACCCATTTTCAACGCTTCCTGGTTACGGCATTGATTATTGGCCAAAAGACGCAAAAATTATTCAAGTTGATATCAACCCCGACCGCATTGGGTTAACCAAGTCGGTAAGTGTTGGGATTGTCGGTGATGCAAAGAAAGTAGCGCAATCGCTTCTTGAACGTCTTACCCCAACGGCAGGTGATAAGGCTCGTGAGGTTCGCAAGTCGCTTGTTGCGCAGACAAAATCATCATGGGCACAAGAATTAACCTCTCTCACACACGAGGATGATGACCCAGGAACAAGCTGGAATAAGCGCGCTCGATCACGTGAGCCGGAAAAGATGAGCCCACGTATGGCATGGCGTGCTATTACAGCATCACTGCCCAAAAATGCGATCATCAGCTCTGATATTGGCAACAACTGTGCTATCGGTAATGCGTATCCCACATTTGAAGAGGGCCGGAAATATCTGGCACCTGGTCTATTTGGTCCATGTGGTTATGGCTTTCCAGCTATCGCAGGGGCAAAAATTGCTAAGCCTGATGTGCCGGTTATTGGATTTGCCGGTGATGGAGCCTTCGGTATCTCAATGAATGAAATGGTATCTGTTGGCCGTGAAGAATGGCCTGCCATCACCATGGTTATCTTCCGCAATTATCAGTGGGGTGCTGAAAAGCGCAACACAACATTGTGGTTCGAAGATAATTTTGTTGGTACAGAACTCGATATGGAAGTGTCTTATGCTGGTATTGCAAACCAGTGTGGCCTAAGCGGTGTTCAGGTATCCACCATGGACCAGCTTACAGATGCCTTGAACAAAGCTGTGGATGCGCAGATGAAGGAAAATAAAACAACCTTTATCGAAGTTGTGCTAAATCAGGAACTTGGTGAGCCGTTCCGACGTGATGCTATGAAAAAGCCGGTTGCTGTTGCAGGTATCGACCCGGCTGACTTCCGTCCTCAGACTAGCGTGTAAGAGGTCTACAGTAATGGCCGGGTCATCCTTCCTCAGCACTGTGAAGGCAGGATGCCCTGAGGCCCTGTTGGCGGCTGCCAAAGAAAAAGGACCGTTCGTACTTCTTGTTGTTCGTGCCGCTGGCAGCCTTCCTATGCAAGCAGCTTTTGATGCCTGGAAGGCAGGAATTGCATCACCTCTTCTAATCGGCGAACCAGAAATAATCCAAACCCATGCAAACCAGCTTGGTTGGGACATTCGAGATGATATGATCTTGCCGGCTACAGGCGAGCAAGAAGCGGCTTCAGTGGCAGCACGTTATCTTATTCAAAAAGGAACAGACTCAGTTGGTGCTGTCATGAAAGGACAGCTTCATACAGATGTGTTTATGGGCGCTCTTTTGCCACGGGATGTTGGGTTGCGGACAGGTAACCGGCTGGTTCATGTCTTTGCGCTCTATCCGGCTGATGGCGGAGTGCCGATGCTGATTTCTGACGCGGCTGTGAATGTTACGCCTGATGAAAAGACATCACAGCAAGCGATGCGTGAAATGGTCCGGCTTTCATCCCTCCTTGGTCATGAAAAAGCCCGGATTGCTGTGTTATCTGCTACTGAAACGCCTATCGCCTCAATGCCGCAATCCGAAACTGCAGCACTGCTTGCACATTGGGCCCATAATGAATTTGCAGACCGCGATGATGTTGCTATTTCTGGCCCATTGTCATGTGATCTGGCGCTCTCTCGCGCGTCAGCGGCAATTAAAGGACTTGGTGATGATGATGTTGCTGGTCATGCAAATTGCTTGCTCATGCCAGAAATTGTCGCTGGTAATATTCTCTATAAGGCATTTGTTTACCTAGCAGGTGCATGTGCGGCAGGTATTGTTGTTGGCGGCGCCGTTCCTATTCTTCTGACCAGCCGCGCCGATCCGCCCGAAGCACGGCTTGCCTCTATCGCACTCGCCTCTGTAGCACGCTAGCCCCGCATTTTTTCGCCTGATGGGTCGTATAGAGGTTTCAGGCTTGCTGTGGCGCTCACAATTTGTCCTGCTACATCTATCTGATAAGAAGAGGCAAGCATCTCTGCTGCGCTCTCCTGCGGCATGCAGGCGACGTAACCTAGACCGATTGCTGCCCCGAGATGATGCCCATAATTGCCACTCGTCAGATAGCCTGCGATTTTCCCGTCCCGTAAAATAGGCTCATTATGATAAAGTAGGGGTGTGGGGTCATCTAGTTTGAACTGGATTAAGCGCTTGCTAAGGCCGGCATCTTTTTTGCGCAACACAGCATCACGCCCAATGAAATTACCAATTTGTGAGGGTGTTTTATCAAGTTTTACAGCAAAGCCAAGTCCAGCTTCCAAAATATGATCTTCATCAGAAATATCATGGCCAAAATGCCGAAACGCTTTTTCGATACGGCAGCTATCAAGAACATGGAGCCCAGTAAGACGGAGATCATGGCTCATCCCTGACTGCCAAACAGTATCGAATACATGCTCGGCCATCTCAGCAGGGACGTAAAGCTCCCAGCCGCGCTCCCCGACATATGAGATGCGATGCGCCCGTGCTTCAGCCATGCCAATATGAACTGTCTGGGCTGTGCCAAATGCGAAATCACCATCCGTAAGAGACTGCGAGATAACGGGTTGGAGAATATCGCGGGCATATGGTCCCATTATAGCCAGAACCGCTTCTCCAGAGGTGACGTCAATCGCATAACAGTGCGCCTGTTCAGGAATATGACGGGTAAGCCAGCTCATTTCACGCCGTATTGTTGCAGCGGGTGTGATAACTAGAAACTCATTTTCAGCAATGCGTGTAATCGTGATATCTGCTTCTATGCCGCCTGCGTCATTGAGCCATTGTGTATAGACGATTTTGCCAACAGAAACAGCAATGTCAGCTGCAGATATATATTGAAGTACAGCTTCAGCATCGCTTCCTAACACTCTGATTTTACCAAAAGTTGATAGATCAAATAATCCAGCAGTCTCACGAATAGCTTGATGTTCTGCACCAGCGTAATCAAACCAATTTTGGCGACCCCATTGATAGTTATATTCTGGTGTTTTCCCGCGGTTTGCTTCGTCTGCTGGCAGGAACCAGTTAGCCCGCTCCCACCCGGCAACTTCACCAAAGCAGGCATGATGTTCTGCAAGCTTGTGATGCAGAGGCGTACGCCGAATGTTGCGCGCAGAAGCAAATTGGCGATACGGATAATGATCGGCATAAAGTAGCCCAAGTGTTTCTGTTACCCGTGCAGAAAGATAATGCCTATTTGCCTGAAATGGCATGATACGTCGGATATCAACATCCCAGATATCCATTTGGGGTCTCCCGGCATCCATCCATTGTGCCAGCGCCATACCAGCACCGCCGGCAGACTGAATGCCAATCGAATTAAAACCGGCTGCAACATAAAAATTCTTTACTTCAGGGGCTTCACCAAGCAGGTAGCGATCATCGGGGGTGAAACTTTCCGGGCCATTGAAAAACATCTGGATTCCCGTTGTCTCTAATAGGGGCAGCCGATCAATTGCCTGTTCCATAATGGGCTGAAAATGGTCAAAATCATCGGGCAGGGTGGTAAATTCAAAATCATCTGGAATGCCATCACCGCCCCATGGTTTTGCCACAGGCTCAAACGCACCAAGCAATAGCTTTCCGGCATCCTCTTTATAATAGGCGCATTCATCCGGTACCCGGAGCACTGGGAGGTCACGTTTTAGGCCATCAATCTGTTCTGTGACGATGTAGAAATGCTCACAAGCATGAAGTGGCACAGACACACCTGCCATAGCGCCGATATCACGGGCCCACATACCGCCGCAATTAACAACGTAATCAGCTGTGATATCACCATACGAGGTTGAAACACCTGTTACACTGCCGTTTTTTTGATGAATATCAGTAACTGCAACACCCTCACAAATACGAGCGCCGCGCATGCGGGCGCCTTTGGCAAGAGCTTGGGTGATATTAACGGGGTCTGCTTGTCCGTCCTTATCAAGGAAGACACCACCTTTTACATCAGAAACAGTAAGCCCCGGATAATGGGCAGCAATATCTGATGCTGATATTTCTTCGATACGGACATCAAAGGCACGCGCCATAGCCGCGCCGCGCCGTAATTCTTCCATCCGCGCATCTGTTAGTGCTACGGTGATTGACCCATTTTGTTTAAAGCCTGTTGCCACGCCTGTCTCAGCTTCCAGCCGAGTGTAGAGTTCTTGCGAATATTTTGCGAGGCGTGTCATATTCTGGGTTGCCCGCAACTGTGCAATAAGGCCTGCTGCGTGCCATGTTGTGCCAGAGGTTAGCTGTTTGCGTTCAAGCAAAACAATATCTTTCCAGCCTAATTCTGAGAGATGATAGGCAACCGAACAGCCAACAATCCCACCACCAATTATAACAACACGAGCATGAGAGGGCAAAGTTATCGAGTCTGTACCGTTCATTACGAAACTCCTTTTAAAAGAGTGTTGTCAGGATCATAAACGCCGCCATGACTCAAAACGGAAACAGAGCGCGACCGACCAACAATTTCAGCTCTTAGTGGGGTTGCCGTATAATCAATATCTGCATCAATGATAGCAAGGGCAAGGGACTGGCCTATTCTATGACCATAGCCACCAGACAGGATAAGACCCACCGGCTTATCTCCCCTCATGACCGATGACAGATAGATAGCCTCTCCAAAATCAGCACTGCCATCGGGGTCGTCAACTGATAAGGTAACAAACTGACGATGCGGACCGTTAGCCCGTGCCATTAGAGCGTCTTTGCCGACAAAATTTCCTTTGGATGAATGTACCCAGCGCGCAAGGCCGGCATCATACATATCATAGTCGGAGGTAAGATCGCCTTTCCAGCTTCGATAGCCTTTTTCAAGCCGCATGGAATCAAGAGCAAGCATGCCGAATGGTTTAATATTTTGCGCGGCTCCAGCGCCCATTACGGCATCATAAACAGCGCTGCCTTCGTCACGGGCAACATGGAGCTCCCAGCCAAGCTCGCCTGTAAAAGAGACCCGCATGGCGCATATTTTTGCACCAGCAATGGTCACGAATTGATGGCTCAGCCACCCAAACGAATTATCCGATAAGTCAGAATCACAAACAGAGCTAAGCACTGTGCGGGCTTTTGGTCCTGTTAAAAGGAAACAGGTAAACTCTTTTGTCTGGTCTTGTATAACGACAGAGCCATCGTCGGGAAGACTATGCATCAGAAGGTCTCTGTCATGCCAATAGGCGCCCACACCACTCATAAGCCAGAACCGGTCCTCTTCGAACCGAGTGACAGTCATCTCTGCCAATATTTTTCCTTTTGCAGAGGCAAAATAAGCAAGTCCAATGCGCCCTATCTTTGGCAATTTATTTGTGGTGAGGCCCTCAAGCCATGCCGCAGCGCCCGCGCCTGAGATTGCAAAGCGAGAAAAGCCTGGCAGATCTAATAGTCCTACATGAGTTTGCACATGGCGACATTCTGCGCCGACAATAGAAAAGAAAGGTTGGCGATCATAACTGTTGACTTGTTCTGGGGTGAAAGCGCTATCTGGGAAGTAATCAGCGCGCTCCCAGCCACCATATGCGCCCATTTCAGCGCCCATTGAGCGCAAAACACTATCAACCGGACCTGTTTTCGCATCGCGTGCTGCATCCCACTGAATGTGGGGGAAATGTATTGCATATTCATGTGAATAGGTCTCAATTGCTTTGGCTTCGGTATATGCTGCATCAACATGGTCAGTAAAACGCCGCGGATCTACAGCCCAGCTATCTGCCTCTGTTTCACCCTCTAATAGCCATTCAGCCATCATTTTGCCAGCGCCGCCAGCCTGTACAATACCAAAGGTAAAGACACACGCATCAAAAGCATTTTTCAGGCCAGGCATGGGGCCAAGAAGCGGCAAGCCATCCGGCGTATAGGGGATGGGGCCGTTAACGACCCGTGTGATGCCTGCTGTGCTCAGAATTGGAACCCGTGCGCAGGCATCTTCAATATACCATTCCAGCCTGTCTAAATCATCAGGATAGAGCTGAAACGAGAAGTCTTCAGGCATTGGATCAGAAGAATTTGTCCAATGTGCCCGGCAATTCATTTCATAAGGCCCAAGCAAAAGACCATCTTTTTCTTGTCGAAGATAGTATGAACTGTCTGGGTCCCGAAGCAGGGGAAGTTTATCACTGCGCTCGCTCAATACGTCAATGCCTTCAGTTATCAGATATTGATGTGCCATAGATACGCATGGCACATCACGGCCTAGCATTGCACCAATCTCAGCGGCTCGATAACCCGCTGCATTAACAATTTTCTCGCATGCAATCGTACCAGCCTCTGTTTCAACATGCCACAAACCTGCATTGCGTGTAATGCCTATTACCGGACAAAACCGGATAATTTTAACGCCTTTGTCACGCGCACCTTTCGCAAAAGCTTGGGTGAGTTGGGCAGGGTCAATATCGCCGTCATACTGATCCCAGAGCCCGCCCTCAAGGTCATGAGTTTCAAGAAATGGATAGACATTTTTCATGTCGGCCTTCGACATTATTTCCATCTCACAGCCCATTTGGCGGGCCATGCTGCGCACGTGAGAAAATTCTTCCATACGTTGGCGTGAATGTGCCAGCCTGACAGAACCTGTCACATGATAATTCATTGGATAGTCCGTAAGGCCGCCAAGCTTACGATAGAGCTGGGTTGAATAATGTTGCATCTTCATCATCGTCCAGGACCCAACATAGTTAGGGCAATTTCCAGCAGCATGCCATGTAGAGCCAGATGTCAGCTCATTTTTTTCCAGTAATACAACATCGCTTACACCAGCTTCGGCAAGGTGCCAGGCAATAGAGCATCCAACAGAACCTCCGCCAATGATAACAATTGCAGCACGGTCAGGCAGTGCAGATGTTGGTCCCTTTGGTGACGTATTATTCTCCTGTGTCTGGGTCATAATAGTGTCTTTCCTTTATTCGAAGCGCTTCATAAGACATATTGATTGTCTAAAGATAATCATTGCCAATATTCTGTCCCTATTCCATATCCTAACTTTTCATAAAAAATTACGCCCAACAAGCTCCTTTTTTATGAGGTGGTGGCGTGTTAGCGTACTTATCAAAATAGACGGTTAACGAATGTCACTGGTGCTATTTTTGGCTTGGCAAAGGGGCGTGCAGGGCATTAAAACAGAGCTTTGGTAGTCAATTGTCTTCAACCCTCCTAACGCTTCATTATATCTGCCGGTTCTAATGCTGTGCATGATTAGGGAATATAGTCTATGTCACATCTTTCACTCGGTCTTGCTGGTCTTGGCGTTGTTGGCGCAAAAACCGCAGAATTACTGTTATCAGAGGAAAATATCTTGTACCAAAAGACAGGTAAAAAGCTCACGCTGACAGCTGTTTCCGCCAGAGACAGAACAAAGGATCGTGGTATTAACTTGTCGGGCGTTGATTTTGAAGAAGACCCCGTTGCTCTGGCGCACCGAGACGATATTAATATTGTTATTGAATTGATTGGTGGCTCAGAGGGGCCTGCACGAGCGCTCGTAGAAGCAGCACTTACATCAGGCAAGCATGTGGTGACCGCTAATAAGGCGCTTATTGCCCATCATGGCCATGCTTTAGCAACGCTGGCAGAGCAGCATGGGGTTCAACTGTTTTTTGAAGCAGCTGTTGCAGGCGGAATTCCTGCGCTTAAAGTGCTGCGCGAAGGATTAGCGGCAAATAATATTAGTCGTGTTACGGGTATTTTAAATGGCACTTGTAATTATATCCTCACTGAAATGACGCAAACTGGCCGTGATTTTGGCGATGTGTTATCCGAAGCCCAAGCAAAGGGGTATGCCGAAGCGGATCCGAGTTTTGATGTAGATGGCGTGGATGCCGCTCACAAGCTTGCTATCCTTGCAGCGCTTGCTTATGGCGAGCAAATTGATTTCTCGTCCGTAAATATTTCTGGCATCCGCTCAATTACTGGTACTGATATCGCTTATGCGGGAGAGTTGGGCTATGTTATAAAGCTGTTGGGGATTGCTGAGCGGTCTGGGATCCGGTCTGTTCAGCCATGTTTAATTGCAAGCAACGACCAGCTCGCAAAAATTGATGGCGCTCTGAATGCTATTGCCTTTGAAGCAGAGCCTGTTAAGACGATACTCACGACAGGTCCGGGGGCAGGCGCTGGGCCCACAACTTCAGCGGTGCTGGCAGATATTCTTGATATAGCAACGGGTCGCGGTGGCCTGCCATTTGGCCGGTTTGTTCATACGCTTGAGAATTCGTCACATGTGCTGCATGATTCAGAAGAACGGCGCTATTATCTGCGGGCTATGGTGCCTGATAGAGCCGGGATATTATCTGCGATTACGTCTATTCTGAAAGATAAGGATATTTCTGTTGAATCTATGCTTCAGAGAGGCCAATCTGATGACGCGCCGGTTGCCCTTGTGATGACCCTGCATCCCGCGCGTGCAGATGCTGTTTTGGCAGCTTGTGATATTCTAACAGCTAGTGATTTTATCAATGGTAGTGTGCTTGCCCTGCCAATTTTGGATATGATTGAACGACATTAATATCGGTCCACTGGTCATAAAAAACGTCTAAGGAGGTGACACGGTATATGAGAATGGCACAGAGCAGCCAGTCGCTTTCGGGTGCTATATGGCATAAGGCGCCCTCTCTCCTATCAGAGGTGCAAACACAGCGGATGGCCCAGCATTTACGACAGGCACATAGCGTCCCTCTTGCGATTGCGATGCATCTGGCACGTATAGGCGTTACATCAGACACACTAGATGATTTTCTTGAGCCGCGTTTGCGCAATCTACTGCCTGACCCCTTGGTTATGTGCGATGCAGATAAGGCAATTAGCCGTATTTGTGATGCGATTCAAGATGGTCATCCCATCGGTCTTTTTGGTGATTATGATGTTGATGGTGCCTGCTCAGCCGCCCTGTTCAGGCAGGTTCTTGGGCAGTTTGACATTCCTGTTTATTGCCATATTCCTGACCGCTTTTCTGAGGGCTATGGGCCAAATATCGCGGCCCTTCAAAAATTAAAAGAGAAGGGCGCGCGCCTTATCATCACAGTTGATTGCGGTATTACCGCCCATGAACCTCTGGCAGAAGCCGCAGCGCAGAATATGGATATTCTGGTCATCGACCATCACAAAGCGGGTCCAACCTTGCCGATTGCAACAGCCGTTGTGAACCCAAACAGGCTGGATGATGATAGTCAACTTGGCTATCTGTGTGCTGCAGGAGTTTGTTTTCTGTTGCTTGCAGGCGTGATGCGGGAATGTCGGGTACGCCAAATTACACCGCCATCAGGCACAATGCCAGACCTACTGACCTTGCTTGATATAGTGGGGCTTGCAACAGTGTGTGATGTTGTCCCATTGCAGGATATTAATAGGGTGTTTGTGAAGCAGGGATTAAAAATACTCGCGACCCGCCAGAATATTGGTTTGCGGCATTTATGCGATGTTGCCGGACTTGCTACTTCGCCAACCACTCATACGCTTGGGTTTCTGCTCGGTCCGCGCATTAATGCAGGGGGGCGACTTGGTCAGTCCGATCTTGGGATACAATTGCTGACAGCACAAGATGCTGATATTGCCGGCTCTCTTGCTATCAGGCTAGATGAATTGAATGGTGAAAGACGCGCAACCGAACAGGCTGTTCAATTACAGGCAGAAGCATTAGCAGAAGAGCTGCTGACAGAAGATTCTGCACGGTCGGTTTTAGTCCTGTCTGGGGAGGGCTGGCATGAGGGTGTTATTGGCATTGTTGCGGGCAGATTGAAGGATAAATATAACCGGCCAGTCATTGTGATTGCTTTTGATAAAGAAGGCAGAGGCAAGGGATCTAGCCGGGGTGTGCCGGGCTTGTCATTGGGTGATATTATACAGGCAGCGCGGCAAGAAGGCCTGTTATTATCTGGTGGCGGGCATGATATGGCGGCAGGATTATCGTTGCATCGCGATAAACTCTCTGCATTCACTAATTTTATTACCCAGCGGGCCCGTGCAGCCTTTGGTGATGCGCCACCAGCACGGTCTTTTGTTGCCTCACACACTTTGTCAGTGGCTGGATGTACATCAGAGATTACTGACTGGTTAGAAAAGGTAGGTCCTTTTGGCGCGGGTCATCCAGAACCACGCTTTATTATCACGCATTGCCAGTTAAAAAATCTGCGGTGGGTTGGTTCTGAAAAACAACACCTTTCTGTTCAGTTGGATGACAAAACGGCTCGTCCGCTCCCTGCCATCTGTTTTTCAGCCGCAACCACGCCCCTTGGCAGGGCGCTGGTAGCAAACCCTGACCCAGGCCCAGTCTCAGTTTTAGGTAGGGTGAGGGTCGATAATTTTCGTGGCGGCGGCGCTGTCCAGCTCCATATTGAAGATATCGCTATTGGCTAGCAGAAATGACGAAATAACCGATTTTTCATCCCTGATGTGTTTTTGGTAATTAGCAGGGTTGATTTTCGCTTCTGTTTTGATTAGTTATGCGATCACTTACTGCGTCCCGTTCGTCTAGTGGTTCAGGACACCGCCCTTTCACGGCGGCAACACGGGTTCGAATCCCGTACGGGATGCCACTTAACTTTAGTTAATATATTCATACATCTAACAAGCCCTCAGCCTCTGGTTTGGGGGCTGTTTGTTTGTGTTTGTTATAGTTTTTCTTGCTCTAAATTTCCAATGTTTTGAGACTGTTATTGTAAATTCAAGAAAAACGATATTTGTATGTCCTCAAGGGCGGCAACACGAGTTGGAACTCTATCTCAGAGAGGATGGCCGTGATTAATGGCGCAAGAGTGAGGGTAGCCAGGTTGAAGCTTCGGGAATTAGAATCATAATAATTCCATAAAAAATACCAACACCGACAAATAGAGGCACCTCTCGAAAAGCTTTTGCTGGATTTTCTTGGATGACGCTTGCGCTTGTATAGATACCAACACAAACTGGAGGTGTAATCATACCAATCCCTGCAAAGGCAACAAAAACTACGTAGAGATGAAGCAAACTTTCGTCGAAGGATAATGTGATTGCTGCAAAAATGGGAACAGTAAGGTAGAATACTGGAACAATTTCGATGAATGTACCAAGCAGCAAACAAGTGACTGCAAGAGCTACCCAAAACAGCGCAAAAGTCGCACCCATTTCTGTGAAGTAACTTACGATTTGTTGCGGTATTTGACTGTAAGTTAGAACAACGCTTAGGAAAGTTGCGGTAGCGATTATTGCAAAAATGATCGCTGTAATTGTTGCTGTTTCTCGTAATGCAAGAATTAATGATTTAAGTGTTAGTTCTCGATAGATGAGAAAACCCATAAAAATCGCCCAAATACCAGCTACTGCTGCAGATTCTGAGGGGGTAAGCAAGCCTGCATAAATTCCTCCTAAAATTATAACTGGTGTTAGCAGTCCAGGAAGTGCCGCTAAAAAACACCGCCATCTCTCTGCTGCTGATGCTGGTTCCGGGTTTCGAATGTTTCGACATTTTATAAGAACAACTAGTACCATTAATAATAATAAAATAAGTCCGGGTATAACACCTGCCGCAAAGGTTTGGGAAACGGGGACATTTGTTAATGCACTAAACAATATAGCCGCATTAGATGGAGGTATGAGAGCTTCAAGAAGAGCCGCAGAAGCTGCTAGGACAATGACAAATGGTTTTGGATAGCCTTGTTCAAGCATTTTAGGCATCATAATGGTGCCGACTGCTGTGATGGCAGCAAGTATAGACCCACAAAAGGCAGCAAAGAACCCCATCGCTATTACCATAGCAATACCAAGCCCTCCAGGCCAATGTCCAACAAGTGCTGTTGCAAAGTCCACTAGGCGTTTTGCAGCTCCACCTCTTAACATAGCCATTCCGGCAAAGATGAATAATGGAACCGCAACTAGTACATGCTTTGTCATAGCGCCAAAAGATACCTGAATCAGAGTAGACCACGGCAAACCAAGGCCGAAAATTGCTGCTGCTGAGCTGCCTATTCCAAAGACTAAAAATATAGGTACCGATAGAATTAGAAGTATGAGTGATGAAAAAATTGCAAGACTGTACATTAATTATTACCCTCTCAAAGCTTGCAAATTTATCAATTCAGCAAGAATGAGTTCAACTGAGAAAAGTGCTAAAATTCCAAATCCAGTTGGAAAGGCAAGATATACCCACCAAATAGGAATCTCGATTTCGAGTTCCATAGTTTGACCCAACATGAAATATAAATTTGTGGCTTCAAGCCCTGCAATTAAAAACACAATTGATGCTAAAAGGGCAATGAGTGCGATTAGCAGCCTGAGCATTGATAACTGCCAATTTTTGAGGAAAATAGTCAATACATCTACTTTGATGTGGCCACCTGATTTTAGCAGGGGACCTAGAAGTGGAAACACTAACCAGCTTGATAACACTGGTGGTAGTTCGATAAACCAATCATAACCCGTTCCTGAAACATATCTGATTAGAGCACTTAAAAAAAGAGCGAGCACCATATTTGCAACGATAAATATTGCAAGTGAATAAATGGCTTTTTCAAGCCATTTATTCGTTGTTGATATGAAGGAATGTGCTGCACTCAGCACGGCTGACCTCTGCCAAGTACAACATCACTCAAGAGACTATTTGCTTGCATAGTTTTGAGCCTCAGAAAGTGTATCCTTATCAAACATATCTGCCATTGCAGGCATTACTTTTTCTTGCATCAGTTTGTCAAACTTTGCTTTTTCGTCGCCGGAGAGTTCTGTAATTTTACCGCCACGCTCAACAAATTTTGTTAAGGTTTGCTCTCCAGCATTAAGGATCGTATTCGTTGAAATTGAACCAACCTCAGCACCAACAGTAAGAACGAGATTTCTTAGATCTTCAGGCAGGCTGCTCATCCAGTCCTTGTTTGCCATAATGTAGGCGTCAGCAAAATACTGATAGGGTTTTTGCCCATATGAAAGAAATTCCCACCAACTATATGCTTCAATTGAGCCAGGGGGGCTATTGATGGTATCAATCATTCCAGTTTGGAGTGAAGTGTAGACCTCGCCAGTTGGCAATGAAACTGCATTTGCTTCTAGAGCCTTCCACATAGGCAATTCACTTTTTAATAAGCGCCTTGCTTTTAAACCCTTCATGACATCGATGCCAGTTAACTCACGCGCACTGCTGAAAGTCATCACTGGACCCACTGGATTATACATAATTAGCTGTGATTTACTCTTCGCTGTAATGTCATTCCAAATCGCTTGTCCTTTAGCAGAGTCTTTAAAAAATCCACGTTGTTGTTCATAAGACGAAAATAGACCGGGGTATGACGCTACGTTGAAGTTTTTGTTTATTGGAGGAAAACTTACTACGCCAACCACTCCACCTAGCTCTACAGCTCCAGATGTTATTGCACCTAAAACTTCACGAATACCAAATAGCTGCTTAGACGGGTAATATTCAATTTTTAGCCTTCCATCTGACCTTTTTGTGACCTCGTCTGCAAACATTTGTGCATGAATTGAACTTTGGTGCGTTGGGCTCCAATGACCTGACATTCGCGCTATAATTTGTTCTGCGTTTGCTTGGAAAGAGGTCACCACAACAATTAACGCGGCTATAAGGGAAACTGGTCTTATTATGCCGTTACTAAGGTATTTCCACATTTGATTTCTCCTGTCATCGTTCTCATTTTAATAAAACGTTACAGCGAAAGCGCTCCAAGTCAAATTCAGGAGTTTTTATTTCACAAAAGTTAAACTCTAAAATCAGTAACTGTTGCAATGTAAAAACCTAGGTGAGCTTTAAAAGTGGTCCAAGTTTCTGGCTGCCATGTGGTCTCACTGGCAACCAAAACACCCCATAAACTGCGAAAAAACACCCTCTAAAACTGCGTAAATCCGCCCTTTCACGGCGGCAACACGGGTTCGAATCCCGCACGGTATGCCACTTCTCTTTAGATTGTGCTTTATTGTCTGTTCGCCCGCTTCACAATGCTGGCGTCTGGGGTAATGGGTTTATCTCGCTATTGCTCATGATCGATTTTTAGCGCTAGGATGCTTCCGATGAGCTGGTGTTTATGAATGAAGAGAAATGTGATGACACATCCCCCATTGACGACCTTAAATGAAAGCCTGCCATCAACAGTTCCATTTGTGGGACCTGAAACTCAGGAACGCCAACTAGAGCGGGAATTTCTGGCACGTATTGGCGCGAATGAAAGTGTGTTCGGTCCATCGCCTCTGGTTTGCGAAGCAATTAAGCAGGAGGCTGGCGCAATTTGGCAGTATGGCGATCCAGAAAATTTTGATTTGAAAGTGGCTCTGGCACAAAAACATAAAGTTGATTTCAGCAATATCGTGATAGGCGAAGGGATAGATGGGCTACTTGGCTATTTGGTAAGGCTGTTTGTGACGAAAGATGTATCTGTTGTGACAACTGATGGTGCCTATCCAACATTCAATTATCATGTAATTGGATTTGGTGGCACACTTATTAAAGTCCCATTTTTACATGATCATGAAGACCCATCAGCTATCATTAAAATGGCGCATGATACACAGGCTCGTCTGGTCTATGTCTCAAATCCCAACAATCCTATGGGCACATTTCATGGTCCTGAAATAATTCATAAAATGCTTCAGGACCTGCCTAAAGAATGTTTGCTATGTCTTGATGAGGCTTATGCAGATTTTGTTGAGGAGAGCGCGTTACCTGTATTTGATGCTAACCATCCACAGCTTATCCGGTTTCGCACATTTTCAAAAGCCTATGGGCTTGCTGGAGTAAGAGTTGGCTATGCCATCACAAACGCATCGCTTTCAACAGCGTTTAATAAGGTAAGGAACCATTTCGGCGTGAATCGGTTGGCTCAGGTGGCAGTACTCGCCGCGTTGAGTGATACGGCTCACCTTGAAGCTGTGAAGGCACAAGTAAAGCACTCTCTGGCGCGCATTGCTGATATTGCGGCTGCCAATCACTGTAAAGCGATAGCTTCACGAACGAATTTTATTGCGATAGATTGCATGAAGGATGGTGCATTTGCCCAGCGCGTTCTTGCCGTATTGATCAGCAAGGGTATGTTCGTGAGAATGCCGGCTGTTGCACCCCAAAATAGATGTATTAGGATATCTGCTGGCACCGAACAGCATCTAGATTTATTCGAAAAGATATTCCCTGAGGCTTTAAAGATTGCTGAACAATAAGCAGGACTTAACAAGCAGACTAAAATAAGGATAAACAGATATGAATGAGGCTATTCTGAGAGCGCTTGCGCCGTATGGTGAGCTTAGAGCTGCTATTAATATGAGTAATTTTTTGCTGGTATCGGGCCGCTCTGCTGATGATAGTCCTGATGGTCTTTCTCCCGACCTTGCAAAGGAAATTGCAACCCGCCTTGGTGTTCCCTGCCGCCTTATACCATTTGAGGGGCCAGGTCAGCTCGCGGATGCTGTCGGACAGGATATTTGGGATATTGGCAATATCGCGCTTGAGCCGGAACGGGCCCAGACAATTGATTTTAGCGCATCTTATATCAAGATAGATGCTAATTTTCTGGTGCGGGAGAACTCCGACATCAAGACTAACGCTGAGGTAAACAAACAAGGCATTGAAATTATTCTCTATAACCGAAGCGCTTATGATTTATGGTTAAAAGAAAATTTCAGTCACCCAGATTATGTACGAGTCCCTTCGATCCAAGAGTCTCATAAAATGTTCTATGATGGCAAGGCAGATGTGCTGGCGAGCTTAAAACCGAGATTAGTAGATGAGTTAGCAAAAATAGCTGGTTATAGGATCATTGAACAGCCATTCACCTCTATCCATCAATCGGTTGGCATTCAAAAGGGACATCCAGAGGCATTGGAATTTCTTAATAGTCTTATTGCTGACTTGAGTGGCAATGGATTTATTGAAAGATCATTGAAACGGCACGGTGTTGAAGAAAAGCTAAGCATGACTGTCTTCTAACTTAAATCCTTATCGATTACTAAGTGAATGGAACAAATATTGCATTTAAAAGTGTCGACTTACTTGTGCGCTGGAACATAAAAAATGAAAAAGTTAAAAATTTTTCTTGGTGACTTAAGTTACATTAATAAAGAAAATCGATTCAATTTGTTTGTCCCCCTAAATATTGGATATATAGCTTCCTATTCTAAGAAGTGCTTTGGTGAGCAAGTTGAAATAATTTTATTTAAAGATCCAAACAAGCTTCTAGCTGCAATCGAAAGTGAAAAGCCTGATGTTCTTGGGCTTTCTTTTTCCTACTGGAATACTAAGCTAAACCACGTAGTTTCTCGAAAAGCAAAAGAAATTTTAGACAACAATCTGATGGTCGTATGGGGTGGACCATCAGTTGATACAGACGCAGACCAACAGCTTGGACTTTTTCGAAGATTTCCTTTTGTGGATGCCTTTGTCACAAATGAAGGTGAACTTGGATTTGCGAATTTGATAGAAAAGCGCTTATCTAAAAATAGCAAGGAAATGTGGTCAGATCCAATTGATGGTGTTGTGCATCTTTATGGAGGCAGACTTTTCCAAGGTTTCAATATTGGGCTTTCTCTAGACCTAAGCACACTAGATTCCCCCTACCTTACAGGTATTCTAGACCCTTTTTTAGGGGGTGATTTCCTTCCAATGTTGCAGACATCTAGACTATGCCCCTATACTTGCACATTCTGTGTTTCTGGGAAAAATAAAGGTAAATTACGTGCCTTTCCTGACCAGCAGGTGATAGACGAAGTAAAATTTATTACTAAACACTTCCGTGATAAACCGCATCTGCCAATGCATATTGTTGATGAGAATTTTGGTATTCTCAAGCGTGATGCCGCTCTGTCTGATTTTATTTTGGAGACGTCAAAAAAGCACGGCTACCCCCAAGGGTTATTCTTTTATAATGACAAAAGATTTAGTGAGACTGCGAAGCATGTCATTAATAATCTAGGTCATATGACACTTTATGGAATGGCCCTCTCATTGCAGACTGAAAATCCAGAAACGCTAAAAGAAATAAAACGCCGTAATCTTACATCAGAGCAAATTGATGAAGCTATCGCTTGGGCCGCTGAAAGAGGGTTGCCGTCAACTACCGAGTTGATTTTTGGGTTGCCGTATGAAACGAAAACATCATTTGTTTCTTTTCTTAACAACGCGCTAACTAGGGGTTTTGATTCGATACTTATTAATAATCTTTATATAGTCGACGGCATTGAAATGGCACGAGAAGGCTACCGAGAGAAACATGAACTTAAAACCCGTTTTAGGCTTACGAGTGCTAATCAAGGGCTTATCGGTGGTGAGTTTTGCGCTGAATATGAAGAAGTTGTTGTTGGATCAAATTGCATTTCGTTAGACGATTTCAAGTTCATGCGTACATTGAATTTCATGTTCTATGGGATCTTTTCTCTTAATTTTTATAAGTGGTTTTTCCAGTTCGTTCGGCATTCAAATATTCCCATGGCAGATTTTATTGCTGAACTTATTAAACCGAAAGATGAAGATGAAAAGGACACACCTTGGAAAAACTTTATCAAGACCTTCGAAAAAGCAGCTATGGATGAATTGCACTCGTCACCTGAAGTTCTTCATGAGCATGCTTACAAGACGTTTACAGAAAATAAAAATCAAGTTTCAACGCCCTCTTTGCTTAATGTTTATTATGGCGCACAAATGATATGTCTGGATAACAAAGTCATTGAGGATGCTCTATTTACAACTCTTAGAAAGTTTGTATCAGAAAAAGAGAACCCTGAGATATTTAAAACTGCAAAGTTTTTGATTGAAATATGTAAGTCTGAGAGAATTAATATTTTTAAAGACGAAAAGCCTAAGCCCGTGTTGACTACATTCGATTTGCCTAAATGGAAAAAAGATAAGTTCAAGCAGCCAATAACCAATTATAAGACAAAGCAATGCGAACTTGTGTTTTCAGAAAAGCCAGAATTTCTTATGAAGTTTCCAGAATTCAAAAAATCATTTTCAGACTTGGATGAGAAGAGCTTTTACTTCAACGCCTTGCAATTTATGGTGCCGCGAACGCAGCTACTATATGATGCTACGCTAAGATAAAGTTTAAATTGAGCGTTTTCCCCTTGATATAATTAAAATTAGGAGGTTTTTATTTGCAGCTCTTTGTTTTGAGAGAAGCATAGCCGAGTCTGCTGATGATAGGGTCTGTCTGGAGTAATTTCTATTGAGGGGAAATGAGGCTGATGTGGCGCATCGGGGAGGGCTTGTGCTTCTAGGCAGAGGCCAGAAAAAGGGGCGTATCGTTTGCCATCATGTCCAGTAAGCCCGTCTTTAATGCCTTGCCCGGTATAGAATTGCAAGCCTGGCTGGTCACTCATCACAGTCATGCTAATGCCAGAATGACTGCTTGTGAGGGTGGCACGTTCACGAAGTATGCGAGGTACGTCATTATTTTCATTAATCCAGCAAAAACAATGGTCAATAGGATGTTCAGTGCCTGAAATGAGGGGGCTTAAGCTGCGAGTGGTGCGATAATCGAAGGTGGTATTGTTAACGCTTTCAATCCGCCCCGTAGGGATTTTTTCATTAGATATTGGCAGGTAGTGGGAGGTGTCAATCTGCAGGCTATGGTGACGAAAATCTTCTGCATCATCGAGACAAAAATACGGATGGCTTGCAAGGTTGCAGAAACTTTTTTGATCTGTTTCAGCCTCTAGAGTCAGGACCAGTTCAGCGGCATCTGTTACATGATAGTGACAGGATAATCGTAACGGCCCCGGAAATCCAAGATACCCATCATCTAAGGTCAGGGTAAGCCGCACACTAGCTTCGGTTTGGTCAACAATGGTCCAGGCTAGCCGTCCCGTTCCCAGCGCGCCGCCATGCAGCGTGTTCAGGTTATTTTCGTTCTTTTCAAAACTGAGCATTTTGCCGTCAAGTGTCGCTGTACCGCCGGCAATCCTATTTGCAACAGGACCTGCAATGGCCCCAAAATGACCGGAGCGCATGTGGTAATCTTTAGCGTCCGGAAACCCAAGCACAAGGCTGTAGGGTATATCGGCCAGTCTTAGCTCACATAAACTTGCCCCGTAGGTAAGGATGCGGGCTTCCAATATTTTGCTGCGGATTATTGCTTCATGACCGTTACTAGATGGGTTCACTGGGAAATTTCCTATCTGCAGAAACAAGTCTTTATTCTGCCTATATTAACAGCTGTTATTGAAGCAAATTTTTGCTCACTTATTTTAAAATTATTATATTAAAGCAACTTAATGGTATTCCAATAGATTATGTGACATATTTTCAGCATATAGTAGTTGCATTTTTGAAAAATCGAATGAAAACTTGTTTGTAGATTGCTTTTCCTTTGGTGAGGTCTTCAGGGGAAAACGTGACTTCCATTAAGTTGGCCTCCGTGAGAAAGATTTTAATAGGAGCGTTTTTATGAGTAATGGTCTTGCCCCTCGTCCAGCGAATGAAGAGCGTCGCGTTCAGGCTGTTGTGAAAACAGGTCTTGTTGATTCGCCAAACCCTGATTTTTTTCAAGTTTATTGTGATTTAGCCAGCGATATTACTGGGTTTTCTATGGCAACTTTTAGTTTATTTGATGGAGAAATGCAGTGCGGAATGGCTGCAACGGGACGTGATGGCTGGGAAGCTGGCGGTAAAACGGAAAGAACTGAAACAAATCTGTGTTCCTATGTTTTGCTTGATAAAGAACCGCTATTGTTTAGCGATTCATGGTCTGAACCAGACTGGCAATGGCACCCGATGATAAAAGCCAGAAAAGCACCTCGAGCCTATGCTGGTTTTCCTGTGATTAATAAGGATAATTATGCCTTGGGCACATTATGTATGATGAATATGGAGCCAATGACTTTGTCAGAAGAGCAGATTGTGATGATCAAAAAAATCACTCAAAATCTAGCTCTTCTGCTTGATATTCAAACGGAGCAGAAAGAAATCACCTCTCATAAGATTCTTGATGCGCTAAAAGGATTTCAAGCTTATGACAGCTCTTTGACAATGGAAGATTTCACAGCGTTCATTACATTATGCAGTGATATGCCGATTGCAGATATTCCTTCCACAAGCCTTCTTGACTCCGGCCTTATCTTCAGAGGGGAGAGCGGGGCCTTCTCACTCAGTGCAGGTGGCCGATCTTTACAGGGAGAAATGAAGCTACAAGCAAAGGTCATGAAAAAATTTAAGGTGGAGGGCGATGCAGCTGAATCACTGCTTAACGAAATGTTGACGGAGTTATCGTAAGATGTATGCAAAAGTATATAATTTGAAATTCTCAGGGGTCTCAGAAGCAAAAATTGCTGCTACTTTTTGCTCGGACGCATTTGGTAAAAGGATAGTGTCCTGTAACATGAGGTCTCTCAATATATCGATTGGGCAATGTGGTAGCCTAACGATCCAAACAAAATTTGAAGAAAGTAAAGATTTGAAAACTTTTGAGAGGCATGCAGTGGAGACTTTTGATGATCTTCGCAAGACAATGGCCTATCGTGAGAACCATTATTCTGGTGTCTATGTGTTCAATTTTGAAGCTGAGGCAACAGATACCTCTCTTGCTCTTAAGCATTAGTGCCGCTCTTTCTGAACTCCCGGTATCAGTGGGCAATATCCCACTGTAAATTTTTTATTGACGTTCTTTTTCGCTTCTGTTCAAGCTTCAGCATATTGGTTTGTAATAGATTTCGTTAGGGATGTGTTATGGATGAGCTGAAGCCCTCAAGAACAGTGAAGCGAAGAAGTGGTGGACGGCTGGCGCGTCAGCAGGAACGGTCAAGCCCCCTTGCCGTGAATAGAAAGCCCATTAGGCCTGGCCTTCTTGGCGGAAGTTATCAGCCGCTTGCGCCAGATCAGATAGCAGCGATCAGCGACACGGTGTTTCAAATTCTTGAAGAAATTGGCCTTTCGCAGGCGCCGCAATCTGGCATTGACTATATGGTCACTGCCGGGGCTGTCTGCGGTAATGATGGTCGTGTTCGTTTCCCGCGTGCCTTGGTAGAAGATACAATTGCCATAGCCGCCCGTAATCTAACCCTCCATGCACACGACCCGGAACATGATCTTTTATTGTCAGGCGCGCGGGTGCATTTCGGGACAGCAGGTGCTGCCGTTCACGTTGTAGATATTAATAATCACAGCTACCGCGAGAGCCACCTCAAAGATATTTATGACGCGGCGCGTATTGTCCAGAATATGGATAATATTCATTTTTTTCAGAGGCCTATGGTAGCACGTGATATCCCAGATCCTGCTGATTTAGATTTGAATACTCTTTATGCTTGCCTGAAAGGTACAACAAAGCATGTGGGGACGAGTTTTACTGAAGCCTTTTTTATGGGCCCTGCTATTAGCATGCTTCATGATATTGCAGGGGGTGAAGATAAATGGCGCGCGCGGCCGTTTGTGTCTAACTCAAACTGTTTTGTTGTTCCGCCATTGCGATTTGCTACGGAAAGCTGTCTGGTTATGGAGGAGGCGGTAAAAGCAGGTATGCCTGTATTGTTGCTGTCAGCCGGACAGGCAGGAGCAACAGCTCCGGCAAGTATAGCTGGAGCGGTTGCGCAAGCCGTCGCCGAAGTGCTTGCAGGACTTGTCTATGTAAACGCCATGGTGCCGGGCTATCCTGCTATTTTGGGGACATGGCCCTTTGTGTCTGATTTGCGTACTGGCGCAATGTCTGGTGGTTCTGGCGAGCAAGGGTTGTTAACAAGCGCCTGTGCACAGATGATACGGCATTTTGACTTGCCAGGCGGGGCAGCATCTGGGATGGCGGATGCAAAGATGCCGGATGCACAATCAGGGTTTGAGAAGGGCAGTACAGCGGTCATGGCGGGGCTATCAGGGCTTAATATGGTTTATGAAGCTGCCGGCATGCATGCCTCACTTCTTGGTTTTTGTCTTGAAAGCCTTGTGATTGACAATGATATGCTGGGGCAATGTTTGAGGTGCGTGCGTGGTATCGAAGTAAATGAAAATACGCTTGGCTTTGATGTCATGAAAGATGTTTGTCTTGATGGGCCAGGGCATTATCTAGGTCATCAGCAAACGTTGAACCTGATGCAGACAGAATATGTCTATCCAGCTGTCAGTGACCGTTCTAGCCCAAAGGAATGGGAAGAAATTGGGAAACCTATTCTCACAGATGTTGCACAGAAAAGAGTGGCAGACATTTTAGAGAAATATCACCCTGTGCATATTTCCGCATCCTTGGATAGTGAGCTGCGAAGCCGGTATAAAATTTTATTGGATGACATCTAATCTGGCTTAAGTGTTATTTTGTTGCTTTCTCTTTCGGCACAGACAGGCTATATGCTTGAATATAGTTTACCGAAACCTAACCTATCGAAGGGCATGATAATATGAGCGAAACACTTGGTCTTTTTCTGGTAATTGGCTTTCCGCTGTGTCTTGTGATTAGCATTTGGGCTTTTGGTCGCTTTTCTCCTGAACCCAAATAGCTAGGTCAGCGTATCTTCGGCTGGCGCGAGATGGCTGACGGCAGAAAACGCTAATAAAACGCATTTATGTCTGTTTTTAATAGCTCTTACAGGGTGTAGTGCTTCTGCATCCTGTATGGGCACGTCTAATGTAGGCTGGGTGAGCCAGTCAGCCATTTGTGTACCAACCGTTATTAGCTCGTCACACGTCTTCTCAGGAGCAATAGAGGCAAGCAGTCCTGCACCTGCCTCGCACAAAGCACACCCTTTTACCGCAACGTAAACGCCTGTAATCACCTTGCCAGAAACCGACACTGTCAAGGTAACACGGTCTCCACAAATAGGATTATTTAGAGTTGCTGTAAGACCTGGCTGCGATAACGGCGTAGATGCGCGGGCTTTTTGGGCGAGTAAAAGAAGTTTATCTTGATAAAGCGTATCCATAAGCGGTTCCTGTGTCCATCTGAGATGTGTCAGGATGAGGGGCTCTAGGCGCCCTTAAGCAGAAGATAAAGTGCCGCAACTGCTACAATATAAGTCAGAATAACCGTCCAGTGGATAGAATGATATTCATTCTCTTCTGGAACGCCTCTTGGGCGATTTGTTGTATTTGTTGCCATTATATCCCCCGATATTGTCGACGTATTAAGATATGCCACATTAATACTGTCATACAAAACAAGCAGGCATCATTCAAGTCTGGTGCTGATGCCTGCTTATTTGTTTTAGGTAATTTTCTTCACACCAATGATTTTTGCAACAATCAGCGATAAGAATACTGCACCAAATGAAAAGAGTGCTCCCATTTTTGCTGCGTCCTGAACCAGGCCTGGGCCAAAAGCAACAGCCGAGATAAAGAGCGATACAGTAAAGCCAATCGCAGCCACAAAACCAATAATAATAAGGTCAATGAGGCGCATACTTTTCGGCAGGCCAAGGCGAAAGACAGAGACAGCGATAAATCCAAAAATGAAAATACCAAGCGGTTTACCGATGATGAGCCCGCCAAGAACAAGCCATGTTGCATCCCCTATTGAGGAGAACACAACGCCGGCATTGGCAAAACCAAACAACATGAGGATAACCTCTACTGGTGCTTTCAGTGTATGTTCTGCTTGGTTAAGCATGTCCCCATCATGGGGCTCATCATTGCCAAACAAGCTGAATGCTGTATCAGCATGAGGCAGAGCTGGAACAATAGGTAGCAGGCCAAGAGCGGGGTGAATACCAGCTTCTTGGAAGCCAAACCAGCTCGCACAAGCAGCAATAACATATGGAATTAAGCCAAAACGCGCCCGCACAGTTGATGATACAGGGCGCGATGCCTGACCTTTATCAAGGATGCGTGGCAGCTTGTTAAACAAAAACCAAACGCTGATGCCTGCGCCAACAGAGAGCAGAAGCCATTCCAGATTTAGGTCGCCCTGCGGATAAAATACAGCAAGAATAATCAGGCCTGCGGCATCATCTGCAATGGCAAGAAGAAGTAGAAATCCGACAGCAGGATGCTTGGCACCAAAAATAATCCGACCAACAAGATATGAAAATGCAATGTCTGTTGCTGTTGGAATGGCCCAGCCATTAGAGAGAAGGGCAAATTTACCAACCATGGCAGCGCCAAGAAGATAAACCGTGATAGGGCCAAACATACCGCCAGCGGTTGCAATAAGGGGCGTTAGGGCCTTTTTGCCGCGAAGGCTACCCGATTTGAGCGCCAAAGCCTCCCAAACTTCTTTACCTGCAATAGCAAAAAATAGCGCCATCAATACATCATTAATAAGGTAATGAAGGGTAAGCGTCCTGTGACCATCATGCAGATGACCAACTAGAGAATGCTCAATGAGCACCATATCAACGATATGATGATAACTATCAAAATCGATATTTGCCCATGCAAGTGCGCCAAAGGCACCAACGACAAGCAAAACCGAGTATTCTTCGATAAAAGACCAAACAGAATTTTTTGAGGATGACATATATTTCGCCCCTAACTTACCAATTAAAAGTTTCACTACTAGATAACACTTTAGAAACGTTTACTATTCCCAAAATTCCAAATTGATGGCAGTTTTACCGCATGAGTCATAATAAATCAATTTCTGTGATACACGAAAGCCAAGCCACCATCTTTTTAGGCTCAGATATCTTCAGAGGGTCTGTTTATGGAAAAGGCCATCCGTTAAACATTGCCCGTGTTTGGCCTGTCATAGATATTTGCCGTGCGTTTGGCTGGTTGGATGATAATTGTTTTGAGACTGTTGCGCCGGCAAGCGCTGTTGCCTTGCAGCGTTTTCATTCTGCTGACTATATTGCTGCGTTAAGAGACGCACAAACATATCAGGCGCTTGATGAAAGCCGTCGTCAGCGTCACCGCATCGGCATGGATAATAATCCTATTTTTCCGCAGGTCTATGACCGTCCTGCAACCGCAGCAGCGGCGAGCATACGTGGCGCACAATATTTGCTTGAAGGTTGCTATCGAACGGTATTCAACCCATCTGGCGGCACGCATCATGGTATGCCAGATAAAGCAAATGGGTTCTGTTTTGTGAATGACCCGGCATTAGCATTGCTTACCCTTGCGGAACAGCCGGATATCAAGATTGCATATCTTGATATTGATGCCCATCATCCAGATGGGGTTCAAGATACACTTTCATCGCATCCGCGTATTAAATTATGGTCAGTACACGAAGAAAATAGGTGGCCACGTACCGGACAGCCCGATGATAATGGTGGCGGTCAGGCACGAAATTTTACACTTCCTCGTGGCGCAGATGATGATGCATTTCTTACTGTTATTCAGCGCTATATTCTGCCTGAAATAGCAATTTTTGCGCCGGACTATCTGATTCTTCAGGCAGGGTGTGATGGTCTGGGTGATGACCCACAATCTGGTTTGATGTTCACGACCACAGGCTATTGGCGAAGTATCGAAATGTGTCTGTCGTTATCTCTTCCGACAATGATTTTGGGTGGCGGTGGCTATAACCCGTTTACAACAGCTCGAGCATGGTCTGGTGTTTGGGGGCTTATCAGAGGACACTCGCCCTATGACACCAAGGCCCCGCAAAGTGTTATAGACATATTGACCTCTCTTGAATGGTCACATAGACTTGCACGATCGCGCCCCGACAGGTGGGTGACCCGTCTTTATGATTAGGCGTCTCATGCTATGCATGCCATTCAATTTTTGAGACTAGCAGCTGTTTTTGGAACGCTATTTATGGCGCTACCTGTTGCAAGTGAGCAGATTACCTTTTCCCGTGGGGATATTCAGCTTGTCCCTCCCGGCGATGATCCGATCAGCTTTGAGGTTGAATTTGCCATAACACCAGCTGAACGCCGGCACGGGTTGATGTACCGTACGGCCCTTGATGAGAAAGCTGGCATGTTGTTTGTATTCAGTAATAATGCGTTGCGTCATTTCTGGATGAAAGACACTCCATTATCTCTAGATATTCTGTTTTTCACTGCAGAGCAGAAGCTGGTTCATGTAGTACCTTCCGCAGAACCCAATAATGATGCCGTGATTTCATCACTTGTGCCAGCGCGTTATGTTCTAGAACTAGAAGCGGGATCAGTGAACCGTTTTGGGCTCGCAATTGGCACAGCGCTTGTCATTCCCTAAGGCTCTATTCAGGAATGTATCCCTGTAATTACCTGCATATTGGTTCTATCAGGGCGTTAAGTTACTTTATATGCAATTTTAAACTTGAAAATAGGGCAGGTGACAGTGTAGAGATTGCGCAGTCGGAGTGTAGCGCAGCCTGGTAGCGCATCTGTTTTGGGAACAGAGGGTCGGGAGTTCGAATCTCTCCACTCCGACCATTTCATCCTATTATATTGTAAATGACCTTTTCTGCTCAGTTCTGGGACATCTTGCTCGCGTGCCAGATGGCGGGGTATTCCTTGTCAAAGGCATGATCAAGGGCTGATAGTCACGATGCCTGCGACAAGTTTAACAGTAGGATAGCAGAATACAGCGCTTAACTTTTCAAGCATGGCACGATATAACAACATTAATGGTCGTTGTTGAGGGACGCGATTGGCAGAATTTCAGGGAAATATTGCAATGAGCAAAGCACGTATTTATCAGCCAGCAAAAACAGCCATGCAGTCTGGCCGTAACAAATCGAAAAAGTGGGTTCTGGAATTTGTCCGCTCATCGCGTGTCGAGCCTGAGCCTCTTATGGGGTGGCAGTCATCAGCTGATACAATGCGTCAGGTTAAGCTGCATTTTGATAGCGTTGATAATGCTGTTGCTTATGCTGAAAAGTATTCTCTGGACTATGTTGTAAATTTGCCGCAAAAGCGGTCCCCAAAACCCAAAGCCTATGCTGATAATTTCGCCTTTGGCAGAGCAGGGTCTTGGACACACTAGTCCAAGATAACAGGGGGCAGGGGCCGTAACGTCAAACTTAAATTTACAGAAGTTTTTATTTCCTGTAAAAACCATCGCAACGGTTCCGTAGCTCAACTGGATAGAGCAGCTGACTTCTAATCAGCAGGTTGGGGGTTCGAGTCCTCCCGGAATCGCCACAATTTCAGGTACTTGCTGATTGCGGATTTAAGCTAACTGATACGTTAGGAAGCCATCATGGGCATAAGAAATAGCAATCAGTTGGCCCTTATCATTTATCTACGTCCGTTAATGTTATTCGGGTAACCCAAAAGATAAACATTTGAAGCATTCATATAGAAAAGAAGGGTAGTTTTCTATTGTATTTGAGCAAGTGCATCAATGTTAAACTTTTGGGTTAGTCTCGAGAGTCCCATCTCAAACGAACAACACCTCTGTCGGCTGTTGTAATTGCTGCATTCTCCTCATCCTGAGGGATGCCGTTCAATATCTTTTGGCACTCTATGAAAGCTTTCTCATCTCGATAGGCATAATAAGTACCTATTCTAAATTTTCCCTGCTTGTTCCAAACTTGTGTCACAGTGAATGATACTAACCCTGCTTTTCGCATTGGTTCACTGTATTTCTCTATATTCTTTTCAAATTCGGTGATTTTCATTTCCATATGTGCTTTAGTTGGATAATCCTCAGTGTTGTAACTCAATAATTTTGCATCCATATCTATCCCCAATCAATTCACAATTTTGCTAAGAAATTTTGCTTATATTCACTTAGCCAATAATTTTGATTTCTCTTCAACAAATTATTTATCGACTGATAACTTTTGACAGCTTTTTAGCCAATTTCTGAAGTTTTCTCTAATGAAGTAGCTCGTATCACTGTTTGCTTCAGGTTCAGGAGAAAAGCTTGAGCGCTAGGGTTGTCTGACGGAATATTAGCTTCAATAAATGCCAACTTTGGTCTCAAGTCTATTAGCCAACTCATATGGAAATAAACGTTTGAATTACTGGCGGTCGCCAAGTTCAACTGATGAATTATTTGCATCTATTTCGCACGGCGTGGTATATTAAAGACATCAGTCGACCTTCTGTAACTGTTGCTCTTCCAAGAAAAACAACTGGATAGAGTAGCTGACTTCTAATCAGCAGGTTGGGGGCTCGCTTCCCCCCGGAATCGCCATTTTTTCGAGCAATTCGCTGATAAGCAAAACGTGCTAACCGATACGTTACGACCGATTACAAAGGCTCAAAGTTTCTTAGATAGCACTCAGTATTGGATAGTTATCAGTGCAAGTATTACCCATAAAAAAGCCCCACCAAAAGGTAGGGCTTTCCTGAAATTAACTCTCTGCAACCACTGTTGCTAACTAGTTGTTTCTGTGCTGAAGGAGCAGAATCATTAATTTCTGTGGTTGTTCTTGCAAAAATCACGCCAGATATGGTAAATAAAACCATTCTCGCCAAGGTGAGAGCTTCAGGAGAGTCCAGATAAGCATCCTTATTCCATTCATTGTACCAGCATTTTGACCATCTATTTAGCTTGTAGTAATGGTCTGTGGTTATTTTTTTCACAACAGAGGTAAGAAGCGAAGAACGGCACCGTTCTGAAAGTGCTTTTCCCCTTTTAGCAGAAGGTTACAGTCTGTAGCGGATTGAGCTCTTTTTCCTGTCGTTAAAAGTTCACTTACGAGATGTAAAACGGCAAAATCACTTCTGCGCATTTGGCAATATGCATTAGGGTCTTATTCAGATGATAAGACTGCACCCTATGATAAGCCGATGCTTGTTATCAGAACATTTTGGGTGCTGCTTCATATTGCAACTTGCTTATTTATCGTTGCGGGTAACGGCAAAATCCTCGGCCTCTAGTAGGAGCTGCCTCGCCTCTCAACACACAACTTATTTATGAAAGGGAGGCCGTGATGTAGCGCGTTAGTCATACCTTATCCCAACTGCGAAAAGGCTAACCCCATTGCTGTGCCGAAGACAGCATGTGACAGCATCGCCAGAATGCATGCTTTCAGCGGTGTGGGTGTACCACGGGCAAAAAAACCTTTGCCAAGAGCCGGCATGAAGAAACACCACGGAACAACAGAACTTAGAATGCCAAAAATTAGGCCATCCTGGCCGCTATAGGAGAGCATAGTGAGCTTTTCAACCAGCACCCAATAAGCAACGGCATAGCCAATACCAACGAGGTAATGCACAACCCAGCCGAGCGTTACTTCACCTGGCAGTGCCGGCATGTCATCAATCGCAGGATTAATAAGAGCGCCTTTGGTAACCCCATAATAGGACCAGCGTCCCACAATGCCCCAGTTTGAGGCTGGAATATTAACAGTTAACTGAAGCAGCTTTTGCCAGATATCCATTGCAGCACAGGCAACAATGCCAGCGGTGATAATCGCAATAATAGACATGTTACACCTTTCTGAAAACGTTCTTGTCATAACTGTAAAGCCTTATCTGCTTGTCTTAAAGCTCCTTTTTTCCCTTTTGTGGCAATGTTGTTTTCTTCTGGCAGTATTATGCTGGATATCCTACGATTTTGTCTGTGATATGCGCGTTGAGGGTAAGGGGGCAAGATGTCAGAGAGAAAAAATGAAAAGATAAAAGAAGAAATGTCGTTTGAGACATTGTTGTTTGATGTTGCTGATAATATCGCAACGATCACATTGAACCGTCCGGATAAGCTAAATGCTCTAAATTATCAGATGGCACATGATTTATTAGCTGTTGCAATTCAATGTGACGAGCGTCGTGACATTCGGGCGGTTGTTATCACTGGGGCAGGCGATAAAGCGTTTTGTGCTGGGGGTGATTTACTTTCATTTCATGCACACTCCCCTGATATGGCCTCTCACCTGAAATCAGTGACCCTGTTGTTACATGGTGCTATATCGCGGTTCACGCGCATGGATGCACCTGTTATTGTGGCGATAAACGGCGTGGCGGCAGGAGCAGGCATTTCGTTTGTTGGGTTTCCGGATTTAGCCATTGCCTCGTCTGAGGCGCGATTTGTATCTGCTTATACTGGCTCTGGCCTTACCCCTGATGGTTCATCAACTTATTTTCTGCCGCGCATTATAGGTCAGCGTCGTTATCTGGAATTGGCAATGACGAACCGTGTGCTATCAGCTGATGAAGCAGCGGAATGGGGGTTGGTGAATAAAGTTGTGCCGCATTCCTCTGTAATGCAGGAAGCTCATAATCTTGCAACCACTCTTGCTGCTGGCCCATCTCGTGCCTTTGGCCGGCTGAAGGATATGATTCATCAATCCTTTGGCGCATCTGCGGAGGGGCAGATGGAGCTAGAAGCACGGATGTTGGCAGAGTCAACAAAGACAGAAGACGGGCAGGCAGGTATTGCGGCATTTGTAGCAAAAACAAAGCCGATATTTTCAGGGAAATAGCCAGAGTTAAGGTTGAGGTTCTTTATCTTAACGGTAACAAGCTGTACTTTTTTACTGGCTTAAAATGCGAATGATTATTACTTACATCTTTAGCTGGTAGTAATTGTCTCTAGTCAATATCATGCGAGCGTGTATTGATACACATCATTTCAGACGAGGTAAGAGGCGGATTAATATCTCCGCAAGGGAAGTCATATACGAATGTCACTATTTCGTAATTTGTCGATTGGGTTTGGACCGGTTCACAATGTTGTGAGCTTTCAGCAACGTGTCTGGCAGGTCATACTGACTATCTTGTGCTTGTTGCTTCTGGCACCCATCATGGCAGTTATTGTGTCGGCCATTGGCGATACAAGCGGACTTTTGCGCCATCTTACCTACACAGTGCTACCGACTTACGTGACAACTACGCTTTCCTTGATGTTTGCGGTTGGCCTTATTGCCCTGCTGTTTGGAGTCACAACCGCGTGGATTGTTAGCCGGTATCAGTTTTTTGGGAAAAGAGTCATTGAATGGATGCTGGTTCTTCCTGCTGCTATTCCTGCCTATATCATTGCCTATTGCTATACAGATTTTCTCGAATATGCTGGCCCTCTTCAGACAGGGTTGCGGGCCTTGTTTGGTTGGCAGAGTTCGCGGGATTACTGGTTTCCTGAAGTGAGGTCTTTTGGCGGCGCAGCGCTTATGATGGCCTCTGTTCTGTATCCATATGTCTATCTTCTTGCGCGGACAGCTTTTCGCCAGACATCACGAGATCTTTTTGAGATGACGGCTTTGTCAGGCCGAAATATGTTCGTCTATGCTGCTCTGCCGCTGGCGCGTCCTGCAATTGTAGCTGGCTTATCACTCGTGCTGATGGAAGTTGTGTCTGATTTTGGCACTGTTGAATTTTTTGCTCTTGAAACACTCACTCTGGGTATTTTCAATGTATGGCTAGGGATGAATAATATTACTGCCGCGGCTCAACTTGCAGTATTTGCATTTTTTCTGATTGGCGGATTGCTGATGATAGAAATTTTTGCTCGGTCGCGCGCCTCTTTCCGGCATGGTGGTAGCGGACGCCATGGGGTTCCTGTTATCAGACTTTCTAGAAGTAAAGCAGCCTTATCGATTCTGTTATGCAGTATTCCTATTATCATTGGGTTTGCGGGGCCGTTTGCTATTCTCCTCACATTTGTGATTGACGATCTTATGTGGGGTTTTCAGATAGCACAGGCGGCTAATATTAGTCGCCTGGCTACAAACTCGCTTCTGCTTGCAGCTGTTATCGCAGGGCTAATTTTATTACTCAGTGTGATTATTGGACTCATCTCAACCTATCAGTCAGGCCGATTTGGACAGATACTCTCTGCTGCCTCTGCAATTGGATATGCCTTTCCTGGAACCATACTTGCGCTTGGCGTCTTGGGATTTACCGGATATTGGGACGGAGTTTTTCACTCTGTCTTCTCGACCACATTTTTTGCCGGAGGGTTTATGGTCCTGATTCTCGGGCTTATCGTGCGCTTTCAGGCTGTTGGTTTTGGGGCTGTATTGTCCGGGCTTGAGCGGATGCCGCCCCATATGATGGAGTCGGGTCGCATTTTAGGGCATGGGTTTAGTCAGTCTGTGCGCTCAGTTATCTTTCCATTATTACGGAGTTCAGTGCTTGTTGGGGGACTTTTGGTATTTGTTGATATTCTAAAAGAACTTCCCATGACATTGATTTTACGTCCATTTTCGTTTGAGACATTCTCAACATTTACCTATCAATATGCTAAAGAGGAAATGTTGGAACAGGCGGCATTGCCAGCATTATTTATTGTTCTTGCTGGTCTTGCGCCAGTGATAGTTGCAAATTCAGCGTTACGGGCTAGCACCACCAAAATGTAGAAAACCTACTTCATTATTATTTGTTATTTATACTAGAGTAGGTTTAGTAGGTAGGTATAATGGATATTAACATTCATATGATTTTTACAAGATGAGAGGCTGCCGTGATTAAAGGATTGATAGCGCCACTGCTGACGCCGTTTAATGATCAGATGGAAGTGGATCAGATACTGTATAATGCTCTTGCGGCCCGCCTTCTTGATCAGGGTTGTTCAGGTCTCGCCCCATTTGGAACAACCGGCGAGGCGCTTTCTGTTAGTTCGCGTGAAAGAATGGAGGCTCTTGAAGGGTTGGTGGCATCAGGCATTAATCCATCGGTGATTATCCCCGGAACAGGATTATGTAATCTGCCCGATAGTGTTGAGCTAAGCCGCCATGCTCTTGAGTTAGGCTGTGCAGGTGTGATGACATTACCGCCATTTTATTTTAAAGGCGTGTCGGATGATGGTTTATTCAATTATTATGAGCAGCTTATTGCTGCGATTAATCATCCTGTATTAAAAATCTTTCTGTATCATATCCCGCAAGTGTCGGGTGTTGGCCTTTCGATTGATTTGGTTGCCCGTTTACGGTCTGCTTATCCAGATGTGATTGTTGGTATTAAAGATAGCTCTGGTGTGTGGACTAATACCACTGAGTTGCTAAAAATTGATGGTCTTACTGTCTATCCGGGGGCTGAATTACCAGTTATTGACGCTATTAAACTTGGCGCACCGGGCTGCATTTCTGCTACAGCAAACTTAAACCCAACAGATATTGCCGCTGTGATTGACCTCTGTCACGAGGGAAAGTGGGATGAGGCTGAGACCTTGCATGAAAAGGTAAAAAAAGTGAGACTGCTGTTTCAGGATTATGCGCCTATTCCTGCTCAGAAAGCATTAATGGCACGCATTACTGGGGATGAGAAATGGCATAATTTACGCGCGCCGTTACAAGCCATATCAGCTGAAAAAGCACGAGAGCTGGAAACTGTTCTGACTACTGATTTTGGGTTTAATTTCGATTCTTGAGTTAAAAAAGAAGCGGTACAATGTTTGATAAACAAAATGTCTCTGATGCGATTGCGGTTCTGAAACAGCAATTCGGTGAGCGTCTTACCGAAGCTACTTCAGTGCGACAGCATCATGCGCAATCAACAACACGGATGGCTCAGCAATTACCAGATGCGGTTATCTTTGCGTATTCAACTCAGGATGTATCAGACATTCTTTCAATCTGTAATCGCCATAAATGCCCGGTTATTGCCTTTGGTGTTGGCTCGTCACTTGAAGGTCATGTAAATGCAGCTCATGGCGGTATTTCCATTGATATGAATAACATGAACAATATTCTTCAAGTTAATGGTGAAGATTTGGATGCTGTTATTCAACCTGGCGTAACACGTGAGCAGTTAAATGAACATCTGCGTGATTCAGGATTATTTTTCCCTATTGATCCGGGGGCAAATGCTAGTCTTGGTGGTATGGCGGCAACGCGAGCATCGGGCACAAATGCTGTTCGGTATGGTACGATGAAAGACAACATCCTGGCCCTTGAAGCTGTAATGCCGGATGGTCGGATTATTCGTACAGGAACAAGAGCGAGAAAATCGTCTGCTGGGTATGATATGACGCGCCTTCTTATCGGGTCAGAAGGCACGCTCGGTATTATTACTGAACTCACGGTGAAATTACATGGCATACCGGAGAAAATTGCTGGTGGTATTTGTTCGTTTCCGACGATCAAAGCAGCCTGCGATACTGTAATTTCCGTTATCCAGTTTGGCATTCCTGTGGCGCGGATAGAATTGTTGGATGCCTTGCAGGTAAAAGCCTGCAATGGCTATTCGGGTCTTACTTTGCCTGAGGAGCCACTTCTTCTGATAGAATTTCACGGCAGTGAAGCATCGGTCGCTGAACAGGCTGAATCTTTTGGAGATATAGCGTCTGAGTATACTGAAAGCGAGTTTGTCTGGACAACCAATACAGAAGAGCGCTCAAAGCTCTGGAAGGCACGACATGATGCTTATTGGGCGTCAATGTCATTAATGCCAGGTGCTGTATCTGTTTCAACTGATGTTTGTGTGCCTATCTCGCGTCTTGCAGAATGTGTTGAACTCACCCGAATTGATATGCAAGAACACGGTATTATTTCGCCAATGGTTGGGCATGTTGGCGACGGCAATTTCCATTGCTTGCCGCTGACGATGCCGGATGATGATAAAATGCAACAAGCCATCACAGATTTTTCCAAGCGATTATCAAAGCGCGCCATCGATATGGGCGGTACCTGCACAGGTGAGCATGGAATAGGGCAGGGCAAGCAAGCCTATTTGCTCGATGAGCTTGGCGATACAGTCGATTTCATGCGGCAAATAAAGACAAGTTTTGACCCTAATAACATAATGAATCCAGGTAAAATTTTCTTATCTTAAGTGTTAGTTAAGGCTAGCGAATGCTTTTTTAAGGCTGGCTAAACCCTAGCGTAACCCGTCTAACATCGTTATCACATCGGCCATCTGGTCATCAGAATGTTCTAAACCAGTGTAAATGCGTATGATGTGACCCTCCGGCAGGTCTGGGCGGAGGCTTCTTAGCTTTTCAGTAATATGTGCCTGTTTGATAAGACTCTCATATCCGCCCCAGCTATCGCCAATATAAAATACGCTCATTGCCTCAATTGCAGCATCGATGGATGTCTGTGAAATTTCTGGCTTTAGCACAAGACCAAAAAGGCCACAGGAGCCTACAAAATCTCTGTTAAAAATTGTATGGTCTCGGTTAGAAGGAAGGCCAGGGTGAAGCACAGAGATAACAGCATCGTGGCCTTCAGCTGCCCTAGCAACGGCCAGACCATTCTCAGCTGATTGAGAAAGGCGGAGCTTCATGGTGCGCAATCCACGCAGACCAAGATATAAATCTTCAGGACCCGCGCAGATGCCAAGCGCGATAGCTGTGCGCCTCAATTCCTTTCCATGAGTGCCATTTGCCGCCGCAATACCCAGATTGGTATCCGAATGCCCACCAATATATTTTGTTGCTGCTTCGACCACAATGTCAGTACCCAATTCAAAAACAGGATAATGCAAAGCTGTTCCCCAAGTATTGTCAATCATGGTGGTAATGCTAAGGCTGCGTGCGGCAGCTGTCATGGCTGGCACATCTTGGATTTCGAACGTCAAAGAGCCAGGTGATTCCAAATAAAGCAGAGACGTATTACTTTTAAAAAATGTTGATATATCTCCATTTATGCGTGGCGGATAAAAGGCAATATCTACCCCCATTTTAGGAAGCATGCTAACAACAAATCTGCGTGCAGATCCGTACAGAGAATCGGGGAACAACATATGGTCGCCCGTTTTTGCAACTGAAAGGATGGCTGTAGAGATGGCAGACAACCCTGATGGTGTAGAAATGCATGATTCTACCCCATATAGAGAGGCAATTGATTGTTCAAACGCGTGCGAAGTGGGGGTTCCAACACGGCCATAAGAGAATTTTTTCGTTATTTCGCCTCTATGTTGGGCTAATGTATCTGATAAAATAGTAGATGTGCGGTAAATGGGAGGGTTTGGGATTCCAAAATTTTCTTTAGGAGAAAGACCAAGATGAGCTAGTTTTGTTTCAATTTCCGGTATTTTTTTGGGCATTTTTAGCGTCCCCTGCTATTTTTTTTCACTTCGTGTGCGTATTCCGTTTATTCGCCTCACTACTATATTAATTTAAATGTTTATCTAATCTTATAAAATCGCTAACCTATCACCAAGTTGGGGCCGCGTAGTGTAAAGAATTAATCATTTTGGGCCTAGCATACAAACTAATAATTCATAAACTCAGGGATCTAAATTATGAAAAACATTACCATAGCCATTGTTGCTATTGTAGCCGCTGCTGTCGGTTATTTTGGTGGCACGTCAATGAACAAAGAAGCTCCTGCTCCTGCAGCTACGGAGACTGAAACAGCTGCTGTTGAAGCAACGCTCAATGCAGTCAAAGCAAAAGGATTTGTACAGTGCGGCGTGAGCCAAGGTCTGCCGGGCTTCTCAAATGCTGATGACGCAGGTAACTGGACGGGTATCGATGTTGATGTATGCCGCGGTGTTGCTGCTGCTGTCTTCGGCGATGCGTCTAAAGTAAAATACACCCCACTGTCATCAAAGCAGCGTTTTACTGCTCTTGCATCGGGTGAAATCGACATGTTGTCACGTAATACAACATGGACGATGACACGTGATACACAGCTTGGTCTGAACTTTGCTGGTGTTAACTATTATGATGGACAGGGTTTCCTAGTTCCAACAAAACTTGGTGTTAAGTCTGCTCTTGAAATGGACGGCGCAAATGTTTGTTCTCAGACTGGAACAACAACTGAGCTGAATGTAACTGACTTCTTCCGCGAAAACGGTATGAAGTTCAACCTTGTTGCCTTCGAAGAAGCTGATGCGGTTGTTGCGGCATATGATTCTGGCCGTTGTGATGTTTACACAACAGACCGTTCAGGTCTTGCTGCTCAGCGCACAAAGCTTGCAAATCCAGATGCACATATGGTGCTTCCAGAAATTATCTCGAAAGAGCCTCTTGGCCCAGTTGTACGCCAGGGTGATGACCAGTGGTTCAACATTGTTCGCTGGACATTGAATGCGATGATTAATGCTGAAGAAATGGGAGTTACGTCAGCAAATGCAAAGTCAATGGCAAATGATAACAACCCTGCAATCAAGAGACTTCTTGGTACAGAAGGAACATTTGGTGCAGAACTTGGTCTGTCAAATGACTGGGCACTGAATATCATTTCACAGGTTGGTAACTATGGTGAAAGCTACGAAGCTCACGTTGGTCCAAACACACCTCTGAAACTTGACCGCGGTGTTAACGCATTGTGGAGCCAGGGTGGTATCCTTTACGCAGCGCCAGTTCGCTAAGTAGATGTAAGAAGCTGGCCGGACAGTTTGTCTGGCCAGTTTCATTCTAAAATTTCTTTAACTTAAAATGTGAATAAATGTTTATAAACAGCAATAATTTGTCTGCCTTCATCAATGATGCCCGTGTTCGCAATATCGGGTTTCAAGTGCTCATTATTGGCGCACTTGCATTTTCGGTGTGGTGGTTGATGGATAATACTCTCACCAATCTTGAAAATAGAGGGAAATCCCTTGGTTTCGGGTTTTTAGTTCAGACTGCCGGATTTGAAATTAGCGACACACTCGGCACGTGGCTGTTTGATTATGAAGTTGGTGTATCCTCTTATACTGATATCTATTTTATCGGTATTACCAACACACTTTTAATTGCAGTACTTGGGATTGTCTTTGCCTCGATCATTGGGTTTGGCGTTGGCATCATGCGGTTATCTAATAACTTTGTTTTAAAATATTTTGCGACCGTCTACGTTGAAATTATTCGCAACGTGCCGCTGCTTTTGCAGCTTTTTTTCTGGTATTTTGCCGTTCTTGGTGTGTTGCCAGGTGCCCGTAACCAGTTAGAAATTTGGGGAGGTCTTGGTGGCCTGAATATTACAGGGCTTTATCTTCCCGCACCTATATTCCAACCCGGTTTCGGACTCGTGTTTCTAGCCTTTATCGCCAGCCTTATTATAGCGTTTGTTGCATCACGGATTTCCAAAAAGAAACAGGATGAGACAGGGCAGGGCTTTAACCTTCTATTCATCATACCGGCCCTCATTATCTCAATAACCGGTGTGACATATGTCATCATGGGCAGCCCACTTGACTGGACGTTCCCTGAATTTAAAAATACTGGACCAATCTTTAAACGTGGATTTCAGGATGATGCTGGCATGGTGCTTGTGCCTGAAATGCTTGCTGTCCTGTTGGCTCTAACGCTTTACACTGCTGGCTTTATTGCAGAAATCGTGCGCGCTGGTATCATCGCTGTGTCGCATGGCCAAACAGAGGCATCCTATTCTCTTGGATTGCGTCCTAGCATCACCCTGCGGCTGATTGTCATTCCGCAGGCAATGCGTATTATCATCCCGCCTTTGACGTCTCAGTATTTGAATTTGACGAAAAATTCGTCTCTTGCTGTTGCGATTGCTTATCCGGAGCTTGTGTCTATTTTTGCTGGTACGGCGCTGAATCAGGTGGGGAAAGAAATTGAAATGATCTTTATGGTTATGAGTACCTACCTCATAATTTCATTGATCACTTCGTTCTTCATGAACTGGTTTAATGCCAGAGTGAAAATTGTTGAGCGCTAGGCAAGGGATTAGATGATAAAATGACACAAAATTCCCATAATTCAGTCTTCGTTAGAAAAGTTGATGCCGAAACGTTGCCGCCACCGCAGAATGAAATGGGTATAAGAGGTTGGTTATGGCGGAATCTGCTTTACAGTGTAACGGATTATTCATCTGTCAGTGCGGCTCTTCGGTCGCTAGCAATGATCTTTTTTACTGTCCTTGTTTCCTATGTAGGGCTGACACAATTATGGCTGTTGCTTGATTTTGTCTTTTTCTCAGCAGTCTGGTCAGATCCAACCGGTATCAAACGGGAGGCATGCTGGACATTATCCCAAGGCGGCACCCTACCTGATGACTGGCATGCTGCCTGCTGGCCATTTATTTTTGCAAAGCTGAAGTTTCTGGCTTACGGTCCTTATCCCATGGACGAGTTGTGGCGGGTTAATGTTACAGGTCTGCTGGGGCTTGCAGGGTTGTGCTGGGTCCTTATTGAAGCTCTACCATACCGTCGGCTCGTTGGTGTCTTGATGCTAACAGCCTACCCTGTGATTGCCCTTATTTTGCTTACAGGGGGCGCGAGTGAAGCTAACTATTTCAATGCAACAGCCTATATTTTTGTTGGGCTGGCTCTGATTACCGTTGGGCGTCTTGGTCAGCGCGACCTGCTGGGCATTGTGGCATCTGATTTTGCTAGCATTATTGGTTTTGTCGGTTGGTCACTCATCGTTTTTCAGGTGCTCATGCTTATCTTTAGTGTTGATGTTGGGCTAAAACCTGTTGGGACAGGCGATTGGGGCGGGCTTATGATCACCCTAGTTGTTGCAGTAACAGGGATTGTTGTATCGCTACCACTCGGTGTTATCCTTGCCCTCGGCAGACGCTCTAATATGCCTGTAGCGCGACTTCTCTGCACTATTTTCATTGAATTCTGGCGTGGCGTGCCTTTGATTTCAGTCCTGTTTATGGCGTCTGTTATGATCCCGCTATTCCTGCCTGAAGGGGTTAATTTTGATAAACTTATGAGAGCACTTATTGGCGTGATGCTGTTTTCTGCTGCTTACATGGCCGAAGTTGTTCGTGGCGGGTTGCAGGCGATCGATAAGGGGCAGTATGAAGCCGCAGAAGCTATGGGTCTTACATATTGGCAGTCTATGCGGCAGATTATTTTGCCACAGGCTCTCACCCATGTCATTCCAGGCATCGTGAACACCTTTATTGGTTTGTTTAAGGATACAACACTTGTCTCTATTATCGGACTGTTTGATCTGCTTGGTGCAGGTAAGTCTGCGATTGCTGACGCCTCATGGTCATCACCAGTGCAGGCAATTTCAATCTACCTGTTTGTTGGGTTCATTTTCTTCATCTTCTGTTTTGGCATGTCGCGATATTCAATCTTCATGGAAAACAAACTAAGTAAATCGCGGTCACACTGACCCGTCTAATTTTTTTGGAGGCTTTATTATGGCTGGAAAATCTCGTACCTCATCTAACATGGTTGTCAAAGATGAAGTCATGATATCTATGCAAGCTGTTAATAAATGGTTCGGCAATTTTCATGTTCTAAAAGATATTAACCTTACGGTTAATAAAGGTGAGCGGATTGTTATTTGTGGACCATCTGGATCGGGAAAGTCGACTCTTATCAGGTGCCTCAATCGCTTAGAAGAACATCAGGCTGGCACGATTAAAGTACAGGGAATTGAACTTAACAATGACCTGAAAAAAATTGATGAGATTCGTCGCGAAGTTGGCATGGTGTTTCAGCACTTTAATTTATTTCCACATTTAACAATTCTCGAAAACTGCACATTGGCGCCTATCTGGGTGCGTAAAACACCAAAGGCAGATGCCGAAGCGATTGCGATGAAATATTTGGAAAGGGTAAAGATCCCTGAACAGGCCCATAAATATCCTGGTCAGCTGTCTGGTGGTCAACAGCAGCGTGTTGCAATTGCACGCTCTCTTTGCATGGAACCCAAATTAATGCTGTTTGATGAGCCAACATCAGCGCTTGACCCAGAGATGATAAAAGAAGTGTTGGACACCATGGTTTCACTGGCTGAAGATGGCATGTCGATGATTTGTGTGACCCATGAAATGGGCTTTGCGCGTAAAGTGGCAAACCGCGTTATTTTTATGGATGAAGGTCAGATTGTTGAACAGAATGAACCTGAAGAGTTTTTCCAGAATCCACAATCAGACCGCACAAAATTATTCCTGAGCCAGATTCTCGGACATTAACCCTCTTTTTTTAATCGCCTATCGGCAGGATTATCCTTTTTCGGCTGGCCCTGTTTCTATCGGGGCGTCAGAACTACCCCACTGTGTCCAAGATCCATCAAACAGATGCACATCAGTTTTGCCGAGCAGAGCAAAGGCAAGCGTCAGGCCAGCAGCTGTGACGCCTGACCCGCAACTTGTGATAACCGGCTTTTGCCAGTCAATGCCTGCTTGATCAAATAGCGTTCGCAGTTCCTCTTTTGATTTCAATAGACCTGTATTGGCATCAAGAATATCATTTATAGGCAGGTTTAGCGCGCCTGGTATATGTCCTGAACGTAACCCTGGGCGCGGTTCTGGCGCTTGCCCCTCAAAACGGGCGCTTGCACGCGCATCCAGAATTTGCGGCGCTGTGCCTGCTTCTACAAGGCCTCTTAGCTGGTCCATTAATATCACCTGAGCCTGTGTCGTAGCAGAGGGGGTGAATATCGTCTCTGAGAGAGGTGTCTCATTATCACCTGAAGCTACCGGTCCACCAACATCAAGCCATGCGCGCCATCCACCATCTAGCACAGCGACATCCGAATGCCCAAACATGCGCAACATCCACCATGCTCGCGCAGATGAGAGAAATACTGACCGGTCATAAACAATAATTTTTTTATCTGAGGATATGCCAAGAGCATTCATATGATGGGCAAATATCTCGGCCGTTGGGAGCATATGTGGCAAATCATCATCTGGTGCTGCAATCGCATCTATGTCGAAAAACCGAGCGGATGGAATATGTGATTTTGTGAATTCTGCTTTCGCGTTTCTGTCCATCGTCGGCAGGAAGAAGGTTGCTTCTACTATTTGGATATCATCATCATAATTTGATTTCAGCCAATCGGCTGTAACTATCTGTGACATCATTTAATCTTCCATCCACTGCGGTAGGGGTAAGTTTTTCGCACGCAAAAATTCTGGGTTCCAGACTTTGGACTGATAACGGGCACCTGAATCGCACAATATTGTGCAGATGGTGTGTCCTGGTCCCATAGCTAAAGCCATCTGACGAGCGCCCGCAACATTAATAGCACTAGAGCCCCCAAGAAACAGGCCTTCCTCTGCTAATAACTTATACAGAATGGGTAAGGCGTCTTCATCTGAAACTTGATAAGCATCATCAACTGGAGCGCCTTCCAGATTTGCAGTTAGACGACCTTGTCCTATACCTTCAGAGACTGAATTTCCCTCTGATTTAAAGCTACCATGAACATAATGGTGATACATTCCAGAGCCAAACGGGTCGGCGACGCCTATCCGAATTTGAGGGTTTTGTTCCTTTAAATATAAGCCGGTTCCGGCAAGCGTGCCGCCTGATCCAATTGCACAGATAAACCCATCGACTTTACCGCCAGTCTGAGCCCAGATTTCTGGTCCTGTTGATGTATAATGGCCTTGTCTATTTTCGGTATTATCGAACTGGTTTGCCCAGATAACGCCGTCTTCTGTTGTTTGTGACAGCTCTGCTGCAAGCCGTTCAGAATAGCGTACATAATTATTGGGATCTTTATAGGGAACTGCTGGTACAAGCCTTAAGTCTGCCCCATAAAGGCGTAGGGCATCTTTTTTTTCCTGACTTTGGGTTTCCGGCATAACGATGATTGACCGATAGCCTCTGGCATTTGCAGCCAATGTCAAGCTAATGCCCGTATTACCGGCAGTTCCTTCAACAATTGTACCGCCCTTTTTCAAGGCGCCTGATGCCTCTGCAGCCTCGATAATAGCCTTGGCTGCCCTATCTTTAACAGAGCCTCCAGGGTTCATAAATTCAGCTTTTCCGTAGATGTCACAGCCCGTCTCTGCTGATACTGCCTGTAATTTAACCAATGGTGTGTTTCCTACAAGATCAAGAAAACTATCTGCATTCTTCATAAAGCGTATTCCTTTTTATTTTAAGGCAAGCTGATACTAGCAGTAGGCGATCTTAAACTCAAATAGCAGATTATGTCTTTTGCATGCGGCATGACTGCTGAAACTTCTAGACGATAATATTTTCACTGCTACTGTGATGTGTTTAAGATTTTAGGCAGAACGTCTTCCATTCATTTTCATGATAGAGCAGATAGGTTTTTTATGGCGGCACAAGTGATTTTACTTCGGCATGGTAAGTCTGATTGGGATAAGCTTTCACATAGCGATTTTGACAGACCTGTATCTGCACGGGGTATCAGTCAGTTGCCACTAATAGCAGAACAGCTTGCCCCTATTATAAAAGAGAATAGCAAAATCATTTGCTCGCCTGCAGTGCGCACCCGTGAAAGCTTATCTCTCGTAACACCGTTCTGGCCTATCTGTGAGGCCGTCTTCGATGCACAAATTTACGAGGCAGGACCGGCAGAGTTATATGCCTGCTTGAAAGAACATGGTGACTGCAGCTCTCTTATTATGATTGGCCATAATCCGGGATTGGTTATGCTGCTTAACAAGTTGTTAAAAGAAGGTGAGTTTACCCCAGAGGCAGCACATCTGCCAACGAGCAGTGCGGCTGTTCTTACATCTAATGTTGCCACATGTTCGTTAATTAAGCCAAATTCTGCTAATTTGATTACATTACTGAAACCAAAGACCTGAAATAATAGGCTAGAAATTTACATTGATATTAGGGTAACGCTATAGGATAGCGAGCCAAAGGATAGAATCATGAGCGACAGTTTTATAAAAGCCTATAAGTCTGATAGCTCCTTGGTGGGCGCCTTTTGCGCCGCTGTATTAACGCACCCCGATAAAGCATTGCTCCATGAAAAGCGTGATGGGCAGTGGCTAGCACAGTCATATTCTGAGGTTGCTGATAAAGTGGCACGGCTTGCTTTATATCTGCAGGCTACGGGTATTCAAAAAGGTGACAGGGTTCTTATTTGTTCAGAAAACCGCTCTGAATGGGCGATATCTAACCTTGCTATTATGGCCATTGGCGCTATCGCCGTTCCAGCTTATACAACCAATACTGTTGGTGATCATAAGTTTATTCTTGAGCATGCGCAGGTCTCTCTCATTCTATGTTCTGGCGGTAACATAGCTCAACGTCTAAGCCTGGCAGCGGGCGACTATCGTAAAGATCAGAAGATACCTCTTCCCCTTATCTGTTTTGATAAACCAGAACAGGGCATGCTCTCATTTGATAACTGTTTAAACGCTAAGAACGCGCTGACCGAGGAGATAGACCTTAGTTGTAGGCCAGTAGCATCAGACATTGCGTGTATTATTTACACATCTGGAACTGGTGGTAGGCCCAAAGGTGTTATGCTAACACATGCTTCTATTCAGGCAAATATTGATGCCGCTCTAGATTTGGTGCGCGAGGGCAGGGCTGATCAGAATGCTGTATTTTTATCGCTTCTGCCTCTCTCACATGCTTATGAACATACTGCTGGTATGCATTTACCCCTGCAGATTGGCGCAGAAATATGGTATTGTGGCTCGCCCGATCAGGTTGCGCCTCTGCTACAAGAGGTGCGGCCGACGATTATGACAGCAGTCCCCCGTCTTTATGAAGCCTTGCATGATAGGATAATGCGCGGCATAGCGGCAAAAGGCGGTTTGACCAAGAAGCTATTTGAACAGGCGATATTGCTGGGCAAAAAACAACAATCAGGTGAGCGTCTCGGGATTTTTGAATGGTTTCAAAATAAATGTCTCGATTTTCTTGTGCGCCGGAAGGTAAAGGCTCGCTTTGGAGGGCGTCTTGCCTATTTTGTATCTGGTGGAGCGGCCCTTAATCCAGAAATTGGAACCTTCTTTCTGGCTTTGGGGATAAATATACTTCAGGGTTACGGCCAAACAGAAGCCTCTCCGCTAGTGTCTGCAAACAGGCCCTCTAAAATACGTATTGACACAGTAGGGCCTGCAGTTAGAGGCGTGGCAGTCACAATTGCTGCTGATGGTGAGCTTCTTGTGCAAGGTGCGTGTGTTATGAAAGGCTATTGGCGTGATGATAAAGCGACTGCAGAGGCTTTGCGTGATGGCTGGCTTTATACAGGCGATCTCGCAAAAATTGAGGATGATGGCTATATCACGATCAAAGGCCGAAAAAAGGATATTATTGTTACCTCTGGCGGCGATAATATCGCACCGGCAAAAATTGAAGCAGCTTTGACTTTCCTACCGGAAATTGAACAGGTGATGATTTATGGTGACCAGCGTGCGTGGCTGTCGGCTGTTATTGTGCCGTCTGAAGCCGAAGGCAGCACGCCAGATACCATAAAACAAAATATTTCGCGCTGTATTGATGAGGTGAATAACACATTGCCACAAGCTGAAAAGATACGCAGATTTCTTATCGCGGATGAACCTTTTACGATTGAAAATGGCCAGATGACCCCCACTTTAAAGGTCAAGCGGCTAGTGGTAACAGAAATGTATCGTGATCGCCTTGCGGCGCTTTACCGGAAAGGCTGATAGAGGCCTAGGATTATGGGTGGTCGCGTAAAAATACCATTTTATGGGCATCAGATTGGTCTGCCTGATAACGATAACCACCACTTGAAAAATTCCTGAGCTCTTCTGGTTCTTGTACCTGATTTTGAATAATATACCGGGCCATTGCTCCACGCGCTTTTTTCGCAAAAAAGCTCACAATTTTTGCTGTGCCATTCTTTTCTTCCATAAATACAGGTGTAATGATCTGCGGCGTCAGCGATGAGCTATCGACAGCACCGAAATATTCCTGCGAGGCGCAATTGACCAGAGCGTTTGCGTTAGTAGCAAGTGCCTGCGCATTCAAGGCTTCAGATATTTGTGTTCCCCAATAGTCATATAGTGAGGCTCCGTGCGATGTTTTTAGCCGGCTTCCCATTTCCAGACGATATGGTTCAATCGCATCAAGAGGCCGCAAAAGACCATAAAGCCCCGATAAAATCCGCAAATGTGTCTGAGCCCATGCCATATCTTCTGGTGTTAATGTTGCAGCATCAAGCCCCTGATATGTGTCTCCGGCAAAGGCGAGGGCGGCTGGTTTTTTATCTTGCGTTCCAAAAGCAGCAAAGCGGTCAACATTTAGCTGAGCGAGGGTTTCACTCACCCCCATTAACGACTGAAGATCTGCACAAGACAATGTTTGCGCTACTGCTACTAGGTCATCAGCATTGCGGGAAAAGGCAGGCTCAGTGGCGACAACACCATTGTCAGGCTGCATATTCAATTTTTTGGCAGGTGAAACAACAACCAACATTGCATTCTCCTCTAAAAGAGGATCACGTTAACTTGTTTTAACGTAATCGTCCATAAACATAGCGGTGGGTGTTAAAGATATTATGTCTTAATAATAGTGTGACATTTGTTTTTGGACACCTCTCTGGCTATCGTAACCGATCGCGCATAAAAATATGCGCTTCTAGCACACTCAGCAACACCTCGATTTCACGATTTCACAAAGATTTTCAGTGCAACTAACGACATATTGATTTTTGTTAGCGATTACGCCTCTGAACAATCCGGTCGCCTGAAAACCCTCAGAAAATATTGGATTATCAGGTATTAAAGCTAACATATAAAAGAAAATTTTGGCTCCCCGGGACGGATTCGAACCGCCGGCCAAGCGATTAACAGTCGCTTGCTCTACCGCTGAGCTACCGGGGACCATAGCGTAGATGGCAAACTTATACATTATCATCAACAAGATGCAAGACCTGTTTTTCTTATGAAAGGTCGTACATATTCTCTGATTTACTTTCTTTATCGTGCAACACCGTCACTTAACATATTTTTGCTTATTTCAGCAGTAAGCGAAAAAATCTGTGTCGCCGTTTTCGTAAGGCTGGCGGCGCCGCAATCTTCTTGTATTATAATGGCGATTTGGTCGCGGTTATGCTTGCTCACTGATCGATCATAAGCGGGGTCGTAATGATGTTCTAAAATATCCATGGCAAGGGTAGTCCAGTCCTTACCATCCAATAATGATCGCCAATAAGCCATCCGGTCTACGCCAAGCCGCAGGCCCATACCGCCAATTAATTTTTTGATCGCTGTTTCATCACGCATTAGATGATCATACCCTGCCATCAGGAACGCAGCGCGGGCAGGGCGCGGCGTATCAATCGTTATTTGGCACGCTGTTGCCATCTTTTTCCAGATATCACGGGGGATTTGGAGCTCACCGATACGTGAGCTTTCTGATTCAACAAATACAGGTTTTTCAGATGATAGCCCGTGAAGTTGCTGATAGAGATGAGATTCAAACAGTCGCTGTGAGGGTTGGGGTGCGTCAGGCAATGCACCCAGAAGTGATCCTCTATGAGCTGCAGCCTCTTCGAGATCAAGAATTTGGGCGCCATGCCCTGCTAATTCAGACAGCAGTGCTGTTTTCGCATTGCCTGTGCGACCTGAAATCATAATAAAGGTTAAATTTTGTGAAAAGGTTTCCAACCCGGTTAAAACAGCTTTGCGATAATATTTATATCCCCCGTCAAGAAGATAGCATGTCCAGCCAATCTCTGAGCAAATATGGGCAAAGGCGCGCGAGCGTTGCCCGCCACGCCAGCAATGGATAAGCGGTGTAAAGCCAGCGGGCTTATCACTCAGAACTGAGTCGATATGAGACGCAATATTTCGAGCCGCAATAGCTGCGCCTCGTTTACGCGCAATAAAGGCGCTTTGCTGCTTGTATAATGTACCAACTTCAGCACGCTCATCATTTGACATGACCGGCATATTCACAGCGCCAGGGATATGGTCATCAGCAAATTCAGCCGGCGAGCGAACATCAATGACCATATCATAATCAGCAGACATCCAGTTTTGGGTTTTACGTATTGGAGCACTCATATTCTAAAATCTAAGCAGGAAAGGAGGAAAATCAAGAGAGGGTCAGCCCTGGTGATTTGGTGAAACTGCCAATTCGCGCCACCAGGCTACACTCAGGACTGGTAAGCGCCGTGATAACAGTCTCAGCGTCTTGCGAGGGAATGGCGGCAAGAACACCGCCTGATGTTTGCGGGTCGAACAGGATAGATATTTCTTCAGGTGCCAGATTAGGAGCAAGGTGCTGGTCAGGAACAGCTCGCATATTGCCGTCCTTGAGGCTGGAGGCAATACCGCTGGCAGATAATTGTGCGGCGCCATTTAAAAACGGAATATCATCAAGCCTGAGGTGAACACCTGAAAATCCACATCGCGCCGCAAGATTAAGTGCATGCCTTGCAAGACCGAACCCTGTGACATCTGTCATGGCTGCAACGCGACATGCGCCTATAATAGCTGTTGCCGGCGCGTTTGAGGTTGCCATTACTCGATATGCCTCTTCAAGGGCCTCAGCTGGCGCAAGGCCACGCATCTGAGCTGCAAGAATAATCCCGATACCAAGAGGCTTGGTCAGGATCAGTGTGATGTCATCTCGACTTGTAGGCAGTTGTGATGATGAAACCCGTTCACCAATAATTGAAAATCCAAGTCCTGCTTCTGTTGCGCTGACGGTATGCCCGCCAGAAAGCTGGCAGTGATGGGCTGAAAGCTCAACAAGAGCGCCCGCCAGCATTTGTGATAAGTCGCGTTGCTGAACTTTGGGCACAGCACGCTGCGTCATCACCACGCCAAGCGCTGTTAGGGGTTGTGCCCCAGCAACCAAAATATCACTCATTGCATGTAGCGCCGCTATTCTGCCAAATAAAAAAGGGTCTGAGACTGCTTGCGATAGGTAATCCACTGACTGAATCAGGCCGCTCTTGATGCGAGCAGGCGGCAAATCCGCCGCATCAGAAAATATATCGTCTGGCGGAAAATAAGCAGGGTTTGCTCCCAGCGATAGCGCTATCTGAAAGGCCTCTTTTAACGCTGCACTCAGCAGACCTGCCTCTGCTTTTGAGCCGCAGCCCGTACAATACATCTCAGGAAGTGTGCTATTATTGGCATCAGGAGAAGCTATATCATTGTTATCAAGTAAAGGGAGCAGACGCGGCGACACTGTCTGCATGCGTGGTAGATCAGAAAATTTTGCCATAAACCGTTTATCTATCCAATGTTTCAGCTGTAGCCATATCCGCCCCGTTGATACCAGAGAGCCGCGTACCGCAAGAGCCTGCCCGTTGGCAAGTCCAATAAGCGCTAGATAGCGCTTTTGAGGGTGCCAGCTGATGAATGGCTTACCCGTCAAAGCAGCTCTCAGATTATTCACAAGAACAGGTCCAGCCCGCACCGCAAATACACCAGCTTTTTCTCGCTTATAGCCAATTACAGAGGCTATATCACCAGCTGCAAAGACATCAGGTCTATCTGGGAGATGTAGAGAGGGAGTAACGGCCAAAAACCCGCGGTCATCTTTGGCAACGGGAAGTCCTGATACCCAGTCTGCTGGACGAGCGGCTGTTACCATAAGACAAATATCAGCCTGGATGACAGCACCATTCTCAAGCGACACAGACTGTGAATCAATTGTGGTAACAGCAGACCCTAGATGAGACCGAATTTTAGCCTTATCCAACGCCCGTTGCATGACCCGTGATGCGGCGAGAGGATGGCGTGGCAGAATATGATCTGCGCGACCAATAAGGTGTATATGTGGCTTTTGAGCCAATGCTGTCACACGCGCCTTAAGGGCAAGAGCTAATTCACTTCCTGCCGCCCCAGCACCAATAATAGCAATATCACTTAGTGTCTTATCAATCATAGGAAGCTTATGTAGAAATCCTGAGATTGGCTTTACGGGGAGGGCATGTTCCTGCGCTCCCACAATCTGTGATTTGTCTGGAACAGCGCCAGTATTAAGTGATATAATGTCATAAGAAACAGGTGCAGAAGATTGAAGAAAAACAATTTTTTCTTCAATATCAATATGAGTAATAGCCGAATGAATGAGGCGTGCTCCTGCAAAAGCAGATAAGGCAGCTAAATCAAACATGATGTTATCTTCAGACCAAATACCCTCAACAAATCCAGGCAGCATACCTGAATAAGGCGCTTTCAATACATCTGTGATCAGCGTGAGGCGTACCCCTTCAATCGGGTTCATGCCAAACGAACGAAGCACTTGGATCGTAGCATGGCCGCCGCCAACAAGAACAAGATCATGCTGAATAGGCGCCGTTTTTAACATGCGTCTTTCTCTTGGGCTGTATCTGCCAAAAGAACGGCAAGAAAGATAGCAGCACAGCCAATTAGGGCAAGCATCGTTAATGTCTGTCCCAGGATAATCCATCCTGATAATGCCGCAAACACTGCTTCAAGCGAGAGAATAAAAGCAGCAAGCGTGGCGCTCGCATAGCGTTGTGCTACGAGTTGCAATGTGTAGGCAATGCCAACAGAAAATAACCCAGCATAAATAAGCTCAGGCATAACTGGCAGAAAATTCCCAAAATCGGGTTTCTCAAAACTATAGGTCAGGATTCCTGCAAGCCCCGCACATACAACTGACTGCAAAAAGGCGAGCTGAAAGGGGGCTTTTATTGTCTTTGTGACCACACCAATCAGAACGATATGCCCTGCCCAGAATAGGGCACCGGCAATTACTAGAATATCGCCCCATTGCGAGAGCACATCTGTACCGCCCGATAGCATATAAGATCCGACGATAGACAGCATAAGCCCTATCCAAATCTTAGGTAAAATGCGGGTCCTAAATATCAGCCAAGCCAATAACGGAACACAAGGTACATAAAGAGCCGTTAGGAAGGCTGCATTTGCGACTTGGGTATATTGTAGCGCTGTCTGTTGAAAGCCGATGCCTCCAAACATCAAAACGCCAAGCCCGATAGCCTGCCACATCTGCTTTGGAGAGGCATTTAGATGGCTCATCAGGCTCATAGAGCGCGCTTCATAAAGAGCGAGCGGCAGAACGGCAATAGCACCAATTATATAGCGCGCCATTGTAAACCCCATTGGCCCGATTGTCTCCATACCAGTTGTTTGTGCAATGAAGGTTGTGCCCCAAATAAAAGCTGCCAGCAACATAAGTAAATGAGCAGACATTCGAGACATGAAACTCTCCAGGAATAGATTAAAATTGCGTATGACAACGTGTCTATTGTTTGCGTGACCGCAGTGTACGGATGGTCTTGGCAATAAACAAGGTTGTTCGAGGAATATACATATAGGCTTTGGTTGTCGGCACATCAGGACGGATACGTGATCGGTAGAGTGTAAATAAAAGGAGCAATGCATGCAGACCTGCAAAATAGCTAAACATCGCATTAGGGCCAAACCAATCTATCAGCTCGGCAGCAAGAACTGGCGAGATAATCGCACCTCCAGCAAAGAAAAAGATCAGCGAGGCACTAAGGGCTGTCATATCCTGCTGTGTAGTAAGGTTGTTTGCATGTGTTGCACATAAAGAATAGAGCGGCATTGTTGACGCACCGAAGATAAAAATTAAAATGAAAAGTGAAGGAATGCCGCCAATGGTAATATCACCGAAAAAGCGAAAGGCAAGTGAGCATATCAAAGCCAACAGGCTTAGCGTGGCAAGCATTTGCCGGTTTGAATAACGTTCTGTTAAAAACCCAAAGGGCATTGAGGCGACAGCACCTCCGACGACAAAAAGAGCGAGAAACGCTCCTGTTTGTGTGGTGCTCAGCTCACTTTTATAGGCAAAGAGCGGACCTATCATCCGTATAACCGAGGATGTTGCGCCAACAATAACAACCCCAATGACAGCCAAGGGCGATATTTGAAAGGCAAAAAGCGGGCGAAATTTTTCCTGTTTAGGCATTTGGGGCTGGACTGACTGGGTAAGACCAAGCGGCAAAAGCGATAAGCAAATCAGCACGGCAATCACCGTATAGGAAACAAAATGGGCTGGCAGCAGCACAATAATCATGATTTGCGCGACAAGACCTCCAACCATATCAATAGTCCGATAAAATGAGAAATATCGGACTCTATTCTGGTTGTTTAGTTTTGCATTTAGCCAGCTTTCTATCGCTGTAAAGGAACCTGCTATCGCAATGCCGTTGAAAATACGAAGCATGAGCCATGCCCAGAAATACGGCAGAACCGGATGAAGAATGACAGCCATAATAGCAAGACTGGCAACAACACCATAAGCCCGTGCATGACCTACCCGTTTTACAAGAGCAGGTGAAATGATACATCCAATGATGAACCCCACAAAATGGGCGCCACCAATAGAGCCAATTTGAGTGCTGGTAAAGCCCATTTCAATCGCAGAAAGAGCGTCCAGAGGCCCCAGCGCGCCCGAGCCTGCCTGCATCAGAAAAATAGTAAACAGTAGAGCTGATATTGCTAAAAGGGTATTCATGCGACGTTATCACAATAAAAAGAAAGGACTATTAGTGAGAGTTCGCTCTGATTAAACCAATTCGTCAATCGTTATTTCAGCAATAGATAGGGTATGAAAAATTTTGGCTGCCCCCTTTGCAACGGAGCGATAGCAACATTATGCTGGCGACCATGTCAGTAAAGCCATTTCTTAAATGGGTAGGAGGTAAGCGACAGTTGCTTCCTGAGATCCAATGTTTGATACCACAGAGGATCGAAAGATATGTCGAACCGTTCATGGGTGGGGCAGCTGTCTTCTTTCATCTTGCTCCTGAAAAAGCGCTTCTTAATGATATTAATAAAGAACTTGTTAATTGCTACACTGTGATAAAAACCTCTCCAAATGAGCTCATTAAAGAGTTAAAAAAGCATGTTTATCACATTGAATATTATAATGAAATTCGATCTCTTGATAGGACTGAAGGTGGACTTCTAGCACTCAGTAAAATAGCCCGTGCAAGCCGGTTTATCTATTTGAATAGAACAGGCTTTAACGGACTTTATAGAGTGAATAGTAAGGGATTTTTTAATGTTCCTATGGGCCGTTACAAAAACCCAAGGATCGTTAATGAAGACGGAATCCTCGCTTGCGCGCGCTGTTTGCAATCTGCTGAGATAACGAATACTGGCTTTGAGGAGACTCTGATGGGAACCCGTACAGGTGATTTTGTTTATCTTGACCCGCCTTACATCCCACTATCAGAAACCTCGTCATTTACTAGCTATGCTGGTGGCGGGTTTGATATGGATGCCCAAATAAGGCTTGCTAATGCTGTACGAGATATTGATTCGCGGGGCATCCACTTTCTTGCCTCAAATTCATATACAGACAAAATATTCTCATTATATCAGGGGTTTAGGATAATCGAAGTTTCGGCAAGCCGGGCAATAAATAGCAAAGCAAATGGCCGAAAGCCTGTTAGAGAAGTTCTCATTACAAATTGTGAGGCGTGATATCAAAAATCTGATGATCGGTTTTGCAGCATATTTCTGTTAGAATAGATACATAGCAAGCGCAAAACTGCTCATCCCGACGAGAATAGAAAGCCAGAGAATTTTGGCAATAAGCATACATATTAGCCCTACAAAAAGAGCCCCTAGCCGGTAATCAAGAGGGGTTGTTGACAGAATGCCACTTGGATAAACAAGGATAAGCATTAGCACGCCTGCCACCATGGCATAGGCAAGGGCATTGATCCATATCATCAAAAAGCTATCTGTTTTAATCCTATTTGCAAGCATAACGCCAAGAAAGCGCCACATAAAGGTAGCGATAAAGGCAAGTATAACAGCTACCCACATCTCAGATATGCCGAATAAGGAACTATCAGGGTTCATGAACTTTCCTTATCTGTTCGTATGGAAGCATAACGAACGATAAAAGCGCTCAGTGTCCCGCCGATAAACCCTGCATACAAAATAGCCCAGTCACCTGCCAATGGGTAGAGCAGGGGACATGATGTCCCGCCAATCACAACCGCTAGTTTGTTGGTTGTTTGTTTTGCATTTATAATGAGCAGAAGCAGATAAAGCGGGGTAACAAAAATCACGATGCGTAACACATGATCCGGGATTAGATTTTCTAGATAAAACCCAATAATAGTTCCAGACATGGCAAAGACATAAATTGCAGAGGCAAAACCCTTATAATAGTGCAACAGGTCGTTTGGCGCGATGATATCCTGTTTAAACCCTATTTGCGCCCAGCCGGTTATTGCCATGGCTTGCATCAGCAAAATACGTTTCCAGAACGGTAGATTATGTTGCGGAAGGTTGAGCAAATCAGAACCAGAAATAACCATTAGCATCATCCGCAAATTAGCCAGACTGACAGCAATAAAGATTAATAGTAACGAGGCGCCACCTGCATAAAGGCTTGCCATTGCAACCTGACCTGGCATGCCAAACACCAGTAATGTTGTTGTGGTTGTCATCCAGATATCAAAACCAGCCTCGCGCGCAATGGCGCCAAACCCAATCAGCGTAGAGCAAAGAGCAAAGCCAGGCACATTTATCGCTTCGATAACGCCGCGTCGTGCTAATTGCGCTGGACTAAGAGTTAGATAAGGCACAATAAATGAAAGACCTAAGAAACGGAGCACATGACATGTGCAGATTGAATAAAGGTGGAGGCCCGGACCGGAATTGAACCGATGTACACGGTTTTGCAAACCGCTGCATAACCACTCTGCCACCGGGCCATCAAAAAGGTTTTCGAGAACACTGCACAAGCGATAGTGTAGTTACTAAGGGAGGATAACTTAATCTGTCAATAAAAAGACAGTTTTCACGGTGTTATAATCTGTCTGGTGTTGATAGACAGTCTTTTAGGGAAAAAAGGACGCAGACATTAGCTTGATGCCAAAACTAGGTTTCTTTGATTGATCATGATTTTAATTGCCGATATAACCTGTCTCCATAGCAGTGTGTCTGCGTGTCGCTTTGGTCTCATTCAACTCTATAGATGGACAGGTAACACTCAGGTTACACAGGTAGGCTACAAAAACACTCCTGTAAGAGGTTATGCGACATGAATGATATGCATTTTGCAACGTTGCGCAAAGCAATGGTCGATAGCCAGATTCGCCCAAACAAGGTGATTGATGACCGTGTTATCGCGGCGTTTTCAGCTGTCCCGCGCGAACAATTTGTTACCAAGCAAATGCAGGATATTGCATATCTGGATGAAGATATCCACTTGACAGGTGGTCGCTTCATTTTAGAAGCTATGGTTATGTCCCGTATGATACAGGCGCTTGAAATCAGCAGCAATTGCAATGTTTTAACAATCGGTTCAGGCACAGGATATGGTGCAGCTATCATGTCATTTCTCGCGGCTGCGGTGATTGCCGTTGAAACGCGCAGTAACATGGTTGAAAAAGCACAAAATAATATGTCGAACCTTGAAATTGGCAATGTGGCCATGGTGAAAAGCCGGTTGCAGGACGGTTTTGCCTCT
>CATISA010000033.1 GCA_949529445.1 Alphaproteobacteria bacterium UBA4588
GCGCTGCGGAGTAATTTTAGAAGCGGCACATGGATTGGCGCATTGGCTGCAACAACATCACCTGATTCAAGAGACTTATCACGCGCGGCAAAATCAGACACAAACCCACCGGCTTCGCGCACCAGAATAACACCGGCCGCAATGTCCCAGATATTCAAGCCCCGCTCCCAGAACCCTTCATAGCGGCCAGCAGCCACCCAGGCAAGATCAAGGCTGGCGGCGCCCATTCTGCGCACGCCCGAAGAGGCTTGCATAACGGTTTTTAGCTCAGCTAGAAATTGTATATCTGTTTCATCTGTACCGTGCCCTAAAAACGGAATGCCGGTAGCAAATAGACTTTCTGGCAATGTGCGTCTGCCAGACACACGCATGCGTCTATCATTCAAAAAGGCACCTTTGCCTGCTTCGGCATAAAAGAATTCATTGCGAGCCGGATCAAAGATCGTTCCGGCAAGAAGTCTGCTTTTTTCCATTACCGCAAGCGAGATTGCAAAATGGGGAATGCCGTGAAGAAAGTTTGTCGTGCCATCAATAGGGTCGATTATCCAGACAGGAGAGTCGGGGTGAGCGCCGGCAACTTTTCCGCCTTCTTCCATAATAAAACCGTAATCAGGACGCGCTTTTTCAAGCTCTTCACGCAATGTGCGTTCAGCTGTGATATCTGCCTGAGACACAAAGTCAGCAGCGCCTTTCCGACTGACCTGCAGATTTTCTACTTCTCCGAAATCACGCATCATGCGGCGCGAGGCTGACTGCGATGCTTTATGCATTACATTGATCAGTGCTGAACGTCCTGCCATATCAGGTTAATCCTTTGCTCGTTCCACATAAGCGGAATCTTCAGTTTTGACGACGATACGTGTACCTGCCTCAATATGAGGCGGCACCATGACGCGCAGTCCATTATCTACAATAGCTGGCTTGAATGATGATGAGGCAGTCTGGCCTTTGACAACTGCATCTGCTTCTACCACAGTTACGCTTACCTGCTCTGGAAGAGAGACTGAAATGGGCTCGCCCTCATGGCTCATCAGGGTGACTGACATACCGTCTTGAAGGTAGGCTGCTGGCTCTCCGACCATTTCAGCTAAAATACTGATTTGCTCATAGGTTTCGCCATGCATAAAGATATGCGTATCACCTTCAGCATAAAGATAGGTGCATTGTGCTTCATCTAAGATGACGCGCTCAACTGATTCTGTCGCGCGAAATCGTTCATTCAGCTTTGTGCCATCACGGATATCGCGGAGTTCAATCTGCGCAAACGCACCGCCTTTGCCTGGCTTTACATGGCTGGTTTTTACTGCAACCCATAGCCGAGACTTATGCTCAATAACATTTCCGGGCTTGATGGCATTTCCGTTCAGCTTCATTGTTTAGGTACTCCTTTTCATCGCACACACGAGCATTACAGCTGTGCCATATAGGCAGCGGTATCAACCATGCGGTTTGCAAAACCCCATTCATTGTCATACCAGCCCATAATTCTCACAAATCGTTCATCCTGAACTTGTGTCTGGGTAAGGTCAGCTACGGCAGAATGGGCATTATGATTAAAATCAATTGAAACAAGTGGCAAAGTATTCACATCTAGAACCCCTGCCAACGC